>NZ_CP095743.1:337673-660346 GCF_022049065.2 Niallia sp. Man26
AGACAGTATACAAGTTTGGGTATCGACTGGAGTTTCAAAAATGAACTTCTGGCAAAAGATTTTTTTGAGTACATTTTTCATTTTTATTACGTTATTTGACATAGCAGCTTTTGTACTAATATCTTCTTCTTACCATTTCAGTCTTCAAAGAGAAGAAGAAAATAGTATACGGGAACAATCGATTATTTTAAAATCCATAGAAAATAGTATAAGTCAATTCCTTCAGTCTGCTTCTTACAACAAAGAGCAACTAACCTCTCTTATAAAACCACTTGCAAATTACTATGAGAATCAAAATGTTTACCTTGCATTATACAATGAAAACACGAAAGTATATTCAAATACTCCAATCTTAGATAGTAAGCTACTAGGTATTCAAGAGAAAGAAACGAGGAAGATACAAACGAAAAAATTGGGTGGCAAGAGATATTTACTTGTATCTTCACCATTACCTTCAAATCCAAATTACTCCCTTGTTTATGCTCGAAATATTAGTCAACTTGATGTCTTTCTTTCTTCAATGAGCCGTGTATTCGTAATAGTTAGTATTCTAGTATGTATTGTACTGGGTATTTTAAATTTCATATTTTTAAAACGATTAACTGGTCCACTAAATAAAATGATTTCTATTACAAGTGAGATAGCAAATGGAGCTTTTCATAAAAGAGTTCATATTAAACGAAGGGATGAGCTTGGCACTCTGGGGAGTACGTTTAATATGATGGCTGATTCAATAGAAGATAAAATTGGTCAATTAACAAAGGAATCACAAAATAAACAGCAGTTTATTGATAATCTTGCTCATGAAATGAAGACGCCGCTTACTTCTATTTTAGGTTATTCAGAATACTTGGAAAAGGCAAAGTATAAGGAGAAACAACGTCTCATCGCAACTCAACATCTCAATGAAGCAGCAGAAAGACTGCAAAAATTGTCCATTAAACTTCTTGATTTAACATCAATGCGTACCAAAAATAAAGATTTTAAAGAGGTTAATATGGAGGGGTTGTTTGCTGCTTTATATAGGTTCATGAATCCAATTTTAAAAAAGAAAAATATTCATCTAGAGACAAGAGCAGAGGTAAAGTCCTTGTTAGGTGATGAAACACTGTTACTGTCGCTATTAATTAACTTGGTAGAGAATTCAGCAAGAGCCTCTAAGGATAATGACTTAATAGCTGTAAGGTCATATGTTGATGAGAAGGAAGAGTTTATAGTTGAAGTAAAAGATTATGGTATTGGTTTAGATAAAGAAGAAATAAAAAAAATAACTGAACCCTTTTATCGTGTTGATAAATCTCGTTCTCGTGAATTTGGAGGTTTCGGCTTAGGTCTAAGTATTGTTGCTCAAATAGCTAAATATCATAATGCTGATTTGGACATTCAATCACAAAAAGGTACGACAATAAGGATAATCTTTAACAAGACTCTAACAACTTAATAGCAACTCAAAAATATCATGAGTGTATCCTTGCTTCATATAAGGGATATTACATTCTGTATATAGGGGGCTTAAATGAAAAAAGGGAAATATATAGTCGGGGCATACATTACAGGATTCACTTTTTGCGCTGGGCTTTTAGTCAATAGCTTTGCTTTTCCTTCTGTTCTAGCTGCAACAACAGAAAATTCAAAGGTTAAAACCGTTGAGGCTGCTAATCTTGAAGAAAATCAGAAAACTGAGCAAATAAAAGATTCATCAAATGAATTATCTCAATATGGAATCAAAGATGGCATTTCAGAAAAAGAAGCGCTATTAATAGCTATTAACGCATTTAAAGAAACAAAGGATGTCAGCAACCTAACTTATGATATTAAAATTGTCCAGGAGGATATTCCAGTAGATCCAATCAAGTGGTTTGTTACATTTTATGATAATAACGATGGATATATGGCTACTATAAATCCCTTTTCCGGTACAATTATTACTCTTGAGCAATTTTCAGGAGTTAAAGAAGTTTTCTCTAAAGATATGGAAAAAGCCAGAGAGGAAAAGGAAAAACTTTATAACGAGTATTATAAAGAGATATTTTCTATCTATAATAACGAATAAACAAGGAATATATCCCTTATGAAGTTAAAAAAGTATTCTTACCCTCTAACTGATTGGTAAGGATACTTTTTTATTTTCCAATATATCTTAGTTATTACTTGGAAAATTATTGAAACTATGAAAAAATATAATCAGAAAATCATTGGAAGAAACATGCACTTATATAATTTTGAGGTGACTTGTTGTGGTTAATAAATCTGTTTTATCTGTAAGAAATCTATCAAAAGTTTATAAAGGTGTCGGTCATGAGGTGCAAGCATTAAAGGATGTTTCATTTGAGTTATATGAAGGGGAACTGATTGCCATAATGGGGACAAGCGGTTCGGGAAAAAGTACGTTGCTTAACGTGTTGGCAGCATTGGATGAGCCAGATAAAGGGGAAATTCAATTATATGGCCAAAAACAAACAGAAATGTTTACAGAACCAAATGCTACTTATTATCGGCGAGATAAAATTGGCTTTATCTTTCAAGCTTTTCATCTTTTGAAAGATTTAACAGTGGAAGAGAATATTGCTTTGCCACTTATTCTAAAGGGAGAGAAAAAGTCTTATATAGATGAGAAAGTAGATGAGATGTTACAGTTTGTCGGGCTCTTGGGCTGGAGGAAACAAAGACCAGTTCAATTATCAGGCGGACAACAGCAGCGGGTTGCAATCGGCAGGGCATTGATAACTGCACCGCCAATTGTGTTGGCGGATGAACTCACAGGGAACTTGGATTATAATACTTCAAATGAAATTCTTCAGGTTTTAGTAAAGATGAAAGAGACGTTGAACCAAGCAATTATAGTTGTTACACATGATCCACATGTTGCAGCTTTTGCTGATCGTGTGCTGTTTTTTCATGATGGACAGATTGTGAATGAATATGATTGTTCTGGGAATCAAGCGATGGATGATATTTTAGAGCATTTTGGGAAGCTGTTGGAGTTCAAGGTATGATGAAAACAATACAAGGACTAGCCTTGCGCTTCTTTCAAAAAAATAAATTTATAACATTTTCCTCTGTTATTAGTGTACTTTTATCGGTCTTTTTAGTGGTTGTTATGGTAGCTTTCGCAACAAATGCGGAGCGCTCGTTAAGAGAAGAAGTGCAAAAAATGTATGGAGAGATGGATTTATCTGTCGGCTATAATGCGGAACTGAGTAAAAACGTCGATCGAGACTTTATTTCTGCTTTGCAGACAAACAAAGATATTCAAAAGATATCTCCAGTCATCATTAACCAGCTAAAGGTAGATAAATTGCAAGCAGACATTTATTCAGTTGGTCTAGAAAATGATTATCTAGCAAAGAGCAGATATCATTTAAAAGAGGATATAAATGAAAATGAAGTTATGATGAATGAAAGTTTGGCTGAAAGCTTACAAGTAAAAGCTGGTCAAAAGGTAGGTATTGAAGGCAGGGAGTTTACGGTAACAGAGATATTAGAGGATTTAAACGCAAGTGGGCTTACTCCCGATATGCTCATTGTTTCTAAACCAACAGCCAAAGAATTAGTAAAGCATAGATCCGGTCAACATGTAGAGGCTACTTATGTGCTAGTCAAAGCGAAAAAGAATGTTGATCCACTTTTGCTTGCCAATGATATTAAGAAATATGATGCCGGTGTAAGGATTGATATTGCTGAAGAAGATGAATTTCTAAAAAGGAATGTACAGTCTCTGAAAATTTTCATCTACTCTTTAGCTTTTCTAATGTTAATCATTACAGCGTTATTGATTGTTGCCAATTTTGAATTATTTTTATATAAGTATAAAAATCAATTTGCGATTTTGCGTTCCATTGGCGCCACAACCAAACAATTATCTAACATAATACTCATTCAAAGCAGTCTTATTACAATAGCGGGCACAATAGGCGGCTTCCTATTAGCTATCGTTAGTCATCAATATATTCAACCAGGGCTTGAAGCGATATTTTCTTTCCATTTACCAACAGCAGCGGGTTATAACTATAAGGAAAGTTTAATGATTGCACTAGCAAGCGGTATGATTATACAAATATTTATGCTGATTCCAGCTTATAAAAGTTCAAAATTATTACCGCTTAAAATCATGCAGGAAAATGAAAAGAATGATTTCAGTTATAGGAAAACTCGCAGAAATATTGGGTTTGGTTTGATCTTTATTGCCCTGTTATTGATTTGTATTGGTAAAGTAATGCCCAAAACAGAAGGGACGGGAGTTTTGTGTATCTTTATAGCTGCGTTGTTTTTACTAAGCAGCATTTATCTTCTTTTTCCTGTCTATCTATCAGCTGCTTTAATAGGGGTTCTGCCAATAATAAAAAAGCTGTTTGGAAATGTTTCTTATATCGCAATTAAAAACTTAGTGCCTCAAGTCAGAAAAAATACATTCGTGATGTTAACAATCAGCGCGATGATGATTATCGCTGTATTTGGGTCTGTTATGTTAAAGACAATCCAGCAAAATGAAATAAACTATTTAAAAGAACAATTTCCAACCTCCATTGTGCTGAATAGTCGTCTAGTATATGATTCAATGATTGAACCAAAGGATTTGGAGAAAAACGTAAAAGAAATTAGCGGAGTTCAGAAAGTAAGCTCTCAAAGCACTACTTCTGGGGCAGTGATAATCGGAAACGATGATGATCCTAATTTGGAGTATACATTAGCCGATATAAAAGGGATGGAGCAACAAGGAATCATTCCAAAAATGGAGGATGATAGTAAATTAATTGTTGTATCTGAGGCATTTTTAGAAAAGCATGGACTTAAAGTAGGTGATTCTATCGACTTGGGCTTATACTCGGAAGAAAAGCAAAGTCCTGTATTTTTGGATACATTTATTGTGGGAGCTGCAGTAAAAAATCTACCTAATGCTGATGCGTATATCGATTGGGAAAATACATCATTCAAAGAGGAATTTACGAAATTTAGCGCAATGTACATCACTTCTAACGATGAAAAACAAACTGTTCAAGAATTAGAAGCACTAAAACAGCAGTACCCAGAACTTCAAGTTAATGTATATCAGCAGTCTGTTGAAAAAGCTAATGAGTTGTTCTTGCAAAGATGGTCTGTTTTTATTGTGGTTATGGTTGTCATCTTGGTGTGTGTGATGTTGGGTGTAGTTACTACACTAGGTAACAATATTTATTCCAAAAGAAAAGAGTTTGCAATATTAAGGACTATTTCTGTTGATCGGAAGGGGATAAAAAAGGTCATTTTAACCCAAGTCAATCTGTATATAATAATAGGGCTGCTGCTTGGAATAATAGCAGGTTTACTTTTTACCGCCGTGATTTTGCTAATAGATTCTGGGCAAATTTCGATTTATTACTCATTGATCATCGGAATTACAGCAGCGCTATTGTTAGTTGGAAATAGTGTGTTTCTTCCTATTGCAAGTAAGATAGGGAAAAAGAAGATATCCTTAGAGCTTACGGAGGATAATAAATAAATTTTTCTTAAAAGATAAGGCCATTCATCTGTTTATGACTGATGGATGGCCTTATCTTTTCTGGAATACCCATTCTTCCAATCCTCTCAATAAGGTATAATAGTGGCAGAAAGAAAACGGAAATACCATGCTCAAAAAGGAGGAATGCTCTTGCAAAGCAAAAATAAAACGGTAGTAAAGTCAATGGACATTCTTAATCTTTTCCTTCACCATTCAAAGCTGAGCTTTAATGAGATTGTTCAGTTTTCAGGTATTCCAAAGACGTCTGTGTACAGGATGGTGCTGTCGCTCGAGGAAATGGGTTTACTTGATAAGGATGTGGATGGGAAATATTCGCTTGGGCTTTTGTTTCTTCAGTTCGGCCATTTGGTGTCAGAGAGGCTTGATATTAGGCAGTTAGCTTTGCCTGTAATGCATATGCTTCACCAGGAGGTTGGCGAAGCAGTTAACTTGATTGTCCGCGATGGAAATGAGGCCATTTATATTGAAAAGCTGGACACGAAACAGCCTGTGAGGCTTTATACGGCAATTGGGAGAAGGACACCTCTTTATGCGGGTGCTTGCTCTCGTGTTATTCTTGCTTTCCTGCCGTATATGGAGCGGGAGAAATATATTGATGAAACAGAATTACAGCCAATTGCGTCAGGTACAATCACAGACAGAGAAAAACTGCGTCAGCTGATTACGGAATCAAGGGAAAATGGTTTCTCTGTCAGTTATTCAGAGCTAGAGGATTATTCGGCTGCTCTTGCTGCACCGGTTTTTAACTTTAAAGGAGAAATCGTAGCAGGCATTAGCGTTGCTGGGCTTGATGTTAATTATAAGCAGGACAAGCTGGGGCCGCTTTCTGAGAAAGTGAAGGCAGCTGCATTGGAGATTTCCCGCAAATTGGGATATATAGAATAAGATAAAGGACATGGATGTATAATCTCATGTCCTTTTTATATGTCCTTAAGAGCGGAAAGGGGTAATCTCAATCCTTGATTTTTCAAGGGTTTCCTTGATTTGCTGGGCAAAAGTGAGAGCTTCAGAGCCGTCGCCATGAATGCAAATAGTATCAGCTTTGACAGATATATCTGCTCCTTGTCTAGTAGTGACTTTTCCTTCCTTAACCATGCGGATTACTTGGCCGACCGCTTGGTTCTTGTCATGGATAAGGGCATCTGGCTCTGTTCGCGGTGTTAACGTACCGCCGCTATCGTATGTGCGATCGGCAAATACTTCATTTGCTGTTTGCAGACCGATTCTTTCACCAGCAGTGACTAGTTCACTGCCAGCTAAACCGAATAGTATTAATTCTGGGTCAACTTTATAGACTGCTTCTGCGATTGCAGTTGCAAGAAGGCTGTTTTTGGCAGCCATATTGTATAACGCTCCATGGGGCTTAACATGCTGCATCTTTGCACCTTCTGCTTTGACGAAGCCAGACAAAGCGCCAATCTGGTAAATGACAATATCATGTGCTTCTTGTGGCGAGATATTCATGTTTCGTCGTCCGAACCCAGCTAAATCGGGAAGGCCTGGATGTGCACCGATTTTAACGTTATTATTGAGTGCAAGCTTTACCGTATTCCTCATCACTGATGGGTCGCCAGCATGAAAACCACAGGCAATATTTGCTGATGTAACGAAGCGAAGAATCTCTTCATCCATTCCTATCTTATATGCTCCGAAACTTTCACCTAAATCACAGTTCAAATCAACTTTATACAAAAAAATGCCTCCCAACTTAATATTCCGATTTAAGGAACTATTGTTTCGAATATCGTAGCATAAAACAGTATTTATGCATATCAGCAAATTTTTATAATATTTAAATTAGCTGATTTAAACCTCTACATGTAGGGTCTTTTCGATAATGTTAGTTTGAAATAATAAATTATATTGTATTTTTATTCTTACTAGTATAATATAACAGATAAATCTAATAATTCAGAACTTCAGTTCCGAAAATCGGAACTGTTAGAAATGGATGTCGTCATACTTAAAGTAATAGATACATAGAAGGGAGTAATCTTATAGATGATTAAACTAATAGGAATTCTTGTTGTGGCAATTGGCTTTGCATTTCGTTTTAACACATTGCTGGTTGTTACCGTTGCAGGTATTGTAACAGGCCTTGTGTCAGGCTATTCTTTTAATGAAATACTAACTTTATTTGGGCAATTCTTTATCGATAACCGCTATATGTCTTTACCAATTATCCTGACATTGCCGGTGATTGGGGTGCTCGAGCGTTATGGTCTGAAAGAGCGAGCAGAATCTTTAATTAAAAAAGCAAAAAATGCAACAACAGGACGTGTGTTGTTGACTTACTTGTTTATCCGCGAAGGTTCTGCGGCAATAGGCCTTAATATCGGCGGACATGCTCAAACGGTCCGGCCTCTTGTTGCACCAATGGCTGAAGGAGCGGCGGCTGCACGATATGGCGATCTGTCGGAAAAAACAAAAAATGATATAAAGGCACATTCTGCTGCTGCCGAAAATACAGGCTGGTTTTTCGGAGAGGATATCTTTATCGCAACAGGTGCAATCCTGCTGATGAAGGGTTTCTTTGATTCAGTCGGCATTCATGTAGAGGTTTGGGATATGGCATTATGGGGCATTCCTACTGCCATTACTGCATTGATTGTAAGCTGGTTCCGTTTTAACAGACTTGATAGACGTATTGCCAAAGCGGCAGGAAAAAACGGCAGTTTAAACAACTTGGCAAAAACGAACAAAGATGAGGAGGTAATGTAATGCACTTAATAACGCTTGATACACTTTATTACTTATTAGGTATTATCGTTGCCTTCGTTGCAGTTCGTGTTGCATTGGATAAGAATCATCCAACCCGGTGGGGATCCACTATTTTCTGGGGGATTTTTGCGATAACTTTCCTGGTTGGCAAACAAATCCCGCCGCTTTATGTTGGATACCTTGTATTAGTGATGGTGATAGTTGCTTCAATTGGAAAGGTGACAAAGTCAAAAGAGGAAGAATCAGATTCTGCTGAAAGAGAAGGGCATGCAGAAAGACTTAGAAATAAAATATTCCTTCCAGCTATCTTGATTCCAGTTCTCACCATTGTAGGAACACTGACTCTTGGAAAAATCAAGTTTGGTTCTGTCCAGCTTGTAAATCCGGAGAATGTTACATTGATTGCTCTTGGGCTTGCAACAATTATCGCCTTTATAGCGGCACAGCTAATCACAAAGGCAAAGGCAACAGTTCCTATTAATGAAGGGAGCCGTCTCCTTCAAGCTGTAGGCTGGGCAGTTATTTTGCCGCAGATGCTCGCAGCATTAGGCGGAATATTCTCTAAGGCAGGCGTCGGTGATGTTGTATCAGGAATTGTCGGAGATTTCCTGCCGACAAATTATGCTTTTGTAGCTGTAGCTGCTTATTGTATCGGAATGTTGCTGTTCACGATGATTATGGGAAATGCTTTTGCTGCTTTTGCTGTAATAACAGGAGGAATCGGGCTTCCTTTGATTGTTCAGCTCCATGGCGGCAATCCTGCTATCATGGCAGCACTTGGTATGTTTGCAGGCTATTGTGGAACATTGATGACGCCGATGGCTGCTAATTTTAATATTGTTCCAGCAATGCTTTTGAATTTAAAGGATAAAAATGCAGTCATTAAAGCACAAATACCTGTGGCTATACCAGTGTTTATTATTAATATGCTGCTGATGTATTTCCTTGTATACCATTTTTGATTTCGTATTAACCAAACAATTAGGAGGGATATGAAATGCAGAAGATTTTGCTGACAGGATTTGATCCATTTGGAGGAGAAGCAACTAACCCAGCTTTAGAATCTGTTAAAAAGCTTGATGGTGTTAAAATTGGAGATTATTTAATAGAAGCACGAGAAGTTCCAACTGTTTTTGATGAATCAATAGCGAGATTAAAAGAATATATAAAGGAAATAAAGCCAGCGCTGGTTATTTGTGTTGGTCAAGCAGGCGGCCGTCCTGATGTTACGATTGAGCGGATTGCGATTAATGTCAATGATGCACGGATTGCAGACAATCAAGGACAGCAGCCGATTGATACAGCCGTTGTAGAAGGAGGTCCAGCAGCCTATTGGTCTACACTTCCCATCAAGGCCATCGTGAAAGCAATGCGAAAGGAGGGAGTGCCAGCCTCTGTTTCCCAGACTGCAGGCACATTTGTCTGCAACCATATTTTCTATGGTCTAATGAATGTATTAGAGCAAATGGGTAACAAGATAAAAGGCGGCTTTATTCATATTCCATTCCTTCCTGAGCAGGCGACAGCACATCCAGGTCAGCCAAGCATGGCACTTGATACGATAGTTAAAGGGCTGAAGACAGCAGTTGAAGCAGCGGTTGTTACTGAAAAGGACATTCAGGAAATAGGCGGACAGACTCATTAAACAGGAAATATAGTGCTGTCTAAAGAATAGATAAAAGTGACATGAGTAATGGTTGCTCATGTCACTTTTCTATTCAGAGAAGTTGCGTTTTAAATTTCTGATAATTATAATAGTTTTATAATCTAATATACGGAACTGTAATTCCGAAAATCGGAATTTAAGAAGGGGGATAATATGGGAGAAAATATTGTCGGTGACAAACCAGATACTCAAATGAAACCACTCGGAGACTCAGGGATACTTCTCCAATTCGGCACAGAAATAAGTCCCGATGTACATGAAGAGGTAAAGGCATTTACAGACTGTATAGAAGCAAATTCTTTTCCCGGCTTTATAGAATGTGTGCCAGCTTTTACTAGTGTGACCATCTTTTATAGTCCTTTACTCGTCTTTCAAATGTATAAAGGGAAAGGCAAGCCAGAGGATTTGTCACCATATAGTATTGTCCAATCTATTCTGCAGGAAAGATTAAAGAGTCTTCATACGTCAAAAAGAAGGGAAAAAAGAGTGGTTGATATTCCTGTGTGCTATGGGGGAGAGCTTGGCCCTGATTTAGAGGCAGTGGCAAAATATCATCAATTAACACCGGAAGAAGTAATAGATATCCATTCACAAGCAGAATATCTCGTTTATATGATTGGCTTTGCTCCTGGCTTTCCCTATTTAGGAGGAATGTCTGAACAGATTGCCACACCGCGCCATTCTTCTCCAAGATTATCAATACCAGCAGGTTCTGTCGGTATTGCTGGCATGCAAACTGGTGTTTATCCGATTTCCACCCCAGGGGGCTGGCAGATCATTGGACGAACACCAATTAACCTCTTTTATCCAGACAAGAATCCGCCAACTCTATTAACATCTGGTGATATTGTCCGATTTAAGCCGATTTCAATAGAAGAGTATAAGGAATATAAGGAGACAGTGCTATGAGCTTAAGAGTGGAGCGCCCTGGTATGCTGACAAGTTTGCAGGATCTGGGCAGATACGGTTATCAAAAATATGGAGTAGTTGTCAGCGGAGCAATGGATTCTATCTCTTTGAGTATTGCTAATTTGCTCGTCGGCAATAAGGAGAATGAGGCAGGGCTGGAGATGACGTTAATGGGCGGGTCATTCCTTGTTGAAGAAGACTTGCTTATTGCTGTTACAGGCGGAGATTTGGCTCCGGTTATAGAAGAAGAGTCAATCCCGCTATGGAGGCCAGTGTGGATAAAAAAGGGAAGTCTGCTTCGGTTCCGAGCTTCCCGTTCAGGCTGCAGAACGTATATGGCTGTTGCTGGCGGTTTTGATGTGCAGGAGGTGCTTGGAAGCAAAAGCACTTATTTGCGAGGAGAACTCGGCGGGCTGAAAGGGCGGGCTCTTTCAGCAGGTGACAAACTGACTTGCGGCGGGGCTGCCCACCGTTTTCAGCACTTAAAAAGCAGCGCTGGGGCAATATCCTTTGCTGCCACTGCTTGGCATGTTAATCCAGAACCGTTTATTAATCTGAAGGAAACAGTGATACGTGTAATAAGAGGCGGAGAATTCGATTATTTTACTGAATCAAGCAGAGACCGTTTCTTTAAGGAGGATTTTCGTATTACACCGAATTCAGATCGGATGGGATACAGAATGGAAGGCACTCCCTTGGAAATGACCGATTCATTTGAACTCCTATCTGAACCTGTAACAAATGGGACGATTCAAGTGCCGAAGGATGGAAACCCCATTATCTTGCTGGCAGATCGGCAGACGACGGGAGGCTACCCGAAAATCGCACAAGTCGCAACGGTGGACCTACCGCTGCTAGCTCAAAAGAAGCCGGGGGAAATTGTCCGCTTTAAAGAAATATCGTTAGCAGAGGCCGAACAGCTTTATTTAAGGCAAGAACTGCAATTAGAAAAACTAAAGGCCGGCCTATCATTGAAAGTTGATGAAACAGCGTAAATTAGGAAATAAAGATAAAAAAGGAGATGCAAAAAACGGATGTGGGTTATAACCGTCTATTCACCAGAAAATGATATTGCGCAATTTGAATTCACTACAGAACAAGAAGCTCGGGAAGCATTTGAGCAATTGCAAGGCTGCAAGATTCTCACAGAGGTTATTTACTTTAATGATGAGATTATCTTAGCAACAGCTTAAGACAGCTTTTCCTTTAAGCTCTAGTTATGCACCCTTACAATTCAATAGATTCTAGACAATAGGATTCTATGAAAGTAGCAACTGAAATTGCTATAATAGGTAGTACAAGCTATTGAATATCAATTGGAGGAGCAGGTTAATGAGTGAAAATATAAAGCATTTAGGGAATTTGCTGTTGCAAAATTCACAAGAAATTGCGCTGACTGTGCATAAGCGGAGAATAGAGGGAGAAAGCTCTGAAAAATTAGCGCAAATCAGCTCTGTTGAAGGAGAAATTCTTCAGCTGCGCGCTCATTTTGTTTCCTTATTCGGTAAAAGCCTGTTAAACTATCCAGATTTAAAAGGAGCTCGTTCTTTATTTACCGATTGGGGAATCAGCACTGGTGCGAATTTATCCTCCGAAGGAGTACCGTTAGATGAGGCATTAAAGGATGTGTCATTCTACAGAACAGCAATTTGGGAAGTTTTAAAGACAGAGATGAAAGAAAAGGATTATTCCATCGATGAGGCTTTTGAGGTGAAGGATATTATTGATCCTTTACTGGATTATGCGTTGTACAATTTCAGCCTGTCTTATGTGGATTCCTATGCGAATACACTCAATAATTCAAGAAAAGCGTTTTTGGAGCTGTCTGTTCCAGTTGTGCCGATTACAGAAAATATCGCTATTCTGCCTTTAATTGGGGATTTAGATACAGAAAGAGCACAGCTGCTTATGGAAGAAACATTGGTTAAAACTAGAGATATGGGAATCAGTCACTTAATCATTGATATTTCTGGGGTTATCATTATAGATACGATGGTTGCTAATGAATTGTTTAAACTTATGGATGCATTAAGACTGCTCGGGATTGGCACAATTTTCTCTGGAGTGAGGCCGGAGATAGCCCAGACGATGGTAAGTCTTGGTCTCGACATTAAGAATTTAGTGACGAAGGCAAGCTTAAGACAAGCACTTGCTCTCCTTGAAAGAGAAAATGTGATTTAAATAGGAAAAGAGCTGGCGGATATGGCCAGCTCTTTGTTGTTTTTATTTCAATGTATTTAATGTATTTAAATCATGGTGCAATGATTCTGACGGTACTTTAGTTATTGGCACATTCCCTTTTGCGACAGGCTCTTTCACATAGACGAAGTCTCCTGTGCCATCAGGGGCGCTTCCAGTTGCCCATAAGCCGTCAGATGACTCGGATCCTTCAGAGAGGTTCCAGAATTCATAAGCTTCAGGCTGTGATTCCTTCTCTGCTTCTGGCGGGAAGCTTGCTGGTACAACGACACCGTTTTTGCTTTCCAATTCCTCAATTGCTGCAAGCCATTGATATTGGTGATATCTGTCGCGAGCAAGCATTTTTCTAAATGTAGCGCGGACACCCTCATCCTTTGTCATATGGTACAGTCTTGCAACTTGCAGGCGGCCTTGACTTTCTGCATGCAGGTTAGAGCGCATATCTGCAAGTAAGTTTCCGCTTGCTACGATATAAGAACCATTCCACGGCACTCCATTAGAGTTAGTTGGAAGACCTCCTAATCCGCTCACAAGCAGATGCTGCGGATTGACTCCACCCATGATGGCAGCAATCGTCGGATCTTTAGCTGCTTCTGCCTGATCATCTGGTGATGCACCATCTAGAAGTTGGCTTATAAGGGAACATAACATTTCTACATGCCCGATTTCCTCTGTACCAATGTCCATCAGCATGTCCTTGTATTTTTCTTCCCCGCGGCAGTTAAAACCTTGAAAAAGATATTGCATCATAACAGTCATTTCTCCGAATTGTCCACCAAGAACCTCTTGAATTTGGCGGGCCAGCATTGGATCTGGCTTGTCCACTTTTACTTCAAATTGTAATTCTTTCTGATGACGAAACACATATATCTCCTCCTTTTGGTTTTGCAGTTACGCTTATGAAGTACCCCTGCTAAATTAGAGATAAACACAGTGCTAAAAATTGCCAAAAAAAAATGAGCCTTCAAGGCTCATCATTTATTAATGGATTCTTCCTGGTTATTTGTTTTGTGAGTTTCTTCCATAACTTGTTTTTCGTTCTTATCTTTTTCATATTCCTTACGGATTTTTCCGCATGTTATACACTCGCCGCTATAATAATAGCTGTATTTATGGTACTTGCGGATTGAACAAATTATCGATCCAAAAAGCATATGTAACACAACTCCTTTACATATAAATTGTACAATAAAGAGAATGAAGCGAAGATTAAATAAAAGTGACACAACAAGTCAGATAGGTGACAAAAACCGTCTTTGATTACCGAATGAAAACATTATGACGATGAACATTAAAGGTTTGTTATAAAAGAAATAACGATGTAATATCTACTCTTTGCATCCTTCATAAATTTCTTTTCCCTTCTTGGTTAATACTAATAATCCTGTTAAAAAGACGCCTTAGGAGGGGGAAGATGAAAAGACTAAAAAATCTGCATAAATCAGATTTAAAGATACCGTTTATCTATTTACTCATTTCTGCATGCTGGGTTATGTTTTCATCTTATCTACTCCCTTATTTCACTGGCGATTTGCGAAATTTGGCATCCTATGAAATGCTGAAAGGCTGGATTTTCATCTGTGTTACAAGTACTATTCTTTTCCTTCTAATAAGAAGGGAAAGACTGAAGGATGAACAATCGAATAAAAGAATTTCAGAAGCTGAATTTAAATTTCGAACATTAGTAGAGGAGTCTTTGTTAGGAATTTATATCCTTCGTGAAGGAAGATTTGCGTATGTCAATTCTACTTTGCTTGCATTAAGCGGCTATCACAGTAAAGAGCTGCTTTGCATGCATTTTTCAGACTTGATTTTGCCACTTCATGAAGGGGAAGAAGTCGGTCTTTACAACAATAGAGCTGAACTTCAGCTTCAGAAAAAGGATGGCACGCTGTTGGATGTAGTGGTTCTTTCTCACAAATTAAGTGTGATACATAATGATGCACCTGCCATTATGGGTTCTATTCTAGATAATACGGAGAAGCGTAAATACCAGCGGAAATTGGAGAGACTGGCATTCTACGATCCATTAACAAACCTAGCCAACCGCCGCATGCTTAGCAATTCAATGAATGAGGCAATGAATAAAGCAAGAACAACAAATGAGAAGCTTGCGCTTTTATTTATAGATTTAGATCATTTTAAAGGTATCAATGACAGCATTGGGCACGATATGGGGGACAAGGTGTTAAAGGAGCTCGCAGATAGAATTGTTGGTTGTATCCCGAAAAGCGGACTTGTTTCTCGATATGGAGGAGACGAGTTTACTGTTATGCTTCCGGGACTTCAGTCTGCTAAGGAAGCGGAAAGGATTGCCAAAGATTTAATTTCCCTTTTTAACGAGCCGCTTCATATTGAAAATCAGAAGTTCTATATTACATTAAGCATTGGTATATCTATTTTTCCCGATCATGGAAAAGAGTTAGAAACTCTCGAAAAGAATGCGGATATTGCGATGTATTTTGCGAAAGAAAAGGGGCGTAATAATTCACAGTTGTTTACAAAAAGCATGAAGGTGTTTATGGTTGAGCGGCTTCACCTCCAGCATGAACTTAGAAAAGCAACAGAAGATATGGATAATCATTTCTTTCTTGTGTATCAGCCGAAAATTGATGTGTTCTTAAATAAGGTAATTGGAGTGGAAGCATTGCTGCGCTGGAATCATCCTGTGTCTGGTCTAATATCTCCTAGTCGCTTTATTCCTGTTGCAGAGGAAATGGGGACAATAGGTGCTATAAGCAATTGGGTCATTAATAAAGCTTGCAGACAATTAAAATACTGGAATGAACAAGGAATCAGCCTGACCATTTGCATCAATATATCACCTTTATTATTTCAGCAGGCTGATTTTGTAGACAACATTCTTGAGCCAATTTCGGAAGCAGGAGTAAAACCAAGCCATATCCAGTTAGAGATTACCGAAAGTGTGCTCACTAATTATCTTGATGAGGCGATAGACAAACTGAAATTGCTGAAGAGGAATGGACTTACAATTGCTATTGATGATTTTGGCACAGGATATTCCTCCTTGAGTGTACTAAGAAAAATGCCGATTGACCGATTGAAAATTGATCAATCCTTTATTAGAGATCTGCAGAAGGAACAGGATATTGTTGCGTTGATTATATCGATGGCGCATAAGCTTTCCATGCATGTAACGGCAGAAGGTGTGGAGACGGTGGAGCAATGCAGGCTTCTCCGAGATTTAAATTGCAGAGAGATGCAAGGCTACTTATTCAGTAAACCAATTACAGCAGTAGAAATGGAAGAATACTTAAAGAGGCGGCCGATTGCTGCTTCCATACAAGAAAGGCTCTGACAAAGTTGGAGCCTTTTGTTTTTGGAAAGAAGGAATCAGTTGCTTTTCTCGCGAATGGATACGGAAAAAGGGAACTTTTTGTTATTTTTGTACGTATATAGGCAGGTTAGAAAATTCCAAATAATAACGAACTCATGTACAATAAAAATAATACAATGGCACTGGACACAAGGGTGAATTAGTTGCTAAGGAGGAATAGTAATGGGCGTAATGCTTAGCAAAGGACAGAAGGTGGACTTAACGAAAACCTATCCAGGTTTGAGCACTGTAATAGTAGGGTTAGGATGGGATATCAATCATACAGGTGCTGATTATGATCTTGATGCTTCCGCATTTTTACTTGGGGGCAACAGCAAGGTTCTCAGCGACCAAGATTTTATTTTTTACAATAATCCGAGCGGAGCGGGCGGCTCTGTTATGTACAGCGGAGATAACAGGACAGGAGCAGGGCATCTTGACGACGAACAAATAAGAATTGACTTAAACAGGGTACCTCCGTCCATTCAGCGAATTGCCTTTTCTATTACCATACATAATGCATATGAAAAAGGGCAGAATTTTGGCCATATATCTAATGCATATGTTCGTGTGTTTAATGAAGGAAACCAAACAGAGTTAATTCGCTTTAATCTTGGCAGAGATTACACCGTGGAAACAGCAATTGTGGCTGCGGAGCTTTATCGCCATAACGGAGAGTGGAAGTTCAATGCAATCGGAAGCGGCTTCCAAGGAGGACTTGGTGCTTTATGCAGGAACTTTGGTGTAACGGTCGATGACGAACCAGCACCGCAAAATAGCTTTAATGCCCAGCCGCATAGCTTTGCTCCACCTGTGCAAAACCAGCCATACTACGAGAACTCGAACACCTATGCAAATACATACCCATCTAGCAGTGCTGGAACATATCCTCCTGTCAATCAGCCATCCTATGGACAAGCACCTTTTCATGGCGGCAATCAGCAGCAAGGCTTTGGCCAAAGCCAAACAGGGTATGGCGGTGACCATATTGCTTGCCCGAGGTGTAACAGCACAAATGTAAGAACAGGAGAGAAGGGCTTCGGATTGGGGAAAGCAGCTATCGGCGGCTTAATTCTTGGCCCAATCGGCCTATTAGGCGGATTTATTGGCAAAAATCAATTGAAATTTACATGCAACAGCTGCAGAAACACCTGGTCACCTTCTAGTACAGATTATGCGGAGTGGGGAAGACAGCAAAAGCAGAGAGCAAAGGAGCTGTTCATGCGCTTTAAAAGTCCGGATGTTCTTGATGCTGTTGTTGCCTCCTGTGCCCTTGTCAGCATGGCAGATGGCAGGCTGGACCCTGCCGAAGAACGGAAGATGATAGAGTTTATCCATCAGAGTGAAGAACTGCGAGTATTTGATACAAACAAAGTGCAGCAGCAATTTAATCATTTTGTAAGAAGAATGGAATATGACCAAATAATTGGACGGGCTGAAGCTTTTAGAGCTATTGGGAAAGTTCGTTCCAAGCCGGAGGTTGCGCGGCTTGTGGCACGGTATTGTATATCTATCGGTTATGCAGACGGAAACTTCGACCAAAGAGAAAAGCAAACAGTTGCAGAAATCTGTCAGGAGCTTGGGCTTAATCCGAATGAATTTCTTTCTTAACAAAAATAGATAAAGGCAGAAGGATGGCTTGTTTCCGCGGCAATTTTTACAGGTACTTTTATATAGGAGGAGAAGCATGACAATCACACAAGAAGCTAATGGCAAAGTGAACAGAATAATTGAAAATATAGAGAAGGTAATGATTGGCAAGCGGGAAGTGGCAGAGCTAAGTTTGATTGCTCTGTTGGCACAAGGTCATGTGCTCCTCGAAGATGTTCCAGGCGTAGGAAAGACAATGATGGTTCGTTCATTGGCTAAATCGGTCGGCGCAAATTTCCGCAGAATTCAATTTACTCCAGACTTGCTTCCATCTGACGTAACTGGTGTGTCTATCTATAATCCAAAGGAAATGGAGTTTCAGTTTCTTCCTGGACCAATACTTGGCAATATAATTCTCGCAGATGAGATTAACAGAACTTCCCCTAAAACCCAATCCGCATTATTAGAGGCAATGGAAGAAAGCAGTGTCACCATAGATGGTGTGACACATAAGCTGAATAAGCCCTTTTTTGTTATGGCCACTCAAAACCCGATTGAATATGAAGGGACATATCCTTTGCCAGAGGCTCAGCTGGACAGATTTCTTTTGAAGATGAAAATGGGTTATCCAACACATGAAGAGGAGATGGAGGTACTGACAAGAGTCCAAACGTCAGCTCCTATTGAAGAATTGGAAAGTGTTGTTTCATTAGAAGAGCTGCTTATGCTGCAGGCAGAAGTGAAGAAGGTTTATGTTGATGCTACGATTAAGAAGTACATTGTCGATCTTGCAACAGAATCGAGAGCACATCGCAATGTTTATTTAGGTGTCAGTCCCCGTGGATCAATTGCCTTGATGAGAGCTGTTCAAAGTTATGCATTTGTTCAAGGCAGAGATTATGTTATTCCTGATGATGTTCAATATCTTGCCAAGGCTGTATTTTCCCATAGAATTATCTTAAAGTCAGAGGCTAAGTTTGACGGTATCTCTGCAGAGGATATAATGGGCGAGATTCTGGCAGCTGTTCAAGTTCCTGTCAGAAGGCTAGGTACGTGATGAACAGGATACTTAGAAGATTGCTTCGCATCTGGAAGTTACTTGTTTTGTTTCTGTTGGCAGGTGCAGCTTTTGCGTATGCAATGTTTCAAGGTGGGTTTGTCAGCTGGTTTTTGTTTTACAGCTTTTTGCCATTTGCCATATACGGAGCTTTGCTTGCTATGTATCCGTTAAAGGCTTGGAAAGCAGTAAGGAAAATTACGAAGCATGAATACACTGCGATGGAGAAAATGACAGTGGAGTTGGAGCTGACAAGATCGTCCGTGTTTCCCCTTTTTTACTTGGTGGTAGAGGATGTGTTCAGCACCAGCTTGAAAGAGCAGGCTTCAGGAAAAGTATTAGTCTTTCCTGGTTTTAAAAGGCGAATTGTTCTTTCTTATCATATAGATGCCGTACCAAGAGGAGAGCATCTGTTTACAGAGGTAGCTGTTAAAACAGGTGATCCGCTTGGCTTAATGGAAAAGGAATTAAAGCTTGCTTTGCCAGACCAGATTATTGTTTATCCAGTATATGAGGAGCTTTCCTACAAACCGTTTATGACACATTATGATCAAGGGGCGACAGTATCGAAGGAACGGGTCCAACGTGATACAACGATGGCAGTCGGTATTCGAGAATATCAGACTGGTGACAGATTTTCGTGGATTAACTGGAAGGCGAGTGCTAAAAGGGATTCCTTTATGACAAAGGAATTCGAACAGAAACAGTCACATGACATTTTAGTTGTACTTGACTGTGAAAAAAGCGAAAAATTCGAGACGCTTGTTTCGTTTACTGCTTCTTTAATTAGAGGGATTATTCGTAAAGGCGCACAAGCAGGTTTGCTTACGGTCGAAAAGGAGCGGACAACCTTTCCGATAAGAGGCGGGGAAGGCCAGCGCAGTCTTCTATTCCATCACCTAGCTAAGTGTGAGGATGCATCTCCGCTTTCCTTGGCAAATGTGCTTGATAATGAAATGTCCTTATTGCAGCAGCAAGCCACCTTGTTAATCACTACAACAAACTTGACGAAGCAGCTTGTTGAAAAGACAAGCTATCTCGCTAATAAACGCTATCAGGTAGCTGTTTTTCTTGTGAAGGAGGCAAATGAGAGCTTGACTCAGGAAGAAAGAAGTTTAAAAGCTGCGGCTTCTTCGAGGGGAATTATGGTTATACCTGTGTCTAAGGGAAGATTCAAGGATGCATTTTTGGAGGTGGCAACTAGTTGAGATTTATAGGAATTCATACGGCTATTTCTAATTTTTTGCTGTATGTGCTAGGTTTTTTTCTTATATGGGAATGGCTGCGGCCGATGGAGCAACTAACTAATACAGGGAATGTTGTCGTGTTTATCCTGTTTTTGCTTCTCTCACTTGTTATGGCCTATCTGCGTTTTCATCCTACTTTAAGCGGTATTATTAAAATTGGCTATATTCTATTTGTTTTACAATATTTGTACTATGGAAATTCCTTTTTTACATTCAACTGGATTGGTGCCTTTACAACAGAAGTAATGGATAATTTTGCGATTTTATTTGATACGAATTGGCCTGAGTTAACCAATATGTTCAAAAGTCTGCTTTTCTTTATTTTGCTTTGGTTAATGTCATATCTTATTGATTACTGGCTGATTAAACGCAGAAGAATATTTACCTTCTTTCTACTAACGATGGTTTATATAACGGTTCTTGATACATTTACTCCATATGATGCATCAATAGCAATCATAAGGACAACTATCATAGGCTTTACAGCAATGGGCATGCTGACCTTCTATCGGATGAAGGATAAGGAAAATATAACTGACCGAAGATTCTTAGCATTAAAGTGGATGGCTCCATTGCTTTTCTTTGTTTTTGCTAGTGCGGCAATAGCATATGCAGCGCCGAAAGCAAATCCAATCTGGCCAGATCCTGTGCCGTTTATCCAGACAATTGGTGACAATGGTGGTGAAGGCGAAGGTAATGGCAACGGACCCCATCGAGTAGGCTACAGTGTTGATGATTCGAGGCTTGGCGGAGACTTTGAGCCGGATGATACATTAATGTTTCAGACTGAAGTTGAATCCTCTCATTATTGGAAGGTAGAGACGAAGGATACGTATACAGGTAAGGGCTGGGTTCAATCGGAAGAAGCAGTCACAATGAATGGACAAGACTTTCAGAGATTAGAAGGAGCTGGTGATATCCCGTTCGTATCTTTTGAGGAAGGCGACAGTGTAAAGACAGAAGCACAGGAAAGTACGGTTAACTTTGCACAGCCTTTTGATTATCTCTTATATCCTTTAGGAGTGACAGAAGCAGCTTCAAGTATGGATACGACGATGATTGTAGAAACAGGAAGTGAACGGATTTCCTTCGATTTTCCAACAGATTCCTATAGTGTGAGTTATGAAAAGCCTGAATACAGTTTAAGTACATTGACGAGTGCTGACATGAGCGGCTATTTAAGAGAAAATCCGGAGATAGCAGCAAGATATACGCAGCTACCGCAAAATTTGCCGCAGAGAGTCCTTGATTTAGCAGCTGAAATCACGAAGGATGAGGATAATGTTTTTGCAAAGGCAAGAGCAATTGAAAACTACTTTTCCGGAAATGGTTTTGTATACAGCCAAAGCGATGTGGCCATACCAGCAGATGATGAAGATTATGTCGATCAGTTTCTTTTTGAAACAAAAATAGGTTATTGTGATAATTATTCAACTTCAATGGTTGTGATGCTGCGATCTCTCGGCATTCCTGCAAGATGGGTTAAAGGATTTACTGAAGGTGAACTCATCAAACAGGAAAACAATAGAAGCCAATATGAAGTAACCAATAACAATGCTCATTCCTGGGTAGAAGCATATTTTCCTGGAGCTGGCTGGGTAACCTTTGAACCGACACAAGGATTCTCCAATGAAAATACGTATGTGAATGATGTTCGAAACGAAGCGGACACAAACACAGAAGAAAATGAACAAACCGAGCAGGAAGCACAACAGCAGCGGGAAGAGCAACAAGTACCAGAAGAAGAGACAGTAGCATCAGATCAGTCTGAAGAGAAATCATTCGGAAAGTGGTGGAATACAATTGCAAACTTTGCTGCTGAAAGATGGCAGTGGCTGGTTGGCGGAGCTGTTCTAATCATAGCCATGAGCTGGATACTGTTCTGGAAGAGACATAAGTGGCTGCCTATATTTTATATATGGAAATACAAGCGCGGGAAAAAAGGCAATGACTTTGAAAAAGCCTATTTAACCTTGCTCAAAATGCTCAAGCTCTCAGGTTGGGGCAAACAAGACAACATGACATTGCGGGAATATGCCAAATACATTGACCATGTTTTAAAAACGAATGAAATGGCTGTTTTGACTGCCAAATATGAGGAGCTCTTGTATAAAGGGAATAGTCAGGACAATAATTGGACGGAATGGAAGGAAATGTGGGAAAGGCTGATTAGAAAGACAGCAGCTTGACCTGTTGAAAGGAATTCAACACATTTTTATTGGGGTGTTGGATTCCTTTTTTTATAGCATTTATCAGATTAGAATGATAAAAGGATCTGCCAAATAGAGGAAGTTATTAAATGAAAGCAAACTACAAAAGTATGAATAGAATGACTTGGTGAATTGTGTGAAAATTTAATCAAAACAACAACACCTTGACCAGCAATTCGACATGTTGTTACAATGTTCTAAACTAATAAATTTCCTTCATATATCCTCGATGATATGGTTCGAGAGTCTCTACCGGGTCACCTTAAAGGATCCGACTATGAAGGCAGATGGGTCTTATTTTTATATGGTGTGTGTAAACCATTGTAATAGTAAAAGACTAGAATTCTGCCTTCGTTTTTATTTGAGGCCGAATTCTAGTCTTTTTTATATGAAGAAATACCTTTTTTGCTGCTATAAAATAGTCTTTTTCAATGTTTTTTGCTATGGCTTTTCGTTTTATAGCATGAATAAGCAAAAATGTGAAAAAATAGTAACAATGAGCTTTTTAATAGATTAATGAGGTGAATAACATGGGGAAAACAAGCATTCAAGACCAACAAATGATTGTCGTTCTTGATTTCGGCAGTCAGTACAATCAATTAATCACAAGAAGAATTAGGGAATTTGGCGTTTATAGTGAGCTTCACCCACATACAATTACAGCAGAAGAAATCAAAGCGCTAAATCCAGCGGGGATTATCTTCTCTGGCGGACCTAACAGTGTTTATGATGAGAATGCATTCGGCTGTGACGAGCGAATCTTTGATTTAGGGCTGCCAATCTTCGGTATTTGCTACGGCATGCAGCTGATGACAAAGCATTTCGGCGGTAAAGTTGAAAAAGCGAAGCACCGTGAATATGGAAAAGCTGAAATCAAAATCGAAAACAGCACAAAGCTTTTCTCTGATCTGCCAAGTGAGCAAATCGTGTGGATGAGCCACGGAGATCTTGTAGTCGAGCAGCCTGAAGGATTTACAGTAGACGCAATTAATCCTTCTTGCCCAATTGCTTCTATGAGCAACGAGGAAAAAGGTCTTTATGCTGTTCAATTCCATCCTGAAGTGCGCCATTCCGTATACGGAAATGAACTGTTGAAAAACTTTGTTTTCGGTGTATGTGGATGTAAAGGCGACTGGTCAATGGAAAACTTCATTGAAATCGAAATGGAGAAAATCCGTCAAACAGTTGGAGACAGAAAAGTTCTTTGCGCACTTAGCGGCGGGGTAGACTCCTCTGTTGTTGCTGTTCTTATCCATAAAGCAATCGGCGATCAGTTGACATGTATCTTCGTTGACCATGGTCTATTGCGTAAAGGCGAAGCAGAAAGTGTTATGAAGACTTTCACAGAAGGCTTCCATATGAACGTAATCAAAGTGGATGCTAAAGAACGTTTCATGTCTAAATTGGAAGGTGTCAGCGATCCAGAGAAAAAACGTAAAATTATCGGTAACGAGTTCATCTACGTATTTGATGATGAAGCAAGCAAGCTTGAAGGAATTGACTTCCTTGCACAAGGAACGCTTTACACAGATATTATCGAAAGTGGTACAGCAACTGCACAAACGATTAAGTCCCACCATAATGTTGGCGGACTGCCAGAAGATATGCAGTTCGAACTAATCGAGCCATTAAATACATTGTTCAAGGATGAAGTAAGAGCATTAGGTACAGAGCTAGGAATAGCTGATGAAATCGTTTGGAGACAACCATTCCCAGGACCGGGTCTTGGTATCCGTGTATTGGGCGCAATCAGCGAAGATAAGCTGGAAATCGTTCGTGAGTCTGACTACATCCTGCGTGAAGAAATTAAAAAAGCAGGCTTAGACCGTGATATCTGGCAATACTTCACAGTTCTGCCTGACATCCGCAGTGTTGGTGTAATGGGTGATGCGCGCACATACGATTACACAATCGGAATCCGTGCAGTTACATCTATCGATGGTATGACATCTGACTGGGCACGTATTCCATGGGAAGTGCTTGAAGTTATTTCAACAAGAATTGTTAACGAAGTGGATCATGTTAACCGTGTCGTTTATGATATTACAAGTAAGCCACCTGCTACTATTGAGTGGGAATAATAAAGGTTGCCTAAGGGAACGGTCCCTTAGGTAATTTGGTATAATAATTTCCAAATTAATCTAATAGAAATATCCAAACACGAACATTAAGGGGTAAAAAGTAAGCGAACGTTTACAAAAAAATATCCTCTTAATGTTCGTTTTTTGTATTGACGAAAAGAAAACATGCTGATAAACTAAATTTGCAACTAAAGAAATACTCGTATAATTATGGGGGATATGGCCCAAAAGTTTCTACCGAGCTACCGTAAATAGCTTGACTACGAGGTTGTGTATATAAAGGGATACGTATTAGAACTTTTATTCTTTATTATCTAATCCCTGCTATATTTCACAAACCCTAGTCAACGCTCCTACGATAATGGAGTGTTTTTTTGTTCTTATTGAATTGGAACATGAAAGGGGAAAAAAAGAATGAAAAAGTTTTTCAAATTTGAGGAACTGGGAACGAATTACCGTAAAGAGTTTGTTGGTGGTTTTACAACGTTCCTAGCAATGGCATATATATTGGCGGTTAACCCATTTACATTAACACTAGGAGATGTAGCAGACTTGCCGGATGCGCTTCGTATGGATTACGGTGCAGTGTTTGTGGCAACTGCATTAGCTGCAGCAGTTGGATCTCTTATCATGGGATTGTTTGCTAATTATCCAATTGCACTTGCACCAGGTTTGGGTTTAAATGCGTTTTTTGCATATACAGTTGTTTTAACACAAGGTGAGCCATGGGAATACGCTTTGGCAGCAGTATTTATTTCAAGTTTCTTCTTCCTGCTGTTGACGATTACCGGTCTTCGTGAAAAATTAATAAATGCAATACCAGTTGAGTTAAAGCTTGCAGTTGGAGCGGGAATAGGTTTATTCATTACATTCATCGGCTTGCAAAATGCTGAAATCATCGTCGACAATCCTGCAACATTAGTTCATATCGGTGATTTGTCAAAGCCTAGCACACTGCTGGCAATCTTCGGGATTTTCGTAACAATCATTTTAATGGTTAAAAAAATTCATGGCGGCGTATTCTACGGAATGATAATTACAGCTGTGGTCGGAATGATTTTTGGTGTTATTAATACGCCATCAGGTGTTGTATCAGCAGTGCCAAGTATAGAGCCGACTTTCGGTAAATTGTTCTCCGCTTTCGGAGACGGAGCATTCTATACACAAAGCATGCTTGTTGTTATTCTTACATTCTTATTCGTAGATTTCTTTGATAATGCTGGAACATTGGTTGCTGTAGCGAACCAAGCAGGATTAATGAAAGACAATAAATTGCCAAGAGCAGGTAAAGCATTGTTTGCAGATTCTATTGCTTCAATGGTAGGTTCTATCTTCGGAACTTCAACAACGACTTCTTTCGTTGAATCATCTGCTGGTGTTGCAGCAGGAGCTCGCTCAGGTTTTGCATCAGTTGTAACAGCAGGATTTTTCTTGCTTTCCCTGTTCTTCTTCCCGCTATTGGAAGTAGTTACATCTGCTGTTACTACACCGGCGCTAGTTGTTGTCGGAATATTGATGGTATCGTCTCTAGGGAAAATTGATTGGACTAAGTTTGAAATTGCAGTGCCTTCTTTCTTGGTAATCGTGTCAATGCCTTTAACATACAGTATTGCAACAGGTATTGCTGTTGGATTCATTTTCTACCCGATTACAATGCTGTTAAGCGGCCGCAGAAAAGAAATCAATCCAATCATGTATATTTTCTTTGCCATCTTTGCACTATACTTTGTTTTCCTTCAATAAGGAATAAGATTTTAAAGGCTGCTATTTTTAGCAGCCTTTTGTTATTTTTTCGTTGACTTACAAGTTCGACTTTAATAACATTAAATTACCTAGAAGTCTGTCGAAGTGAGGAAAAAATCATGCCAAATTTACTAGTGAAAAAAGCGCTTAATAATAATGTGCTTATTGGTGAGCATCCTTCATATGGAGAAGTTGTGCTAATTGGAAAAGGAATAGGGTTTAACAGAAAGAATGGTGACTCTATTGACGCGGATGTAGTTGAGAAACTTTTTGTTCTTCGCAATGAAAAAGAACAGATAAACTACCTGAAACTCCTTCCTCAAGTAGACAACGATTTGCTAGATGTTATTATTTCTTCTATAGAGCTTATTAAAAGCAAAACAAATGCGATGCTCAATGAGCATATTCATGTTGCGTTAACAGATCACATCATGTTTGCAGCTTCGAGATTATCAAATGGGCTTGTGCTAAATAATCCCTTTTTGATCGAAACGAAGGCTCTATATCCTTTTGAATATAAGATTGCTGAGGATGTAGTAAAGCTAATTAGTGAACAGACAAAAATTAATTTGCCTGTAGGTGAAATCGGTTTCATCGCTCTTCATATCCACAGCGCAATGATGAATAGAAATCTTTCTGAGGTTAACCAGCATTCTCAATTAGTGACACATCTTGTCAATTTAATTGAAGAACAGCTGGAAATCGAAATTGATAAAGACAGCAT
Source organism: Niallia sp. Man26 (assembly GCF_022049065.2). Lineage (NCBI taxonomy): Bacteria > Bacillati > Bacillota > Bacilli > Caryophanales > Bacillaceae > Niallia > Niallia sp. Man26. Next base: position 364,658 of record NZ_CP095743.1, read on the forward strand.
TGATTATATGAGACTAGTGCGTCATCTTCGTTTTACGATTGAAAGAGTTCATAATGGGGAAAAAGTGGATGAGCCAGAAAAAATAACTTCTCTATTGAAAGATGAATATCCGCTGTGCTATAATCTCTCATGGAAGCTCATTAAAGTGATGCAACAATCATTAAAGAAACCTGTATTTGATGCGGAAGCTGTGTATTTAACAATGCATCTTCAGCGACTTCAAAAAAAGGTTAAATAGTTATTATCTTATAAACGTGTTACTGATTCGATCAGGCATGAGTGAAAAAGATGATTGAACGGAGTTATTTAGGGCAATATATCCCTGAACAGCTTTTTTCAGTTACTTTTTACTCATGCCTTTTTGTTTTGCCTTTTGATAACGCTTTATGGGCTAGAAGAATTTTTTTAATAAAGTAGGAGGAAAAACGAATGTTTAAAAAGATTTTCGGTGTTTTGCAAAAAGTCGGAAAAGCACTTATGCTTCCGGTTGCATTATTGCCAGCTGCTGGTATTTTGCTTGCGCTAGGTAATGCGCTTCACAATGAAGCATTGCTAGATCTTGCTCCATTCTTAGATAATAGTGGAGTATCGATGGTAGCGTCCGTAATGGAAAACGCGGGTAATATCGTATTCAGCAACTTGCCGCTGTTGTTTGCAGTTGGTGTTGCAGTAGGTTTATCTGGCGGTGAGGGTGTTGCTGGTCTTGCTGCAATTATTGGTTACTTAATTATGAACGTAACAATGGGTACTGTTAAAGGCTATACAGCTGAATCTGTTAACGGTATCGATATTGCTAACGTACTTGGTATTCCAACGCTTCAAACAGGGGTGTTCGGCGGTATCATCGTAGGTATACTTGCTTCTATGCTTTATAACAAGTTCTATGAAATAGAATTGCCATCATATTTAGGGTTCTTTGCTGGAAAGCGTTTTGTGCCGATTATTACGGCAGGAAGTGCTGTTATCTTAGGTTTGTTAATGGTATTAATCTGGCCTCCAATCCAAACTGGTCTAAATGCATTCTCTCAAAACATGGTTAATGCAAACTTGACTATTTCAGCATTGATTTTTGGTATCATTGAACGTTCATTGATTCCATTCGGATTGCACCATATCTTCTACTCTCCATTCTGGTATGAGTTTGGACAATACACTACTGCTGCTGGTGATGTAGTACGTGGTGACCAACGTATCTTCATGGCTGAAATTAAAGATGGTGTACAAAACTTGACTGCTGGTACATTCATGACAGGTAAATTCCCGTTCATGATGTTCGGATTGCCAGCTGCAGCTCTTGCTATTTATCATGAGGCACGTCCAGAAAGAAAAGCAGTTGTTGGTGGTTTGATGGCTTCTGCTGCATTAACTTCTTTCTTAACAGGTATTACTGAGCCTTTAGAATTCTCATTCTTATTCGTAGCACCAGTTCTATTCGGTATCCACGCAGTATTTGCGGGTCTATCATTTATGACAATGCAACTGTTGGATGTTAAGGTTGGTATGACTTTCTCTGGTGGTTTAATTGACTATATTCTATTTGGATTAATTAACCCACAAACAAATGCTTGGATTATCATTCCGGTTGGTTTAGTGTTCGCAGTTATTTATTACTTTGGTTTCCGTTTCGCAATCCGCAAGTTTAACTTGAAAACTCCAGGACGTGAAGATGAAACTGAAGAAGAAGAAACTGCAGGCGGCACTACTAGCGACCTTCCATATGAAGTACTAGAAGCAATGGGTGGACAAGAAAATATCGCTCACCTTGATGCATGTATCACAAGACTTCGTGTGTCAGTTAATGACATTAAAGATGTTGATAAAGATCGTTTGAAAAAGCTTGGTGCTGCTGGGGTACTTGAAGTCGGCAATAACATTCAAGCAATATTCGGTCCTCGTTCTGAAACAATTAAAGGTCAAATGAGAGATATTATGAGCGGTAAAAGACCGCGTCCAGCTGCAAATGCTTCAATGGATAAAGAAGTGAAGCAGCAAATTGAAGAGGTAAATCCAAATGCTCTTAAAGGTGATGTTGACGGTGACGATTCACTTGTATCACCAATTAAAGGTCAGTTGGTGCCAATTACAGAAGTTCCAGATCCAGTGTTCGCTGGTAAAATGATGGGTGATGGCTTTGCAATCATTCCATCTGAAGGTACTGTTGTATCTCCTGTTGACGGGAAAATTGTAAACTTGTTCCCGACAAAACACGCAATTGGTATTATGGCAGATTCAGGCCGTGAAATCTTAATCCACTTCGGTATCGATACAGTGAAACTGAAAGGGGAAGGATTCGAAACTCTAGTAGGGGAAAATGACGAAGTTAAAAAAGGTCAGCCTCTATTGAAAGTAGACCTGGACTTCATTAAAGAAAATGCAACATCAACAACAACGCCAATTATCTTCACTAATTTAGCTGAAGGTGAATCTGTACAGATTAATAAACCAGGCGATGTTGATTTGAATGAAGAAGATATTATTTCTATCGTGAAATAAACTTTTTGAGAACCCGGCTGTTATTGCTGGGTTCTTTTTTATATATATAATAGAAGAAAGTGTTTTATGAATGATTTTTTTTAAAAGTTATGTTGACTATTGGGTTAGATGGTGATATTATATGAAAACAGCGTCTTTGAGGAACATCTTGTAAAAAAATAAGCTGTTGACTTTGAAGAAAAATGCTGGTATTATTTAAAAAGTCACTTCTAACAGTGATTTAAAATTGCTCTTTGAAAACTGAACAAACAAAACGTCAACAATAATCGTTTTTATAACTTGCGTTATAAAAATGAAAACAAAGTAACAAAAAGCTAGAGTTTAGCAAATGAGCTAATCTTACTCTTTATCGGAGAGTTTGATCCTGGCTCAGGACGAACGCTGGCGGCGTGCCTAATACATGCAAGTCGAGCGGACTTAAAAAGCTTGCTTTTTAAGTTAGCGGCGGACGGGTGAGTAACACGTGGGCAACCTGCCTGTAAGACTGGGATAACTTCGGGAAACCGGAGCTAATACCGGATAATCCTTTTCTACTCATGTAGAAAAGCTGAAAGACGGTTTACGCTGTCACTTACAGATGGGCCCGCGGCGCATTAGCTAGTTGGTGAGGTAACGGCTCACCAAGGCGACGATGCGTAGCCGACCTGAGAGGGTGATCGGCCACACTGGGACTGAGACACGGCCCAGACTCCTACGGGAGGCAGCAGTAGGGAATCTTCCGCAATGGACGAAAGTCTGACGGAGCAACGCCGCGTGAGTGATGAAGGTTTTCGGATCGTAAAACTCTGTTGTTAGGGAAGAACAAGTACGAGAGTAACTGCTCGTACCTTGACGGTACCTAACCAGAAAGCCACGGCTAACTACGTGCCAGCAGCCGCGGTAATACGTAGGTGGCAAGCGTTGTCCGGAATTATTGGGCGTAAAGCGCGCGCAGGCGGTCCTTTAAGTCTGATGTGAAAGCCCACGGCTCAACCGTGGAGGGTCATTGGAAACTGGGGGACTTGAGTGCAGAAGAGAAGAGTGGAATTCCACGTGTAGCGGTGAAATGCGTAGAGATGTGGAGGAACACCAGTGGCGAAGGCGACTCTTTGGTCTGTAACTGACGCTGAGGCGCGAAAGCGTGGGGAGCAAACAGGATTAGATACCCTGGTAGTCCACGCCGTAAACGATGAGTGCTAAGTGTTAGAGGGTTTCCGCCCTTTAGTGCTGCAGCAAACGCATTAAGCACTCCGCCTGGGGAGTACGGCCGCAAGGCTGAAACTCAAAGGAATTGACGGGGGCCCGCACAAGCGGTGGAGCATGTGGTTTAATTCGAAGCAACGCGAAGAACCTTACCAGGTCTTGACATCTCCTGACAATCCTAGAGATAGGACGTTCCCCTTCGGGGGACAGGATGACAGGTGGTGCATGGTTGTCGTCAGCTCGTGTCGTGAGATGTTGGGTTAAGTCCCGCAACGAGCGCAACCCTTGATCTTAGTTGCCAGCATTTAGTTGGGCACTCTAAGGTGACTGCCGGTGACAAACCGGAGGAAGGTGGGGATGACGTCAAATCATCATGCCCCTTATGACCTGGGCTACACACGTGCTACAATGGATGGTACAAAGGGCAGCAAAACCGCGAGGTCGAGCCAATCCCATAAAACCATTCTCAGTTCGGATTGTAGGCTGCAACTCGCCTACATGAAGCTGGAATCGCTAGTAATCGCGGATCAGCATGCCGCGGTGAATACGTTCCCGGGCCTTGTACACACCGCCCGTCACACCACGAGAGTTTGTAACACCCGAAGTCGGTGGGGTAACCTTTTAGGAGCCAGCCGCCTAAGGTGGGATAGATGATTGGGGTGAAGTCGTAACAAGGTAGCCGTATCGGAAGGTGCGGCTGGATCACCTCCTTTCTAAGGAAAAATGGAATTCGTTCCATTCACAGATTGTTGATGATTTTGTTGTTCAGTTTTGAGGGAGCAATTCCTCAAAACATCAGGGTAATGATTAACATCATTAGCCGAATTTGTTCCTTGAAAACTAGATTATGAATAGTAAGAACCAAGAAAGAAACCGAGTAATCGCCATCTTAGATTCTCTATTATTAGTAGAATTTTAGGGTAAAGAGAAACGAGCAGGTCGAGGAAGCGACTAAACGAGCACCGGAGCGTACGACAGTACGTGAGGAGCGGAGTGAGGGAGCTGACGAAGAGATGCGAAGTTTATCTTTAGCCGAATAAGTTAAGTTAGAAAGGGCGCACGGTGGATGCCTTGGCACTAGGAGCCGATGAAGGACGGTACTAACACCGATATGCTTCGGGGAGCTGTAAGTAAGCTTTGATCCGGAGATTTCCGAATGGGGGAACCCACTATCCGTAATGGGATAGTATCGTTACTTGAATACATAGAGTAACAGAAGGCAGACCCGGGGAACTGAAACATCTAAGTACCCGGAGGAAGAGAAAGCAAACGCGATTCCCTGAGTAGCGGCGAGCGAAACGGGATTAGCCCAAACCAAGAGGCTTGCCTCTTGGGGTTGTAGGACACTCTACATGGAGTTACAAAGGAACGGGGTAGATGAATAGGTCTGGAAAGGCCAGTCATAGAAGGTAAAAACCCTGTAGTCGAAACTTCGTTCCCTCCTGAGTGGATCCTGAGTACGGCGGGACACGTGAAATCCCGTCGGAAGCAGGGAGGACCATCTCCCAAGGCTAAATACTCCCTAGTGACCGATAGTGAACCAGTACCGTGAGGGAAAGGTGAAAAGCACCCCGGAAGGGGAGTGAAATAGATCCTGAAACCGTGTGCCTACAAGTAGTTAGAGCCCATTAATGGGTGATAGCGTGCCTTTTGTAGAATGAACCGGCGAGTTACGATTACATGCGAGGTTAAGTTGAAGAGACGGAGCCGCAGCGAAAGCGAGTCTGAATAGGGCGTAATAGTATGTGGTCGTAGACCCGAAACCAGGTGATCTACCCATGTCCAGGGTGAAGTCCAGGTAACACTGGATGGAGGCCCGAACCCACGCACGTTGAAAAGTGCGGGGATGAGGTGTGGGTAGCGGAGAAATTCCAATCGAACTTGGAGATAGCTGGTTCTCTCCGAAATAGCTTTAGGGCTAGCCTCAAGGTAAGAGTATTGGAGGTAGAGCACTGTTTGGACTAGGGGCCCCCATCGGGTTACCGAATTCAGACAAACTCCGAATGCCAAATACTTATCCTTGGGAGTCAGACTGCGAGTGATAAGATCCGTAGTCAAGAGGGAAACAGCCCAGACCACCAGCTAAGGTCCCAAAGTATACGTTAAGTGGAAAAGGATGTGGAGTTGCTTAGACAACCAGGATGTTGGCTTAGAAGCAGCCACCATTTAAAGAGTGCGTAATAGCTCACTGGTCGAGTGACTCTGCGCCGAAAATGTACCGGGGCTAAACGTATCACCGAAGCTGTGGATTGACATCTACGATGTCAGTGGTAGGAGAGCGTTCTAAGGGCGTTGAAGCTAGACCGTAAGGACTGGTGGAGCGCTTAGAAGTGAGAATGCCGGTATGAGTAGCGAAAGATGAGTGAGAATCTCATCCACCGAATGCCTAAGGTTTCCTGAGGAAGGCTCGTCCACTCAGGGTTAGTCGGGACCTAAGCCGAGGCTGAAGAGCGTAGGCGATGGACAACAGGTTGATATTCCTGTACCACCTTATGAATCGTTTGAGCGATGGGGGGACGCAGGAGGATAGGGTAAGCGTGCTGTTGGATTAGCACGTCCAAGCAGTTAGGCTGGTAATGAGGCAAATCCCATTACCGTGAAGGCGGAGCTGTGACGGCGAGGGAAATATAGTACCGAAGTTCCTGATTCCACACTGCCAAGAAAAGCCTCTAGCGAGATTCAAGGTGCCCGTACCGCAAACCGACACAGGTAGGCGAGGAGAGAATCCTAAGGTGAGCGAGAGAACTCTCGTTAAGGAACTCGGCAAAATGACCCCGTAACTTCGGGAGAAGGGGTGCTCTTTTGGGTGCAAGCCCGAGAGAGCCGCAGTGAATAGGCCCAGGCGACTGTTTAGCAAAAACACAGGTCTCTGCGAAGCCGTAAGGCGAAGTATAGGGGCTGACACCTGCCCGGTGCTGGAAGGTTAAGAGGAGGGGTTAGCGTTCGCGCGAAGCTCTGAATTGAAGCCCCAGTAAACGGCGGCCGTAACTATAACGGTCCTAAGGTAGCGAAATTCCTTGTCGGGTAAGTTCCGACCCGCACGAAAGGTGTAACGATCTGGGCACTGTCTCAACGAGAGACTCGGTGAAATTATAGTACCTGTGAAGATGCAGGTTACCCGCGACAGGACGGAAAGACCCCGTGGAGCTTTACTGTAGCCTGATATTGAATTTTGGTACAGCTTGTACAGGATAGGTAGGAGCCTTGGAAGCCGGAGCGCCAGCTTCGGTGGAGGCATTGGTGGGATACTACCCTGGCTGTATTGACATTCTAACCCGCACCCCTTATCGGGGTGGGAGACAGTGTCAGGTGGGCAGTTTGACTGGGGCGGTCGCCTCCTAAAAAGTAACGGAGGCGCCCAAAGGTTCCCTCAGAATGGTTGGAAATCATTCGTAGAGTGTAAAGGCACAAGGGAGCTTGACTGCGAGACCTACAAGTCGAGCAGGGACGAAAGTCGGGCTTAGTGATCCGGTGGTTCCGCATGGAAGGGCCATCGCTCAACGGATAAAAGCTACCCCGGGGATAACAGGCTTATCTCCCCCAAGAGTCCACATCGACGGGGAGGTTTGGCACCTCGATGTCGGCTCATCGCATCCTGGGGCTGTAGTCGGTCCCAAGGGTTGGGCTGTTCGCCCATTAAAGCGGTACGCGAGCTGGGTTCAGAACGTCGTGAGACAGTTCGGTCCCTATCCGTCGTGGGCGTAGGAAATTTGAGAGGAGCTGTCCTTAGTACGAGAGGACCGGGATGGACGCACCGCTGGTGTACCAGTTGTCTTGCCAAAGGCATAGCTGGGTAGCTATGTGCGGAAGGGATAAGTGCTGAAAGCATCTAAGCATGAAGCCCCCCTCAAGATGAGATTTCCCATAGCGTAAGCTAGTAAGATCCCTGAAAGATGATCAGGTTGATAGGTTTGAGGTGGAAGCGTGGTGACACGTGGAGCTGACAAATACTAATAGATCGAGGACTTAACTAAAACGAAAAGCTAAAAGAACAGCTTAAATCGATAGGATGTTGGAGCGCACGAGAAGCAGTCGCAAGACTGTGCACGAGTGAGTGAAACAGCCGTACGATTTGGCTTCTGCAGCTGGACATGAATGATTACTCATTCTTTCTTCTTACAACATAATCTAGTTTTGAGGGAATAACTCTCAAAATACAAATAGTCTGGTGGCGATAGCGAGAAGGTCACACCCGTTCCCATACCGAACACGGAAGTTAAGCTTCTCAGCGCCGATGGTAGTTGGGGGCTCTCCCCCTGTGAGAGTAGGACGTCGCCAGGCACCTTAAAAAAGAGACAGCAGTCATTTTGACTGCTGTCTCTTTTTTTATTTTGTTTCTTTCAAGTATCGGTTCCTTTGTAATTTGTTTAAAGAAAACGCTTGCAAGATATTAGAAACTAGTTTATCATTTCCTTATCGAAACGTTTCGATAAATCAGATTAGGAGGAATCAATGATGGGCTTGAAAAAGAAGTGGTTTATTTTCGGCATTACAGCTTTACTGGCACTTGGTTTAATGGCAGGTTGTTCACAGAAAAGCAGTTCAAGTGATTCTGATGTATTAACAGTCTGGGGTATGGGAGATGAGGTAAAGCAGCTTCCAAAAATGGCAGAGGAATTTACGAAAGAAACTGGGATTGAGGTTAAAATACAGTCGATTCCGTGGGTGAGTGCTCATGATAAGCTGTTAACGGCAGTCGCCTCTAAAAAAGGACCGGATGTACTGCAAATGGGCACAACATGGATGCCTGAGTTTCAGGCAGCGGGAGCTCTTGCTGATATGGGGGAATACTTGGATAAATATCCGAATTTAAAACCAGACAACTTCTTTGAAGGTTCTGTTGAAACAACTCTTTTCGATAATAAATATTATGGTATTCCTTGGGCTGCGGAAACCCGTGTCCTTTTCTACCGTACGGATATTCTTGAATCCGTTGGATATAAAAAAGCACCACAGACTTGGGAAGAGCTTAAGAATGCTGCTAAAAAGTTATCTGAACGCGGTGAAAACATGTACGGACTTAATGTAGATGCAAAGGAACAAACCTTGGCATTTATGTTTGCAAGACAGAATGGATCTGCTTTGTTGTCTGAAGGGAAACCACAGTTTAATGAACAAGCGTTTAAAGACGCAGTTTCTTATTTAAATGATTTTATTCAAAAGGGTTATGCTCCAAAGCAGGATTTAGGTATGGATGTCTCCCAAACATTTTCAGGTGATGCCATTGTTCCGATGTTTATAAGTGGGCCATGGATGGTCAAGGCAGTGAACGATACAGTTGAAGGTATTGAGGGGAAATGGGCAACCGCGGTTCTTCCAACTGGCGCGGATAATAATCTGTCTAGTTTGGGCGGTTCGAATCTGACCATTTTTGAACACTCCAGTAAAAAGGATGAAGCAGCTCAGTTTATTGATTTTATGATGAAAAAGGAAAATCAGCTGAAATGGCTGGGACTGACTAATGCTATGCCAACAGTGAAATCAGCCTGGGAGGATGATAGATTAGCAAAAGATCCATTATATGAAGTTTTCGGTCAACAAATGGAGGCTTCCCGCTCGATGCCTTTAATACCTGAGTTTGAGGAAATCGCCCAAAATTACTTAAAGCATTTTGAACAAATCTATTTAGGTGGAAATAATGTTGAGAAGGAAATGGAAGCCTTTAATAGAGAGACAGAGGAATTGTTAAATAAGTAATAGATGAGTGAGGGTAGCTTAAACGGGAAGTTTACTCAGCAAGCATTTATTAGCAGCAGTTTAACATACCCTCCTTCATTTACAAAAGGGAGTGCTAGTTATGCGGAATTTTGTTAATAAAAGGGCGCCTTATTTATTCATTTCCCCTGCCTTAATTTTATTAATGATGTTTTCTTTAATACCTATTGTCGTAGCTTTTGTAATCAGTTTTACAGATATTAGCTTAATAGGCTTGGCAGATTGGTCACAAATTAACTTTGTTGGTATTGATAATTATATAGATATTATGACAGATCCTCTCTTTTTAAAATCTATTGGTAATACGTTATTTTATGTCATTATTGGTGTTCCGCTGGTGATTATATGTTCCTTAGGAATAGCTGTATTAATCAACTTTGGCGAGAGTAGAGTCTTTCAATTTTTTCGGCTGATTTTTTATACTCCATCCATTACAAATGTTGTTGCCGTAGCTGTTGTATGGAGCTACTTATATAACCCCAGCTTTGGTTTTCTTAATTATTTATTATCATTGGCAGATATCCCCCCAGTTCCGTGGCTTCAGCATCCAGTTGTTGCTAAAATTTCACTAATAATTTTAGCCCTTTGGCGTGCAATTGGAACAAATATGATCATATTTTTGGCTGCTCTTCAAGGCATTCCAAAAGAGTATTATGAAGCTGCTTCTTTAGATGGAGCTAACAAACGGCAGCAGCTGATTAAAATTACTGTGCCTATGCTGAAATTTGCAATCTTCTTTGTGACAGTCACGACGATGATAGGCTGGCTCCAGTTTTTTGAGGAACCGTTTATTATGACGAATGGAGGACCTCTGGACAGTACTACTTCTGTATCTTTATTTATCTATCGCAATGGCTTTCAATTTAGTAAATTCGGCTATGCAGCAGCAGGATCTTTCCTACTATTTATAGCGATAATAATTGTCACCTTGATTCAATTCCGTATGCAAAAAGTTAAGACGGAGGATTAAATAGAGGAGGGATAAAATGAATACAGCACATAAAAAGACAAAAGCTAGCAAATGGGTTGTTGCCATCATCCTTACTGCAGGCGGTATGCTTATGGTGCTTCCTTTCATTTGGATGTTGTTATCCTCATTAAAAACAGACACAGAAATCATGCAGTTTCCACCAACGATTTTACCGCAAGATCCCACTATGGATAACTTTAAAGAACTATTCTCTGCTTTTAACTTCTTTGTTTATTTTAAGAACACAATGATTATCGTTCTTTGTTCATTTGGAGGACTTTTTCTTAATGCGATGGCAGGCTACGGTTTTGCTAAATACAAATTTAAAGGAAAAAACTTTCTTTTCTATTTAGTGCTTGCAACGATGATGATTCCTGGACAAGTCACGATGATTCCGGTGTATTTAATCTTGAATGCGATGGGATTAACGAATACAATGGCGGGAATAGTCCTTCCTGGCTTAGTAGGTGCATTTGGCATATTTCTGTTTCGGCAGTTTATGTCTACAATATCAAATGAAATGTTTGAAGCTGCAAGGCTGGACGGAGCTAGTGAATGGAAAATCTTTTGGAGTATAGTTCTTCCTGTTTCGCGCCCTGTTCTAGCAGTACAAGGCATACTGACTTTCATTGGAGCCTGGAATTCGTTCTTATGGCCGTTAATTGTCGCCAATGATGAAAAATATTATACACAATCTGTCGGGCTACAGCTGTTAAAAGGGCAATATGCAAGCAATTATGCCTTACAAATGGCTGGTTCAACCTTCATGATTATTCCCATTATCATCGTATTTTTAGTTTTTCAGAAGTATATTTTGCAAGGCTTCAATGTTTCTGGAATGAAGTAATAATAATAAATAATATGAAAAAGGCTTAAAAGGAGATTTTCCTTTTAAGCCTTTTCTATTTTAAATACTCATACATATAAATAGGAAGAGATTTGTTTACAATTAAAAATTAAGGTAATTATAAAAAGAAACGCACAATTAAATGCTGAAAAAAGGGTGATGGATTAATGCTGGAAAACAGTGTTACAATGGTCGTAATCATATTAGTCATTAATATTGTATATGTGTCATTTTTTACAATCAGGATGATATTGACTTTAAAAGGGCAAAGATATTTGGCGGCTTTTCTCAGCATGATAGAAGTAGTTATTTATGTCATCGGCCTCGGGCTGGTATTAGATAATCTTGATCAGATTCAAAATCTAGTGGCTTATGCTGTAGGTTATGGAATTGGTGTTATCGTAGGCATGAAAATAGAAGAGAAGCTTGCGTTAGGATACATAACAGTTAATGTTATTACGAAAGAATATGATAGAGATTTACCTAAGGCCTTACGGGAAAAGGGTTATGGAGTTACGAGCTGGGCTGCACATGGCTTAGAAGGAGACAGAATGGCTCTGCAAATACTGTCGCCGAGAAAATATGAGCTGCGCCTCTATGATACAATAAAGAACTTAGACCCAAAGGCGTTTATTATTGCATATGAGCCAAAGACAATCTATGGCGGCTTTTGGGTAAAGAGCGTAAAGAAAGGAAAGTTATTTAATGGGCAAAAAGATGAAGTTTGAAGTACAAGAAAATGAAACGATTGATCAGTGTTTAGATCGGATAAAGAGTGAAGGCTACACTCCTGTAAAAAGATTAGAAAAACCGATTTTTAAAGAAAATGTAGTTAATGGACAGAAATCTTATGAACCTGTAGCCAGCCAAATAGTGTTTGAGGCGGTTAAGCTGGAACTGTAAATCACGAACAATAAATATGATATTAGTATAATTGTTCGATTTTTATGTTGACAACGGGTGAAAATGCTTGTTAATATGGTATTGTGTTAATAAATAATATAAATGACAAACTAAATTTTAATAGCCCTCATATATAATGGGAATATGGCCCATAAGTTTCTACCTGGCTGCCGAGAACTGCCGGACTATGAGGGAAAGCAATAGAACGCCAGCAGAAGGGATTGGTATTTTTCCAGTCTTTTCAGGTTATTTGAGCTCTGGACGGATGCTTTCTCTCTATGTAGTAGAAACATCTGGGCAGGGCTTTTTATATGTAATAATTCAGGAGGAGAAATATGACTGCTCAAATTGGCGTTATTATGGGAAGCAAATCAGATTGGGAGACAATGAAGCATGCTTGTGACATCTTGGATATGCTGGAAGTGAGTTATGAAAAGAAGGTTGTATCTGCACATCGCACCCCTGATTTAATGTTTGAATATGCCGAGAGTGCTAGAAGCCGGGGACTGCGTGCTATTATTGCAGGTGCTGGCGGTGCCGCTCACTTACCAGGGATGGTTGCAGCAAAAACGACATTGCCTGTGATTGGAGTTCCGGTCCAATCAAGAGCGCTTAACGGGCTTGACTCTCTGTTATCAATTGTGCAGATGCCAGGCGGTGTTCCTGTTGCTACAGTGGCAATTGGTAAGGCTGGTGCGACTAATGCAGGCTTGCTGGCTGCCCAAATAATAGCTGCCTTTGAACCAGAATTAGCTGAAAGAATTTCCTCTATGAGAGAGAAAACTAAAACCGAGGTTATAGAAAGTAGTGATGAACTTGTCTAACTCAGTGATTCTTCCAGGTCAAACTATTGGTATAATTGGTGGTGGGCAATTAGGCAGAATGATGGCATTGGCTGCAAAAGCGCAAGGGTATCGAATTGCTGTGTTGGATCCAACAGAGGACTCACCATGCGGTCAAGTGGCTGATTATAAGATTGTGGCTGCATATAACAGTATGGAAGGCATTAAACAGCTGGCGCAGGTGAGTGATGTTATCACATATGAATTTGAGAATATTGATGCAGAAGGATTGGAATGGCTGCAAACACATGCATATGTACCGCAGGGATCTTCCGTCCTGGAAATAACGCAGGACCGAATTAGCGAAAAATTAGCCATTCAAAAAGCCGGCGTTAAGGTTGCTCCATTCGAGGTAATCGAGGAGCCTGAAGACTTAAAAAAGGCACTGGAAACGATAGGTATTCCGGCTGTTTTGAAAACAGCAAGAGGCGGTTATGACGGTAAAGGTCAATTTGTAATCACTTCAAGCGCTGAAGTACAGGAAGCAGAGAAGCTGCTGACGCAAGGCATATGTGTTCTGGAAAAATGGATTCCTTTTGAAAAAGAAATCTCTGTTATTGTGACAAGAGGCACTAATGGAGAATCAACTGTCTTTCCAGTGAGTGAAAACATCCATATTAACAATATACTTCACCAATCAATTGTGCCTGCCAGAATAAGCGACCATGCAAAAGAGGCTGCGATTCAAAAGGCAGGAATTATCGCTGAACACCTGCAGCTAGTCGGCACATTGGCAGTGGAAATGTTCTTAAGCAAGGGTGACGATATATATATCAATGAATTGGCGCCAAGACCGCATAACTCAGGACACTATACGATAGAGGCATGTGAAACATCACAATTTGAGCAGCATATTCGAGCAGTTTGTGGAATGCCGCTGGGAAGCACGAAGTTATTGAGACCAGCAGTAATGGTTAATATATTAGGTGAACATCAAGCTCCTATTATCAACGTACTTCCAGAACTGCAAGACTGGAAAGTCCACCTTTACGGAAAGCTAGAACCAAAGGAAAAGCGCAAGATGGGACATGCGACGTTGCTGCGTTCGTCTGTTGAAATTGCCCTTGATGAAATAGACAGGTCCAGTATTTGGAGCCTGCAAACAGAAAAAATCGGAGGATAAGATATGATTGATCGTTATACGAGACCAGAAATGGGAAATATTTGGACTGAGCAAAATCGTTTTCAAGCATGGCTGGAGGTTGAAATCCTTGCATGTGAAGCATGGGTGAAGCTAGGTGAAATACCTGAAGAGGATGTTAAGAAAATCCGCGAAAACGCGTCCTTTGACATTGCACGAATTCAAGAAATTGAGCAGGATACACGTCATGATGTTGTTGCGTTCACAAGAGCTGTTTCCGAAACATTGGGAGAAGAGCGCAAATGGGTTCATTACGGATTAACATCAACTGACGTAGTGGATACAGCATTATCTTACTTAATCAGACAAGCAAATGAAATTATTTTAAAGGACTTGGAGAACTTTATTGAAGTCTTGAAAAATAAAGCAATTGAACATAAATACACAGTCATGATGGGCCGTACACATGGTGTCCATGCAGAACCGACAACATTTGGGTTGAAGCTGGCATTATGGCATGAGGAAATGAAGCGCAATCTAGAACGCTTTAAAGCTGCAGCAGCAGGTGTAGAGTTTGGAAAGATTTCAGGAGCAGTTGGAACATATGCCAATATCGATCCATTTGTGGAGCAATACGTATGTGAGCAGTTAGGTTTGCAACCAGCACCGATTTCCACACAAACATTACAGCGTGACCGTCATGCAGACTATATGGGGACAATCGCTCTCATTGCAACATCAATCGAAAAGTTTGCTGTTGAAATCCGCGGACTGCAAAAGAGTGAAACTAGAGAAGTGGAAGAATTCTTTGCTAAAGGGCAAAAAGGTTCTTCAGCAATGCCGCATAAGCGTAATCCGATTGGTTCAGAAAATATGGCAGGTCTTGCTCGTGTTATCCGCGGCTATATGATGACTGCTTATGAAAATGTTCCGCTATGGCATGAAAGAGATATCTCTCATTCTTCAGCTGAACGAATTATCATTCCAGATGCAACAATTGCTATCAACTATATGTTAAACAGATTCAGCAATATTGTTAAGAACTTAACTGTATTCCCAGAGAACATGAAACGCAACATGGATCGCACATTAGGATTGATCTATTCGCAACGAGTACTATTAGCCTTGATCGATAAAGGACTTACAAGAGAAGAGGCTTATGATACAGTTCAGCCGAGAGCAATGGAATCTTGGGAAAAGCAAGTTCCTTTCCGTGAACTAGTAGACAATGACCCAACTATCTCATCTAAGCTGACTAAAGAAGAAATTGATGATTGCTTTGATTACCATTTCCATATCAAGCATGTTGATACTATCTTTAACAGATTGGGACTTTAATAAATTTGGCATAAAAGCACCGTGGGGCGCTTTTATGCCGAATACCCTAATTTAGCAAGTTAATCTTACATTCGTTTTATCCCTAATTTTTTTGATAAGGAGACTCTTCAAATGGAAAAGAGAGCTTTATTGTACGAAGGAAAGGCAAAAAGAGTTTATGGAACGTCTGATGAAAATATCGTCTGGCTTGAATATAAAGATTCTGCAACAGCATTTAACGGTGAAAAGAAGGCAGATATCACAGGTAAGGGCCGTTTAAATAACGAGATTACGAGCTTGCTATTTTTAAAGCTAAAAGACATGGGCATAGAATCCCACTTTATCGAAAAACTGTCAGAAACAGAACAGCTAGTGAAGAAGGTTTCCATCATTCCATTAGAAGTTGTTGTTAGGAATTTAGCTGCTGGGAGCTTTTCAAAAAGATTAGGAATAGAAGAGGGGCAGCCATTATCAAAGCCTCTTGTTGAATTTTATTATAAAGATGACTCTCTAGGAGATCCGATTATGACGGAGGATCATATAGAAGAGCTAAAGCTTGCGACAGAAAAAGAAGTTGCAATATTGAAAAAAAACGCTCTTGAAGTGAATAAAGCATTAAGTGCTTTCTTTGCAGAGTTAGGCATCCGTCTTATCGATTTTAAGCTTGAGTTCGGCAAGGACAGCAATGGAGAAATAATGCTAGCTGATGAGGTTTCTCCTGATACATGCCGTTTATGGGATATAAAAACAAACGCGAAATTAGATAAGGATGTATTTCGTCGCGATTTAGGAAATTTGACAGAAGCATATGAGAATATTCTAGCTAGATTAGGGGGAAAACAGCATGTTTAAAGTTAAAGTATATATCACATTAAGAGAGAGTGTTTTAGATCCACAAGGAAATGCAGTGAAAGGGTCTCTTCATTCCCTTAACTATCAAGAAGTAAATGATGTACGCATCGGGAAGTATTTAGAGCTTACTCTAGAAAAATCGGATAGAAATGTAGATGAGCTTGTAAAGGAAATGTGTGAAAAATTGTTGGCCAACACTGTAATTGAAGATTACACATATGAGGTTGAGGAGGTTGTTGCACAGTGAAATTCGCGGTAGTCGTATTTCCAGGGTCCAATTGTGATGTCGATATGTTGCACGCAATAACGGATGAATTGGGAGAAGAAGCAGAATACGTATGGCATGACGCAGATAGCTTGGAAGGTTATGACGGAATTTTACTGCCTGGCGGATTCTCATACGGTGACTATCTTCGCACCGGCGCCATTGCAAGATTCAGCAATGTCATGAAGGAAGTTGTAAAAGCAGCCGAAGCGGGCAAACCAGTATTGGGTGTCTGCAATGGATTCCAAATTTTACTGGAGGCTGGACTTTTGCCAGGAGCAATGAGACGGAACGATCAGCTTAAGTTCATCTGCCGTCCTGTTGAACTGAAGGTCGAAAACAACAGCACAATGTTCTCCAATGCATATAAAGAGCAGGAAGTCATCACTGTTCCTATCGCCCATGGAGAAGGAAACTACTATTGTGATGAAAAAACGTTAGCTAGATTACAAGAAAACAAGCAAATTGTATTCACATATAATGGCGAAAATCCAAATGGAAGCCTAGAAAATATTGCAGGAATCACTAATGAAAAAGGAAATGTCCTTGGCATGATGCCGCATCCAGAAAGAGCAGTTGATGAGCTGTTAGGCGGAGCGGATGGCCTAAAGATTTTCCAATCAATCGTTAAACAGTGGAGGGAAGCAAATGTCGTTAATGCTTGAGCCAAGTCCAGAACAAATTAAGTCAGAGGAAATTTACAAACAAATGGGTGTTACGGACGAAGAATTCGCTATGGTCGAAAAGATTCTTGGCCGCAAGCCTAACTACACAGAAATTGGACTGTTTTCAGTTATGTGGTCTGAGCATTGCAGCTACAAAAACTCTAAACCAGTGTTAAGAAAATTCCCGACATCTGGTCCGCAAGTGCTTCAAGGTCCTGGTGAAGGTGCAGGGATTGTGGATATCGGGGATGGGCAAGCAGTGGCCTTCAAAATTGAAAGCCATAACCATCCGTCTGCAATCGAGCCGTATCAAGGAGCTGCAACTGGAGTGGGCGGCATTATCCGCGACGTTTTCTCCATGGGAGCAAGACCGATTGCTATTCTGAACTCTCTTCGTTTTGGCGAATTGGATAATGCTCGTACAAAGTATCTTTTTGAAGAAGTTGTTGCAGGGATTGCAGGTTACGGAAACTGTATCGGTATTCCGACAGTGGGGGGAGAAATTGCCTTTGATTCATCCTATGCAGGCAACCCGCTTGTAAATGCGATGTGTGTTGGTTTAATTAACCATGAAGACATTAAAAAAGGCCAGGCACATGGAGTTGGCAACACGGTAATGTACGTAGGAGCAAAGACAGGCCGTGATGGTATTCATGGGGCAACATTCGCATCAGAAGAGCTGACAGAGAATTCAGATGAAAAGCGTCCGGCAGTTCAAGTTGGCGACCCGTTCATGGAGAAACTTTTACTTGAGGCATGCTTGGAACTGATCAAATCAGATGCTCTAGTCGGTATTCAGGATATGGGTGCAGCAGGACTTGCGAGCTCAAGTGCAGAGATGGCAAGCAAAGCTGGATCTGGAATTGAAATGAATCTTGATTTAGTGCCGCAGCGTGAAGTGGGCATGACAGCTTATGAAATGATGCTGTCAGAATCTCAAGAACGTATGCTGATTGTTGTTAAAAAAGGCAGAGAGCAAGAGATTAAGGATCTATTCGATAAATATGATTTGGAAGCAGTTGCTATCGGTGTTGTTACAGATGATAAAATGCTGCGACTTCTTCATAAAGGGGAAGTAGTTGCGAACGTACCAGCTGATGCTTTGGCTGAGGATGCTCCTGTTTACCAAAAACCTTCTGCAGAACCGCAATATTTCCGTGATTTCCAAGCAATGGAGAACACAATCCCTGCAGTTGATAATTTTGGAGAAGCACTTGCTAATCTTCTTAAACAGCCGACAATCGCTTCAAAGGAATGGGTTTATAACCAATATGACTATATGGTTCGCACAAGTACAGTAGTTGCACCAGGATCAGATGCTGCTGTTGTCCGTATTCGCGGAACGAAAAAAGCGTTAGCGATGACGACTGACTGTAATGCGCGTTATCTTTACCTAGATCCAGAAACAGGCGGGAAAATTGCTGTTGCAGAGGCTGCTCGCAATATCGTCTGCTCAGGGGCAGAGCCATTGGCAATTACAGACAACTTAAACTTTGGTAACCCTGAAAAGCCAGAAATATTCTGGCAGATTGAAAAAGCTGCTGACGGTATAAGTGAAGCATGCTTAGCACTTAATGCACCGGTTATTGGCGGTAACGTGTCCCTATACAATGAAACAAACGGAACAGCAATCTATCCGACACCAGTAATCGGAATGGTTGGTCTGATTAAAGATACAAATGATATAACAACACAAAGCTTTAAAGCAAGCGGAGATCTTATTTATCTTCTTGGTGAAACGAAGGATGAATTCGGAGGAAGCGAACTTCAAAAGATGCTTGAAGGCTCCATTTCAGGAAAATCACCTGAATTAGACTTAGAAGTAGAAAAGAGCCATCAAGCTGCAGTGCTTGCTGCTATCAGAGCAGGGGTTGTTGAATCTGCTCATGATCTAGCTGAAGGCGGCTTAGCAGTTGCAGCTGCAGAAAGCTTGTTTGGACCGAACGGTTTGGGTGCGAAGCTTGATTTGGAAGGCAACCCTGTTTCTGCTCTATTCAGTGAATCTCAATCACGTTTTTTGCTTTCTGTTAAACCAGATAACAAAGAAGAATTCGAAAAGCTAGTTCCTGCAACATTGATTGGAAAAGTAACAGACGACAATATTTTTGCTGTTAGCCAAGGGGAAAATATCCTAATTAAGGAACAGGTGGAAGTGTTAGAAGCCGCCTGGAGAGGAGCTATTCCATGCTTGCTGAAATAAGAGGGTTAAATGAAGAATGCGGAGTCTTTGGTGTTTGGGGCCATAACGATGCTGCGCAGCTTGCTTATTACGGGCTTCACAGCCTGCAGCACAGGGGACAAGAAGGTACAGGAATTGTTACAACAGACGGGAAACAGCTAAAAGGCATTAAAGGGGAAGGACTTGTTGCAGAGGTCTTCACACAGGATGCCATGAAGGAATTGACAGGAAAAGCTGCAATCGGTCATGTTCGTTATGCAACAGCAGGAGGTGGGGGCTATGAAAATGTCCAGCCCCTTCTGTTTCATTTCCAAAGCGGAAGCATGGCACTTGCTCATAATGGAAATCTTGTTAATGCTAATGCGCTCAAAAGCCAATTGGAAGCGCAAGGCAGCATCTTTCAGACTAGCTCTGATACAGAGGTACTTGCTCACTTAATTAGAAGAGGCGGTTTTTCTGCCTTTAATGAAAGAGTGAAAAATGCTTTGACAATGATTAAAGGGGCATATGCATTCTTAATCTTGACAGAGACAGAGCTGATGGTTGCTCTAGATCCAAATGGTATGAGACCACTTTCTTTAGGAAAACTGGGGGATGCTTATGTTGTTGCCTCAGAAACATGTGCATTTGATGTTGTCGGTGCAGAATTTATCCGCGATGTCCTGCCGGGAGAGCTTTTGATTATTGACGATAATGGTTTCCGTTCTGAGATGTTCTCAGTGGCTTCCAATATTGCAATGTGTACGATGGAGTATGTGTATTTCTCAAGACCAGACAGCAATATCAATGGTATCAATGTTCATACTGCCAGAAAAAACTTAGGGAAAAGACTGGCTTTTGAAGCGCCAATTGAAGCAGATGTCGTAACAGGCGTTCCTGACTCAAGTATTTCTGCAGCAATTGGCTATGCAGAGGAAACAGGCATACCTTACGAGTTAGGCTTAATTAAGAACCGATATGTAGGACGCACCTTCATTCAGCCATCCCAATCATTGCGTGAACAAGGGGTGAAAATGAAGCTTTCAGCAGTCCGTGGTGTCGTTGAAGGCAAACGTGTCATCATGGTGGACGATTCTATCGTTAGAGGAACAACAAGCAGAAGAATCGTGTCCATGCTTCGTGAGGCTGGTGCAACAGAAGTGCATGTATTAATCAGTTCACCACCTATTAAAAACCCGTGTTTTTACGGAATCGATACATCTACAAAAGAAGAGCTGATTGCATCGAGATACTCGGTTGATGAGCTTCGGGAAATCATTGGTGCTGACTCTCTCATTTTCTTGAGCACAGAAGGAATGGTAGAAGCAATCGGCAGAAATGAAGAAGGGGAGAATAGAGGTTCCTGCTTAGCTTGCTTTACAGGCAAATATCCGACAGAAATCTATCCTTCTGCACTGCAATCATATGAAAAGGTGTAAAAGTAAACAGAAGTGAAAAGCGGCATATGGGTGTGTCGCTTTTCCATTGAAATGCACATAAGAGATGTCTTTGAATAGTAGGAGGATACGTATGGCTGAAAGCTACAAACAAGCAGGAGTTAATATCGAGGCAGGCTATGAAGCAGTTTCGAGAATGAAGAAGCATGTAAATAAAACAATCAGACCTGGTGTAATGGGAGGTCTTGGCGGTTTCGGAGGCATGTTCGATCTGTCAGTATTAAACCTGAAAAATCCAGTGCTGGTTTCTGGAACAGATGGGGTAGGTACAAAGCTGATGCTTGCATTTATGCTTGATAAGCATGATACAATCGGCGTAGATGCTGTGGCAATGTGTGTAAATGATATTGTCGTACAAGGAGCAGAACCTATTTACTTCCTTGATTATATTGCGTGCGGCAAAGCAGAGCCTGCAAAGATTGAAGCTATTGTAAAAGGGATTGCAGATGGCTGTGAACAAGCTGGCTGCGCATTAGTCGGCGGGGAAACTGCTGAAATGCCAGGGATGTACAGCGAAGAGGAATATGACCTTGCTGGATTTGCTGTTGGTGCTTGTGAGAAAGAACGTGTCATTACAGGGGAAAATATTAAGGCTGGAGATGTTCTGATTGGTTTGGCTTCAAGCGGAATTCACAGCAATGGCTATTCTCTTGTCCGCAAGCTTTTCTTTGAAAAAGCTAATATGTCTTTATCTGATTATGTAGACGAATTAGGCTGTACGCTTGGAGAAGAATTAATCAAGCCGACGAAAATCTATGTAAAATCAGTTCTGTCTGCTCTTCAAAAGTTCGAGATTAAGGGATTATCCCATATAACAGGCGGAGGTTTCATTGAAAATATTCCTCGCATGCTTCCAGAAGGATTAGGGATTGAACTTGAAGAAACTAATTGGGAAGTGCCTCCTGTTTTTAAGGTGATGGAAAAAATAGGAGATTTACAGCGCAAGGAAATGTATAATATTTTTAACATGGGCACAGGAATGGTTCTTGCTGTGGACAGCGATGCGGAGCAAGATGTTCTAAAGCATTTTCAGGCAATCGGCGAAAAGGCATATACAATCGGCAAGGTAACAGATGATGGGGAAATCAACATCATTCTGAAACAATAACGGAGGAACAGACATGAAAAATATTGCTGTTTTTGCGTCAGGCAGCGGCTCCAATTTCCAAGCACTTGTAGATGCTGCAGAAAAAAATGAGCTGCAGGCGTCTATTAAATTACTAGTCTGTGACAAACCTAAGGCGTATGTTGTAGAAAGAGCTGCGAACCACAATGTTGATGTGTTTACATTCACAGCCAAAGATTATCCTTCAAAGGCGGAATATGAACAAGAAATACTTCGGAAACTAAAAGATTACGAGATAGAGTGGATTATCCTTGCAGGTTATATGCGTTTGATTGGAGATACACTGCTTCAGGAATTCCCTGGTAAGATAATAAATATCCACCCGTCCTTGCTTCCTAATTTTCCTGGCAAAGATGCTGTCGGCCAAGCGCTTGCAGCAGGTGCAAAGGAAACAGGGGTAACGGTTCACTATGTGGATGAAGGAATGGATACAGGACCGATTATTGCTCAAGAGGCCGTCGGTATCATAGAAGGAGAAACGAATGAAAGCCTTCAAGCGAAAATCCAAAGCATCGAGCATGGACTGTATCCGAAGGTAGTTCAATCATTAGTCCTTTCCAATTGAGTAATTGCAGCAATAGACTACTATATGAAACAGGGGGAAATAAAGGAAATGAAAAAGCGTGCATTAATAAGTGTTTCAGATAAAACAGGAATTACAAGCTTTGCAAAAGAGCTTCATGAATTAGGATTCGAGCTGATTTCTACAGGTGGAACAAAAAAGGCCATTCAAGAGAGCGGCATCCCAGTACTTAGTGTCAGTGACGTAACTGGATTTCCGGAAATCCTGGAAGGCAGGGTAAAAACTTTAAATCCGTATATTCATGGCGGTCTTTTGGCGAAATTTGACGAACCTGGACACCAAGCACAGCTTGAGGAGCATAAAATTCAGCCAATCCAGCTAGTTTGTGTGAATCTTTATCCTTTCCAAGCAACAATTGCGAAGGAAGACGTAACAGTGGAGGATGCCATTGAAAATATTGATATCGGCGGTCCAACAATGCTTCGCGCTTCTGCAAAAAACCATCAATATGTAACAGTTGTAGTGGACCCAAGTGATTATACAACGGTTGTCGATGAACTAAAGCAAGATGGAGAAGTGAAGTTTGAAACAAGAAGAAAGCTTGCTGCTAAAGTGTTCCGTCACACTGCTGCTTACGATTCCATGATTTCTCAATACATGAGCGATCTTTCAGGTGAAGAAAATCCTGAATCATTGACTGTCACATATGAACTGAAGCAATCTTTAAGATATGGAGAAAACCCGCATCAAAATGCAGCGTTTTACCGTAAGCCTTTAGGTTCTGCATTTTCTATTGCGAATGCAACACAGCTGCATGGCAAGGAGCTTTCTTACAATAATATCAATGATGCAGATGCTGCAATTCAAATCGTCAAAGAATTCACAGAACCAGCAGCTGTTGCAATTAAGCATAGCAACCCATGCGGAGTTGGAACAGGCGAGGATATTTTCACTGCGTACACAAGAGCATTTGAGGCAGATCCTGTTTCTATTTTCGGAGGAATTGTCGCATTGAACAGAGAGGTTGACGCTGCAACAGCTCAGAAGCTGCATGAAATCTTTTTAGAAATCGTCATTGCGCCATCTTATTCAGAAGAGGCTTTAGAGATTCTTAAAGGGAAGAAAAACATTCGTCTGTTAACTATTCCATTCTCTGCAGGCAACAAGAAGGAAATGAAATTTACGACAATTGAAGGCGGCTTGCTTGTTCAAGATTTCGACCATTTTACATTGGATGATGCAACAATCACTATCCCAACTGACAAAAAGCCGACAGATGAAGAATGGGAAGCACTGAAGTTTGGCTGGAAGGTTGTTAAGCATGTGAAATCGAATGCGATTGTCGTTAATAATCAGGAAATGACTTTAGGAGTAGGTGCAGGTCAAATGAACCGTGTTGGTTCAGCAAAGATTGCCTTGGAACAGGCTGGAGAAAAGGCAGTTGGAGCAGTATTGGCTTCCGATGCGTTCTTCCCAATGGATGATACAGTCGAAGCAGCAGCAAAAGCTGGAGTCACTGCAATCATTCAAACAGGCGGCAGTATCAGAGATGAAGATTCCATCAAGAAAGCAAACGAGTATGGAATTGCCATGGTATTGACAGGAGTAAGGCACTTTAAACACTAAAAGCTTTGATGGAGGATGGAAATGATGAAGGTACTCGTAATCGGCCGTGGTGGAAGAGAGCATACGATTTGCACAAAAATTAAAGAAAGCAAATTAGTTGAAACTATCTTTGTAGCACCAGGCAATGTAGGAATGACAGATGTTGCCGAACGCGTTTCAATTGAAGAGACAGAAGTAGATAAGCTTGTTGAATTTGCTCTAGATAATAAAGTGGACCTGACGGTAGTAGGACCTGAAGTTCCTTTGCTGTTAGGTGTTGTTGATAAATTGGAGGCTGCTGGGCTGAAGGTTTTCGGACCAAGGCAAAAAGCAGCAGAAATTGAAGGCAGTAAATCCTTTGCGAAGGATTTAATGAAGAAATATGAGATCCCGACAGGAAAGTATGAAACATTTTCTGATTATGAGCAAGCTAAAGCATATATATTAGAGCATGGGGCGCCGATTGTTATTAAGGCAGACGGCCTTGCAGCAGGCAAGGGTGTAACAGTTGCAATGACATTGGAAGAAGCTTTGGCAAGCATTGAAGAAATGCTTGTCGGTGCGAAATTCGGTGATGCATCTGCGACTGTTGTTATTGAAGAATTCCTGGCTGGTGAGGAGTTTTCCTTAATGTCCTTCGTCAATGGGGACACAGTCATTCCATTAGAGATTGCTCAAGACCATAAAAGAGCATATGATGGTGATCAAGGACCGAATACTGGCGGCATGGGAGCTTATTCTCCTGTTCCTCATATCGATGAGAAAATCGTGCAGACTGCCATTGAAACAATCGTTAAGCCGACTGCACAGGCAATGATTACAGAAGACAGATCGTTTACGGGAATCTTATATGCCGGTCTTATTGCTACAGAAGAAGGCCCAAAAGTGATTGAATTTAATGCTCGCCTCGGCGATCCAGAAACACAGGTTGTTTTGCCTAGGATGAAATCTGATTTAGTTGAAGTGCTGCTTGCTATCCTTGAAGGAGAGACTCCTGTTATAGAGTGGCACGATGAGGATATGCTTGGTGTTGTCGTTGCAGCGAAAGGATATCCAGAAAGCTATGGAAAAGGTGCTGTCATCAAAGGTTTAAACACGATGGAGGATGTATCTATTTTCCACGCTGGCACAAGTTTGGACGAAGACGGTAACTTTACAGTGGACGGCGGCAGAGTATTGCTTGTTGCTGCTAAGAGCAAAACAATTAAGGCTGCCCAAGACAAGGTATATAAAGAGTTAGAAAAGCTGGAAAGCGATGGAGTTTTCTACAGAAAAGACATCGGCTTTAAAGCAATTAAATAATATGAAAAAAGATCCCAGTTGGGATCTTTTTTTGTTAGGCTAGTTCAATACCGCCTGTAATTCCATATACTTGTGCTGTTACGTAGCTTGATTCCTCAGATGCAAGGAACACATATACGGAAGACAATTCAACAGGCTGTCCGCTTCGCTGCAACGGTGTATTTTGACCAAATTGTGGAATTTTGTCACTAGGCTGTCCTCCAGTAACCTGCAATGCTGTCCAAATTGGACCTGGTGCCACCGTATTTACACGAATGCCTTTTGAGGCAACTTGTTTAGCCAACCCGCGTGTAAATCCGGTAATCGCAAATTTAGTAGAAGCGTAATCAAGCAGGTTCGGGCTTGGATTATAGCCTTGAACAGAAGTAGTCGTAATAATGGAAGCCCCTTTTGGCAGAAGTGGCAACGCTGCTTTTACAACCCAGAACAATGAAAATACATTAATTTCAAATGTGCTTCGAAGCTGTTCTGTCGTCAAATCAGCAATATCTTCAACTGCTTGCTGCTTGCCTGCTACTAACGCCAGCACATCAAGACCGCCGAGCTCATCATATGCTTTTTTAACTAATTCACCACAAAAAGCCTCATCACTTAAATCACCAGGGATAAGAACAGCTTTTCGTCCTTCCGCTTCAATCAGTTCCTTTACTTCTTCTGCATCGGGCTGTTCTTCTGGCAGATAATTGATTGCGACATCTGCCCCTTCTCGAGCATAAGCAATAGCAGCTGCACGGCCGATACCAGAATCTCCTCCGGTTACAAGAGCTTTGCGGTTTGTCAATCTGCCATTTCCTTTGTAGCTTTTTTCTCCGCAGTCAGGCACTGGCTCCATTTTTTGCTGCAGTCCTGGCGGGTCCTGATATTGCTTAGGGAAGTCTCCTGTAAAGTATTGTTCTAATGGATTGTTTAGATTAGACAATGCAATCTCTCCTTTTTGTTTTATTTCCGTTTACTCTTTTTTCATGCTTCTCTATTTGGATTCCCAATCATACACAACAATAAACAATACTTTGGTGAAAAATTACAAAGAGAAATAAAAGTAAGAGGTATGGATAATGAGTCTTTTGCATATTATTTACGAATACAATAAGAAGCCTGCAGGCTAGCAAGGCTGCAGGCATTAGTGGTTTATTTTTTCATATCCTCAGGTGAAAAGATGGTTGCAGGATTAAATTCGCTCATGATGTTTTGAATGTCCGCAGGAGAAGCTTTTTCACTATCCTTAGGTTTTTCCTTATTTTCCTTGTGGGCAGTGTGCTCATTGTCTTTTTTAGGTGTATGTCCCTTACTGTTGTCAAATAGAGCAACAATCGGACAATAACGCACAATTCCTTCTGCGATTTTCATTCCAGCAAGCATAGCTATCCATAAATAGGATTGCTGATTAGGTCTTTTTGCGAGCTTAGCTGTGCTCCAGGCTAAAAAGGTAAAGCCAAGTGTGATGCGAATCATTGCATTTATCAAGCTGATATTTTGCTTAGGGTTCATAATAAAAACAGCCTCCTTAGAAAATTTAACGCAATAGTAATATTAGAAAAATCTTTCTGTGATAAAATGATTTTAATGATAAACATTTCCATTTTTTTAAAATAAAAACAAAAGCTGCAAATACAAAGGGGAGAAAACAATGTTAGAGCAACGTTACCGTTGGAAAAACAAATTGTTAAGAAAACATGTTTCCGTCCTAAATGGCGAAATTGCGCCATCCATCATATTGCAAAACGCAAAATATCTTAATCAGATTTTGCGAAAATGGATTTGTGCAAACATTTGGATATACCAAGATAGAATCATTTATGTCGGGCAAGAGATGCCTGGAAATGTCCGCGGCAGTGAAATTATTGATTGTGATGGTCAATATTTAGTGCCGGGCTATATAGAACCGCATTCCCATCCTTTTCAAATATATAATCCCCTTACACTTGCTCAATATACATCTCAATTTGGAACAACAACGCTCATAAATGATAACCTTCTATTGGCTTTGCAGTTAGAAAAAAAGAAAGCGTTTTCTTTTATGAGTCAGATGCGGAACCTTCCAACGTCAATGTTTTGGTGGTGCCGGTATGATTCTCAGACAGAGCTTGCAGAAGAGGAAAAAGTATTCTCCCACAGCAATGTTAAAAGCTGGCTTGAGCATGATGCTGTCATTCAAGGTGGGGAGCTTAGCGGTTGGCCGCAACTGTTGGATGGTGATGATATGATGCTCCATTGGATTCAAGAGACGAAACGGATGCGAAAGCAAGTAGAGGGACATTTTCCCGGAGCATCGGAAAAAACATTAGCAAAGCTGATGCTGCTTGGAGTTGACAGTGATCATGAGGCAATGACAGGCAAGGAAGTGCTTGACCGGCTGATGCAAGGTTATATGGTCAGTCTCAGATACTCATCTATACGCCCTGATTTGCCAAAGCTTGTCAAAGAAATGAAGGAGCTTGGAATCAGCCAGTTTGATAAATGCATGCTGACAACAGATGGGTCTCCGTCCTATTTTTATGAAAGCGGGCATATTGACCAGCTTATCCGCATAGCAATGGAACAAGGAATTCCTTCTGTGGATGCCTATAATATGGCAACCATAAATATTGCAAGATACTACAATATTGAGCACCTGCACGGAAATATTGCGACTGGCAGAGTCGCTAATATTAATTTCCTAAAGGACATCGCTGATCCAACACCTCACTCTGTTTTGGCAAAAGGAGTCTGGGTAAAGCGGGCAGGTGAGATAGTGACAGAGGCGTACCCTTCCATTGATTGGGTGGAATTTGGTTTTGAGCCATTAAAGCTGGACTGGGAATTGACTTATGACGATATGCAATTCTCCATGCCATTCGGAATAAAGCTTGAAAACTCTGTTATCACAAAACCATACTCCATTTCCATTGATGTATCTGGTGAGGCGCTTTCCCAAAATCATGATGAGTGTTTCTTTATGCTGTTAGGAAGAAACGGAAATTGGAGAATAAACACACTTCTTAAAGGATTCTCGAAGGAAATAGGCGGTTTGGCAAGCTCTTATACAGGCGATGGAGATATTATCCTCTTAGGAAAAAATCAGAAAGACATGATAAAGGCTTTCAATAGGATGAAAGAGATAGGCGGAGGAATTGTCATATACAAGGACGGCCAATTGGCTTTAGAGCTGCCGCTGCCTTTAAAAGGTGTAATGGCTGATATGTCTGTTAATGAATTGATTAAGACAGAAAAAAAGTTATTACAATATATTAAGGATGCTGGCTTTCCTTTTGACGATCCAATATATACGCTTGTTTTCTTTTCCGCTACCCATCTACCGTATATAAGAATTACCCAGAGAGGTTTATATGATGTCATGAATAAAAATGTACTCTTTCCGTCAATAATGCGTTAAAATATAAAAGAGATCCTTTTATAAATGAGAATATTCTGATATATGTATAAAAAGGCAACAATATAGCAATAAAATATTGATTGTAGCCCGTGTAACAGCAAATCAATCTGGTACGTATTCTTAGTAAGTGCAGCCTTTTTAGCCTATTTTTACAGAGAACCACTGTTTGCCTTCAGCGTTTTTCCGCCCATTCTTCCTAGCAGGTTTAAAAAAAACGCGCTATTAGGAGGATTTATGAAAAAGAGCATAGTATTGTTTTTGGCGGCAGTTTTTCTTTTATTGACAGCATGCAGCAAAGAACCGGAAAGTGTAGGCACACATGATGAAAATCATCAGGGCGGTGATGCTGGCAAGGACGAAGGCAGTGTGGAGGATTTAGGGTATACATTTCCTCTGACAGGCCTGTCTGCAGATGTGAAAAGCAGTGAGCGAGCAGTCAGCGTTATGGTGAATAATCATCCGAAAGCAAGGCCGCAGACTGGTTTAACTGATGCTGATATTGTATATGAGGTTCTGGCTGAAGGAGAGATAACAAGGTTTCTTGCCATCTATCAGAGCAAGGCTCCAAAGCTGATTGGGCCTGTCAGAAGCGCAAGAGACTACTATATTGAACTTGCTAAAGGTTATGATGGCCTTTATATTGCGCATGGTTATAGTCCGGAAGCAAAGAGGCTGTTGACAGAGGGCTTTATTGATAATCTTAACGGTATGCAGTATGACGGAACATTGTTTCAGCGTTCCGCTCAAAGGCAAGCGCCTCATAATTCGTATATCAGCTATAGCAATATATTAAAAGGGGCGCAACAAAATAATTATGATATGGATGTATCACCTAGACCGCTCACCTTTTTAAATGAACAAGAGGTAAACCAAATACAAGGGGAAGCAGCGAATAAAATATCCATATATTATGGTTCGAACCCACAGTACAATTCTTTATTCTATTATGATAAAGACACTGAAAAGTATATCAGGTATTCAAACGGCGAAAAAACCGTGGATTACGAATCCGGCATGCCTGTTGCCGTAAGCAATGTGTTCATTTTGGAAGCAGAACATCACACAGCCGACAGCAAAGGCAGACGAGATATAGATTTGCAATCTGGTGGAGATGGCTACTTGCTTCAAAAAGGCAAGTGGAATAAGGTTGAATGGAAAAACATAGATGGCCGGCTTCTTCCGTTTGACGGTGACCGGCAAATAGGACTTGTTCCCGGAAAGACATGGATAAATATCATACCTTCTGATCCTGGATTAGACGCAGCCGTTTCATTAGAGACACAATAAACTAATATATGTAACCGATGGAGGTCATGAAATGCAAATTGATAAACTAAGAGGGAAAGAGCTGGATCAGCTATTTAAATCCATCCTTTCATTAGAGAATTTAGAAGAATGCTATCAATTTTTCGATGATTTATGCACAGTTAATGAAATTCAATCACTTTCACAGCGTCTTGAGGTTGCAAGAATGTTGCGAGAAGGAAATACCTATCATAGCATTGAAAAAGAAACTGGTGCTAGCACAGCTACAATCTCCCGTGTGAAAAGATGCTTGAACTACGGCAATGACGCCTATGTTATGGCATTGGACAGAATTCAAGAAGACAAGACTTCGGAAGAAGAAAGTGAATAAGATATTTTCCTGAGCAGGCAATGATTGCCTGCTTTTTTGTTTAGTTAAAAAAGCTGAGCTTGCTGAAACATTGTCTCTTACAAAATCGTCCTATTATAAAGCAGAACTACGTGAAACTTATTGTTATTCATAACGAAATATCCTGCAAATATTTACATGCATAATTCCCGCCTTTCATTTCTTTTTTGTAACATACACAAATGCTATAATGATGTAATGGAAGTTAGAATGGAGGATTTTTGCATGTACAATGTCCGTGAGTGGCGTCACGTTTTTAAATTAGATCCGAATAAAGAAATTTCAGATGAACATTTAGAGAAAATAGCTGAATCAGGAACAGATGCGATTATCATTGGCGGGACAGATGGGGTTACGCTTGAAAATGTGCTGAGCATCATGTCCCGAGTCAGAAGATATACAGTTCCTTGCATACTAGAAATATCAACAATCGATGCTATTACTCCCGGTTTTGA
Source organism: Niallia sp. Man26 (assembly GCF_022049065.2). Classification (NCBI taxonomy): domain Bacteria; kingdom Bacillati; phylum Bacillota; class Bacilli; order Caryophanales; family Bacillaceae; genus Niallia; species Niallia sp. Man26. Next base: position 395,443 of record NZ_CP095743.1, read on the forward strand.
TCTTTACTTCATACCAACTGTCTTAAACAGCAAGGATACAAAATGGGTGACAGGTCTGCATCATGAAGCAGTAAAGGAATATGGTGAGATTATGAATTGGGAAGAGATACTTGTCCAAGGCTATTGCATCTTAAACAGTGATTGCAAAGCAGCTAAAGCAACAGATGCGAATACCGACCTCGATGCCCTTGATGTTGCTGCATATGCAATGATGGCAGAGAAAATGTTGCACCTGCCTATTTTTTATCTTGAGTACAGCGGTTCTTACGGAGACGTGGAGGTTGTCAAGGCAGCGAAAAGAAATCTGACCGATACTGTCCTTTTTTACGGCGGAGGAATAAGATCACTGGATGACGCGCAGAAAATGGCGCTCGAGGCAGATGTAGTGGTTGTTGGAAATATTATTTATGATGATATAGCGGCTGCTTTAAGCACCGTGAAAATAAAGAATCTGCATTGATTACAAAAACGGAAAAAGGTATTATAGAATATATGTTCTTATGGCGGTGAGATAATGCAATTTTTAACAGATAAAATATTAAATGGTTTAAATCCTGAACAGCAAAAGGCTGTTAAGGCAACAGAAGGCCCGCTTCTTATAATGGCAGGAGCAGGAAGTGGAAAGACAAGAGTGCTTACACAAAGAATCGCTTATTTGATGGTTGAAAAAGGGGTTAATCCATACAACATCTTAGCGATAACATTTACGAATAAAGCAGCAAAGGAAATGAGACATAGGATTGCAGGAGTGCTTGGCGGCGCGAGCGAGGATATCTGGATTTCCACATTCCACTCCATGTGTGTCCGCATCCTGAGGAAGGATATCGACAGAATCGGCTATAACAGAAACTTTACGATTTTGGATACGACAGACCAACAGTCTGTAGTAAAGCAAATTTTAAAGGAAAGAAACATCGATCCGAAGAAACATGATCCTCGGGCGATATTGGCAAGCATCAGCTCTGCTAAAAACGAACTGATTACACCAGAGGAATATGCAAAAACAGCAGGGGATTATTTCGCTCAGATTGCCAGTGATGTATATACCGAATACCAAAGACGTTTAAGAAAGAACCACGCTTTGGATTTCGATGACTTGATTATGCAGACAATCCACTTGTTCCAGCGTGTACCGGAAGTTCTTGAATTTTATCAACGCAAGTTCCAGTATATTCATGTAGACGAGTATCAAGATACGAATAGATCTCAGTATATGCTTGTAAAACTGCTTGCAAGCAGATTCCGCAATCTTTGTGTTGTAGGTGATTCTGACCAGTCTATTTATCGTTGGCGCGGGGCGGATATTGCCAACATCCTTTCATTCGAGAAGGATTACCCGAACGCAACGGTGGTCATGCTTGAGCAAAACTACCGTTCTACGAAGAAGATTCTTCAAGCTGCCAACAAAGTTATTGAAAACAACACAGGCAGAAAAGATAAAAATCTGTGGACGGAAAATGAAGATGGAAATAAAATTCATTACTATCGTGCAGACAGTGAGCAAGGGGAAGCACAATTTGTGATTGGTAAGATCCAAGAAATCAGAAGAGAAACCTCAAAAAAACTGGCTGATATTGCGATTCTTTACCGTACAAATGCTCAATCTCGTGTAATGGAAGAAATGCTTCTAAAATCAAATATTGAATATTCCATTGTCGGGGGAATAAAGTTCTACGATAGAAAAGAAATTAAAGATACACTTGCTTATTTAAGACTGATTGCAAATCCCGATGATGATATTAGCTTGCAAAGGGTCATAAATGTGCCGAAACGAGGGATTGGTTCAAGCTCTATCGATAAAATCGCTAATTTTGCAGCAATGCATGATATGTCTATGTATGATGCGATTGAATCAGTTGAGCTAATTGGATTAAGCCCAAAAATCACAAAATCAGTAGCAGAATTCCACAACTTCATCCGTAAGTACAGTGAAATGCAGGAGTACTTGTCTGTAACGGAGCTGGTGGAGGAAGTGATTGAAAAGTCTGGTTATCTAGAGGCGCTGAAAGCAGAGAAATCGATTGAATCCCAAAGCAGAATTGAGAATATCGAGGAGTTCATGTCTGTTACGAAAAACTTTGAGGACACGAATGAAGACAAGTCTTTAATTGCCTTCCTGACAGATTTAGCTCTTGTTGCAGACATCGATAAGCTTGATGATGACGGCAATCAGGCAGATGCTGTTGTACTAATGACGCTCCACTCGGCAAAAGGACTGGAGTTTCCAGTAGTATTCTTGATTGGTCTGGAAGAAGGAGTTTTCCCGCATTCCCGTTCCCTTATGGAGGAAGTGGAAATGGAGGAGGAAAGAAGACTTGCCTATGTTGGGATTACAAGGGCAGAACAGCAGCTGTTCATAACAAACGCTCAAATGAGAACATTGTTTGGTCGTACGAATATGAATCCTCCTTCCCGTTTCATTAAGGAAATACCAGAAGATTTATTAGAAGGAGTTCCAGAAAGAAAGAGCGAATCGAGATTCAGTGCCAGACCGGCAGCACCTGCAGCAAGAAAAGCAGTTATACGCCCTGCGGCAAGGACAACAGGTGGAGAGGATATTGGCTGGAATGTCGGAGATAAGGCGGTTCACGGTAAATGGGGAACCGGTACGGTAGTAAGCGTTAAGGGAGACGGAGACTCCAAGGAGCTTGATATTGCATTCCCAAGTCCGGTAGGCATAAAGAGACTATTGGCGAAATTTGCGCCGATCCAAAAAGGCTGATGAACGAGAAAGGAATGGAAGTATGGATCTACAAGCAGCAGAAAAAAGGGTAAAGGAATTGCATAACCTTTTAAATAAATATAACTATGAATATCATGTACTTGATAATCCCTCTGTTCCCGATGCAGAATATGATGCTCTTTTAAAAGAGCTTGTTGATTTGGAACAAACATTTCCTGAATTAAAGACAAGCGACTCTCCTTCCCAAAGGGTTGGAGGGGAAATTTTGGATATGTTCTCAAAGGTCCAGCATGAGACACCGATGCTTAGTCTTGGGAATGCCTTTAATGAAGCTGATTTACGTGATTTTGACAGAAAGGTGCGCCAAGCAATTGGAGACAACTTTTCTTATGTTTGTGAGCTGAAGATAGATGGACTGGCTGTGTCGCTTCGCTATGTAGATGGATTGTTTGAACTGGGAGCGACACGCGGTGATGGCACTACTGGGGAGGATATTACAGCGAACTTAAAGACAATTCGCTCCATCCCTCTTCGGTTAAATCAGCCTGTAAGCATTGAAGTGCGAGGCGAAGCCTTCATGCCGAAGAAATCCTTTGAAGCACTGAATAAAGCAAAAGATGAGAACGGAGAAGAGCCGTTTGCCAACCCAAGGAATGCGGCAGCTGGCTCTCTCAGACAGCTTGATCCGAGGATTGCGGCTTCCCGAAATCTTGACATCTTCCTTTATGCGATTGGAGATCCTGGAGAAACAGGTGTGCGATCTCACAGCCAAGGACTTGATTTGTTAGATGAGCTAGGCTTTAAAACGAATAAAGAAAGACAGCGTTGTGCAACAATTGAGGATGTACTTCAGTATGTGGAAGGCTGGCAGGATAAGCGCCCTCATCTTCCATATGAAATCGATGGAATTGTTATTAAGGTTGACAGCTTGGAGCAGCAAGACGAGTTAGGTACTACTGCGAAAAGTCCAAGATGGGCAATCGCCTATAAGTTCCCTGCTGAAGAGGTTGTCACAAAGCTCCTTGATATCGAGCTAAGCATCGGACGAACAGGTGTGTTGACGCCGACAGCGTTGCTTGCCCCTGTTAAGGTGGCGGGGACTACTGTCAAACGGGCATCTTTGCATAATGAAGATTTAATTCGCGAAAAAGATATTAAAATCGGCGACAGTGTTGTTGTAAAAAAAGCGGGCGACATTATTCCTGAGGTCGTGAATGTTCTTGTGGAAAGACGAACAGGCGAAGAGCAGGACTTTATCATGCCGACTGAATGTCCTGAATGCGGCAGTGAACTGGTAAGAATTGAAGGAGAAGTGGCTCTGCGCTGCATTAATCCTAAATGTCCTGCCCAAATAAGAGAAGGGCTAATCCACTTTGTGTCCCGCAATGCCATGAATATTGACGGACTTGGCGAAAGGGTTGTTAGTCAGCTGTTTTCTGAAAAGCTGATTGAAGATGTTGCTGACCTCTATAAGCTTACATATGAGCAGCTTATTAATCTGGAAAGAATGGGCGAAAAGTCTGTGACGAACTTGTTGAATGCTATTGCTGCATCTAAAAGTAATTCCTTAGAGAGGCTGTTGTTTGGGTTAGGAATTCGTCATGTTGGAGCGAAGGCTGCTAAGACGATTGCGATGGAATTCAGCAATATGGACGCATTGGCTAATGCGAGTGTTGAAGACTTAAAAGCAATTAATGAGATAGGCGATAAAATGGCTGATTCAATTGTTGCATTCTTCGAGCAGGAAGAGGCTGCAGAGCTGATTGAGGAGCTTAAAGCTTCTGGAGTAAACATGGAATATACAGGTGCAAGACCTGTTGCACTTGAGGATTCAGACAGCGTGTTTGCCGGAAAAACAATTGTTTTAACTGGTAAACTAGAGCAGCTTTCCCGTAATGAAGCGAAAGAAAAAATCGAGCTTTTAGGCGGGAAGATTACGGGAAGTGTCAGCAAAAAAACAGATCTCGTAATCGCCGGTGAGGATGCAGGCAGCAAATTGACGAAAGCAGAACAGCTGGGAATTGAAGTTTGGGATGAGGATAAGCTGTTGGAAGAACTAAAGGTTAAAGGTGTGTAATGTTGATGAAAAGAAGCTTTTTATTTATAGCCAGTCTCGTTTTTCTACTTACTGCCTGTGCCCCCAACTTCCAGAAAGAAGAGGAAGTAAAGAGTGAAACAGGCGATAATGAAACGGAGACAGCCATCCTGCCGAAATTCAAAATATCGGATGAGTATTACAGCATGAGTCTTCCTTTCAAAACATCGGAGGCGAGAGGGCTTGTCGTCAATAATTTAAATTCAAGGTACGACATCAGTGAGTTTGAGAGCGGTTTGATGCGAGTTGCCCAAAACACATTCAGTACAGAAAACTATTATTTTCAAGAGGGGCAGTATTTGAATAGTTCAACAGTTGCTTCATGGCTGAACAGAAAGTACACAGCGAAGGAACTGAAAGATAAGAAAATGTCTGAAAGTGACAATGTCGGGTTGAATCCTTCTGATGAAGATAAGAGCCAAGCAGAAAGTGGAGAGATGGATCCGATATATCTTGCACATATTCTCGAGCATGATTATTTAGTGAAAAATGAAGAAACAAATAAATTGGAGCTGGGCGGTGTGACAATCGGCCTTGCACTAAATTCGGTTTATTATTATCAGGAAAAAAATAACGGATCTACAAAAAAGAAAGATATTAGTCAGCAAACACTTCAAAGAGAAGGGAAGAAAATTGCTGCAGAGGTTATCAAAAGGCTCAGAAAAATCGAAGGCTTAGAAAATGTACCAATCAACATCGCCTTGTTTGAACAAAAAGAGACGTCCTCTGTTGTACCAGGCAATTTTATTGCTTATGCGAATGCAGGAAGTGGAGAATCTTCTTTAGGTGAGTGGAAAAGTATAAATGAGAAGTATGTGATTTATCCGAATAATGATAGCCAGTATAAAACAGAAAATGCTGCCTTCTCAAAATTTCAAAATGATATTGAAGAATATTTCCCGAATTTCAATGGTGTAATCGGCAAAGGATTTTATATAAACAATAAGCTGCGGAGCCTCAGCATTGAGATGAAGATACAATTTTATGGAGCGACAGAAGTCATCGGTTTCTCCCAATATGTAGCTGGGAAAGTGATGGATCGTTTCAAAGACACAAACCAGGCAGTACAGGTTAGCATAACTTCTGCAAATGGAGAAGAAGCACTGATAGTCAGAGATGCAGGTCAGGATGAACCGTTCGTTCATATTTATCAGTAAGGTATAAAGATTATCCCAATACGGGGTAGTCTTTTTTATTTTCCTTTTTTTGCAACAATTTCAATGACTGTAGGTGGAATTTTTTTAGTATAGTGGTAAAGAGTATCTATATAAGGAGTTGGAAAGAATGACAAATCCAAATTTAGATGATTACCTGCAGCAAGGTATGTACGGCACTAAAGAAACAAAGCCTGAAGAAAGAAGGCAGTTTCTCGGAACAATCAGGGAAAGGATTGTTCTTGCTTTGAGGCAGAGCCAAGTAAGAGAACCAGATGTCTATAAAGAGGCAGAGGAAGCTATTAAAGGCAATAAGGGGGCAAAACTTTATTTAAACGGCCACTTGGATTATTCCTATTTGTCTAAGTACTTAAAAATCGCCAATCAGCAAAACATGGAATATACAATTGTAACAAATAACGATTATAACAGTGATATCGGTTTGCTGATAGCATATGACCATGCAGTAGACAAAGAAGATATTTATGTAACAGAAAATTCAGCAGAAAAGAAGGCAGACGAACCGAAAGAGAAAAAAGGATTTTTTGCTAAGCTCTTCAAAAGATAATAAGGTTTATGGCGAGAGGGAAAAGAATGCTGATTCTTTTCCCTTGTTTCTTTAGATGAGGTTTAAAAGGGACAGGCACGTGATATACAAAAAACAACAGGATATTTCGTTTATTTATGGGAAATGTAAAAAAAGTAAGTTATATAACTTGTAATGTAAAATTAAATTGTGTACAATACAATTGTGTAAAACATTATTTAATTGGAGGGTTTAACTATGTCAGAAACATTGTTCACTACATCTGTAAAAGCGGTTGGCGGAAGAGAAGGAAGAGTAGAATCAGAGGATTATGTCATTCAATTAGAAACAGCAATGCCTGGCACACCAAGAGCAAAACAGCTTGAGGATGCAACTAACCCAGAGCAGCTGTTTGCAGCAGGCTATGCAGCTTGTTTCGATGGAGCTCTTCAGATGATCGCAGGAAAAGAACGTGTGAAATTTGAATCAGAAGTGACAGCAAGTGTCAGCCTTATAAAAGATCCAACAGACCAAGGTTTTAAACTTGGTGTTAAATTGTCTGTCAAAGGTACTGGCGTAGATAAAGCTACTTTAGAAGATCTTGTTCATAAAGCACATAATTTCTGCCCATACTCTAAAGCAACTAGAGGCAATATTGACGTTACACTTGAAGTTATTGCTGCATAATAAATCAAAAAACCATCGCCTACATGTGATGGTTTTTTTATACCTAAAAAGAAGCGCCTTTTTAAAGACGCTTCTTTTTTATTTGGCAAGCTGCTGTAAAAGATGAGCCAGGGAATTTTTTAACTGACTAAATTCCTGTGGTTCTTTATTAGAAAGCTTGAATATTTCTGCTGGAATGCAGGCTGCTTTTTCTTTAAGGCTTTTGCCTTGTTCTGTTAACGATACCATAACAGAGCGCTCGTCTTCTTGGGAACGTTCCCTCTTGATAAGACCGTTCTGTTCCATCCGTTTTAACATTGGAGTTAATGTGCCTGAATCAAGGTACAGCTCTTCTCCCATGCTTTTCACACTTAGCACCTCATGCTCCCATAATAACAGTAGAACTAAATATTGAGGATAAGTCACATCAAGATCCTCAAGCAAAGTTTTGTATTTTTTAGTCATTTCTCTTGAACTGGCGTAAAGCAAAAAACAGAGCTGATTTTCCAGTTTAAGCATATCTATTTCATTTGCCATTGTAGTTCACCAACTTTAAAGTATCTTAATAATATTACTATTGTAATCCAATTATAGCTTTTTTCCTAATGAAGTAAATTGGGGCAGCCTTATAAAGGCAAGATTTTTGGAAGGATAACAAATACTTCATTGTTCTTGTTGCCTTAATAGAGGCTTGTTTGATATCATCAGATTATTGCATGGAACGTACTTGGAGGTGACAATTATGTCAAGGATTACAAAAGAAGAAGTAAAGCATGTTGCAAACCTTGCGAGGCTTGCGATTACAGAAGATGAAGCTGAAAAATTTCAGAAACAGCTTGATGCAATCATTTCATTTGCTGAGCAGTTGAATGAGCTGGATACAGAAGGTGTTGTACCAACATCCCATGTGCTCGATACGAAAAACGTATTGCGTGAAGATGTTGCAGGAAAAGGCCTGCCAATCGAGGATGTCCTGCGAAATGCTCCAGAGCATCAGGACGGCCAGATCAAGGTGCCATCAATTATTGAGTAAGGAGGGAAGAGGATGAGCTTATTTGATCAAAAAGCGGCAGATTTACAAGAAATGCTGCTTAAAAAAGAACTTTCTGTTACAGATTTGGTGCAGGAAGCATACACGAGAATTAAGGACGTAGATGAAAAAGTACAAGCCTTTATGACATTAGATGAGGAAAATGCCTTTAATCAGGCGAAGCAGCTTGATGCAAGATTGGCTACAGGTGAAACGACAGGTCCACTGTTCGGTTTGCCAATCGGGATAAAGGATAATATTGTCACTAAGGATTTAAGAACAACATGTTCTAGCCGCATATTGGAGAACTTCCAGCCAATCTACAATGCGACAGTTATGGAGAAATTACATAATGCAGGCACGATTACAATCGGGAAGCTGAATATGGATGAGTTCGCGATGGGGTCATCAACAGAAAACTCCTATTATATGAACACAAAGAACCCTTGGAGTTTAGATAGAGTGCCAGGTGGTTCATCAGGCGGATCAGCAGCTGCAGTTGCTGCAGGAGAAGTTCTGTTTTCACTTGGATCTGACACAGGCGGCTCTATCAGACAGCCGGCTGCCTATTGCGGAGTTGTCGGCTTAAAGCCTACATACGGACGTATTTCACGTTTTGGTCTTGTGGCATTTGCGTCTTCTTTAGACCAAATCGGACCGATTACAAGAACAGTTGAAGACAATGCCTTCTTGCTGAAAGCTATTTCAGGAGTAGATCCGATGGACAGCACATCAGCAAATGTGGCAGTTCCGGACTTTACGAAGAGCTTAACAGGTGATATTAAGAACTTGAAAATCGCAGTGCCAAAAGAATACTTAGGCGAAGGTGTAAGCGAGGAAGTGCGTCAATCTGTGCTTGATGCTCTTAAGGTGTTAGAAAAGCTTGGAGCAACATGGGAAGAAGTATCATTGCCACACAGCAAATATGCGTTGGCAACTTATTATCTGCTGTCTTCTTCAGAGGCTTCTGCTAACTTGTCCCGCTTTGACGGAATCCGCTACGGCTACCGTGCAGAAGATGCAGGAAGCTTAATTGAACTCTATAAAAAGACTAGGGCAGAAGGCTTCGGAGATGAAGTGAAACGCAGAATCATGCTTGGAACTTTTGCATTGAGCTCTGGTTATTATGATGCTTACTATAAAAAAGCACAAAAAGTCCGCACACTTATTAAGAAGGACTTTGAGGATGTATTTGAGAAATACGATGTAATCGTAGGACCTACAACCCCAACACCAGCATTCAAAATCGGTGAAAATGTGAATGATCCATTGACGATGTATGCAAATGACATTCTGACAATTCCAGTAAACCTTGCTGGAGTGCCTGGAATCTCTGTTCCTTGCGGATTCACAAACGGATTGCCGCTTGGCTTGCAAATTATCGGTAAGCACTTTGATGAAGAAACTGTTTATAAAGTGGCATATGCATTTGAACAAGCAACGGACTATCATAAGCAAAAACCAACGCTGTAAGGGGTGAAATAAATGGAATTTGAAACAGTCATAGGACTTGAAGTCCATGTGGAATTAAAAACAGAATCGAAGATATTTTCTGCAAGCCCGAACCATTTTGGGGCTGCACCAAATACAAATACGACAGTTGTCGATTTAGGTTATCCAGGCGTATTGCCGGTCTTGAACAAAAAAGCTGTCGATTACGGTATGAAAGCGTCAATGGCATTGAACTGCCAAATTGCAACAGAAACAAAGTTTGACCGTAAAAACTATTTCTATCCAGATAATCCGAAAGCATATCAAATTTCTCAGTTTGATAAACCAATCGGTGAGCATGGCTATATCGATATAGAAGTGGACGGTTATAAGAAAAGAATCGGAATCACACGTGTTCATATGGAAGAGGATGCTGGAAAGCTGAACCATGGTGACGGTTATTCTCTAGTCGACTTTAACCGCCAAGGAACACCTTTGATTGAGATTGTTTCAGAGCCTGATATCAGAACACCAAACGAAGCATATGCATACCTGGAAAAACTGAAATCAATCATCCAGTATACTGGAGTATCTGACTGTAAGATGGAAGAAGGCTCTTTACGCTGTGATGCGAATATTTCCATTCGCCCTGTTGGACAAGAAGAATTCGGAACAAAAACAGAATTGAAGAACTTAAATTCATTTAACTTTGTTAGAAAAGGTCTTGAATACGAGGAAAAGCGTCAGCGTGAAGTTGTTCTTGGCGGCGGTGTGATAGAGCAGGAAACACGTCGTTATGATGAAGCAGCAAATACAACAATATTGATGCGTGTTAAGGAAGGTTCAGATGATTATCGATATTTCCCAGAGCCAGACTTAATGGACCTATATATCGATGAAGATTGGAAAGCTAGAATTCGTGCGGAAATTCCAGAGCTTCCTGATGCTCGTCAGAAGAGATATGTAGAAGAATTAGGCTTGCCTGAATACGATGCTAATGTATTGACTGTTACGAAAGAAATGGCAGATTTCTTTGAAGCGACAGTAAATGCTAAAGCAGATCCTAAGCTTGCCTCTAACTGGATTATGGGTGATGTATCAGCATACTTGAATGCAGAAGGAAAAGAGCTGGCAGATGTTGCACTGACTCCAGAGAGTCTTGCAAGCATGATTAAACTCATTGAAGATGGGACAATCTCCAGCAAAATTGCTAAGCAAGTGTTCAAAGAGCTGATTGAAAACGGCGGCGACGCAGAACAAATCGTTAAAGATAAAGGATTAGTGCAAATTTCGGATGAAGGAGCTCTCCTTCAGGTGATTTCCGAAGCATTGGACAATAATCCGCAATCAATTGATGACTTCAAGAACGGCAAACAAAAGGCTGTCGGCTTCCTTGTTGGTCAAATCATGAAAGCAACAAAAGGACAGGCTAACCCGCAAATGGTCAACAAGCTGCTTGTTCAAGAAATAAACAAAAGATAATGTAGAAAAACCAAGAGCTAACTGCTCTTGGTTTTTTCATTTATTTCGACATTTTCTCTGCATATTTCCCAGGAAAAGTGTTCTCTTGGCAATTTTCGAACTTTTTTTGCAAAGCTTGTCCTAATGAAGATACTTAGCTAATCTTTTTCGGTCCGATGCGGTCTTTTTTTATTGTTTTATCATTTATTTTCGGTTCAGTGTGATTAAAGAAATTAATAATATTGGATCTGTGCAAGTATATAAGCAGTAAAAGATAGATGATAAATATAAGTTCATGTTCTAAAGTAGCATCGAATAGGGCATACAGCAATATCGTAATTCCGACAGATATGCTGCCGAGGAATACATATTTAGTTATCCAGATAACAGCGATAAATGTTAAGTAGACAACCAAGAACATAACAGGATTTGCGACAATCAGCATACCTGCTGTAGTGGCGATGGCCTTTCCGCCACGGAAGCCTGCGAACACAGGGAAACAATGGCCGATTACAGCCGCCAAACCTGTGTAAATCGGATCGATATCCTGGTGCAATAAAATTGGAAGAGCTGCAGCTAGTGCACCCTTGCCGATATCGAAGATGAGTACGGCGAGACCAGCTTTTTTCCCAAGAACGCGAATAGAGTTCGTTGCTCCTGGATTAAAGCTGCCGTGCTTTCTTATATCGATACCAAAAAACATCTTACCTATTATAATGGCAGCTGGAATAGATCCTATTAAATATGCGATTAATATCGTATACAAAAGCATTCTCCTTTGACGGTATGATAAATATTCCCATTTCCTATGTTAGTATATGCAAGCAGAAAAGTATACTTGTTCCTGAATAACATGATTTTAAAAAAACGGCAAAAAAGCCGCCAATTTTAATTGATAGGCGGCTCTTGTGACAAATATAGTCTATTCAAATCCTGCCATGACAAGTTCTTGGACACTGACAACAACCTCTTCTGTATCCATATATTTCACAGAAACATTCATCCCTTTTTCTAGGAAGATGCTGTAAGGGAAATCATTAGATGACACTTGGAATATTCGTTTATCTTTATCTACCATAAAGCGGACGACAGTGCTGCCTTCCATTTCTGATTTATAGACATTGCTGATTGTCCCTTGTAATTCCTTCATATCAGCCAAATCGGTAGGAACTGTGTTATCGTCCTTTAGCAATGTAGCAATTGCATATTTATAATCATTAAATAGCTTTGATTTTTCATTGCTGTAGCTGTAAACCTTCTCATCCTTGGCGTTGACAAGAACAATTTGCCTCAGCACGTTGTTGCTGTCCATCAAAGGAACTACCCATGTAAACTGGCCATAGATCGTATAAAGTATAGGCGTGCCAGCTTCATATTTTTCCGCTCTGAATGTCTTTTCCGCCACATTGATGGCAGACTTTCCATTTAACGATCCATTTGCATTCTCATAGAATGTGAGCTTGCCATCTCTGGCATTTATGAGAGAGTAGCCGACCATGCTGCCGCTGTCTGATTTAGGACGAGTGAAATCTGTAAACCAGTTTAACGCAAGATCCTTATTGAACACTCCGTTCACTTCATCTATGTCTTCCCATTCTGTTGGCACCTTTATATCTTCTTTAGAGAAAATAGTATTCCAGAAGCCATGCACATATTTTCCATACCATTCATTCCAATCTTCCGCTACACTTGTTGGGATGACATGATCGATAAATGCAGGAATCTCGTTCATCTTATAATCTTTTATTTCCCCGCTTTCTGGGTCAATAATATAAATGCCCTTTACATCGACAATTTCCCTAAATTTATTGTAGTCCCCATATGGAACAACATAATAGGGCTTATCATTATCATCGGGTTCAAAGCTTGCTTCGAGCAGGACAGAGTCCTTGTGTTTTTTTCTTACAAGACGCTTTAAGTCTTCGTTGAAATAGGCAGATGGAACATAAGTCATTTCTGATTTTACTAAAACGGCATCTTTATTTTCATCCTCTGCACTCATTTTAACGAATCCAGGAACAGGCACATCTTTCATCCATTTAAAGAAGCCTGTGTATTCAATGGGCGTTACCCAATAAAGATGATCGTCGATTTTTTGCAAAGTAGATTCCCCGAGGTCATAGTAGGAGGCATGTGACAGCTCCCCAAGCTTTTTTTCACTTCGATACCTTGCGTATTTTTCCGGAACCACAGCAATATGCTGTTCATCTGTAGATTCTTCTTGCTCTTTGGCAACAGTGGCCTTTGCTGCTACAAAATCATACTTATCATTAGCTATTGTCAAAGGATAAACAAATTGGAAGTAAGCACTTGCGACCAGCATGGCAATCCCGAGAAAGCTTGTGTAATAAAATCCTTTTGCTTTCCGATAAATGATGTCAGCCAAAAAGAACAGCGCTAAATAAAATAAGCTAAACTTAATTGCAGCCTGCACAGAATAATCGATAAGCTGGAAATAAGTTAAAATAAAGATGATAATCGCTCCAAGTATGACGCGCAGAAGCTGTGTGTATAAAAAAACTTTACTGCGATAATAAGCTTTCCAAACAATTGGATTAAGCGTTAACGCGAGCAATGATAATAAATATATCATTAACATAAACCTCCTTATGATAATTGCTTCCATTGTAATACGGAATGTTCCCCATAATAGTTTCATAAATCATTCCTAACTTAATCCGACAAAAAACATCTTTATAAGATCAGAAAAATGTTACTATAAAAAAGTATGACTCGCTGGAAAGCTTATTAATTGAAAAAAATATAACATTGGTGTAGGGGTTGAGCATTTTATAACGTCTATTATGTGAACATGTTTAGAAGGGGGGAGAGAATAATAGCAGATCAAGAGTTGATTGAGTTAGTCAAACTTGGAGATGATGATGCATTTAGACAGCTCGTCGAGAAGTATCGCCAAGATGTATTTCGCACAATTTACAGCATCCTGAAGGATCAGAAGGAAGCTGAAGATGCTGCACAGGAAGTATTCCTTAAAATTTATTACTCTCTCCCTAAATATGAAAACCAAGGATTTAAGACTTGGATAACGAGAATTGCTGTCAATCATTCGATTGATGTTAAGCGAAAACAGCAAAGAAGAAAAGAGGACATTACAGAACAAATCGAGCTGGATACAGGAAAAAAAGACAATGTAGTAGCAGAAGTGCTCATTAGGCAGCAGCGCAAGCTGTTAAGAGAAAAGCTCAACGATATTCCAGATAACTACCGTGATGTTATTTATGGCTACTATATTGCGGAAAAGAGCTATCAGCAATTGGCAGAAGAGCAAAATGTTCAAGTCAAAACAATTGAAACAAAACTGTACCGGGCAAGAATCTGGTTGAAGAAGCATTGGAAGGAGGAGGATTTCTTATGATAACACACTATTCTTTTGAACAATGGCTAGAGTATGCAAAGGATGAACTGGACGAGGGTAATCGTTCACAAATGGAAGACCATCTATATGGATGTGATCATTGTCTTGATTTGTATGTCCAAGCAGTAGAAGCACAAGAACAGGAACTACCGTCTATTTCGGATGTGGAAGGCTTCACAGATCAAATCATGCAAAAAATTACACAGGAACAGGCAGAATTAATGGATATACCTGTTGTAAAACCGAAAAAGAAAAAATCATTCTATCAATCCTCTATCTTTCACTACGCAATTGCGGCCAGCATTACACTAGTTTTGATGACGACTGGAGTTTTCCAATCGATTATCAAACATACTGAAAGCATTCAGAAGGCAGAAATGCCAATGAAACAGGAAGAGGTAAAAGTAGGCTTTGTTGATAAAACATTTTCTTGGCTAAATACATTTGATGGGAGTATGAGTATGAAGGAGGAAAAGAAAAAATGAAAAACCCGTTTGCCGCATTTATATTAGCTTTCTTTCCGGGAGGCGGACTATTTTACATTGGAAACCGGATAAGAGGGTCCTTGTATGGAGCAGCTGTATTCGGACTGGCTGTATTCTCGATATTTCTGTTTAGCATGTCTGGATATATGGATGGGGTTGTTGCAGCCGTTATTTTTATTGGCTTTCTCATCTATTGCATAAGCATTTTGGACACTTATATTACAGCTAGCCGCTATTTTAAAAGACAGGTTCTCCCAAGCAGTCAGACAGGTGATGGAACGGAGAGAACAGTGCTTGTAAATACAATAGAATCACAGCGTTTTTACACCATTGTTTTATCCTTTGTGCCTGGTTTAGGACATATTCAATTAGGATTGATGTACCGAGGGATAACACTATTGTCCACTTTCTTAGGGCTGATTATCATGGTGCTGTTTGTTTCCATATTGACAGGTGCAGGAGAGTTTCTGCTGTTTCTTGCTATCCTGCCGGTCATTTGGGTATATGGATTTTTTGATGTGATGCAGCAGTTTACCAAAAAGCAAAATGGAGAGGAATTGGTTGACCAGACGATTTTCCAAGACTTTGAAAAAAATCGTGAAGACGGAAAGAAAAGCAAAATCATTGCCACTTTTTTATCCATTTTTCCAGGAGCCGGCCATCTTTATTTAGGGTTGCAGCAAAGGGGGCTGCAGCTGATGGCAGCATTCCTGTTTGCAATCTTTTTAATCAATGAGCTTTACTTAGGGATTTTCCTATTTCTAATTCCGATTATTTGGTTCTACAGCTTTTTCGATGGACTCCAAAAAGCATCTAAAATAGGAGAAGTGGAGCTGGAAGATACACCTGTTATCGCCTATTTGACCAATTATCAAAAATGGGTTGGAGTTGGACTTCTTCTTGTAGGCTTCTATTACATGATCGTTAATATCCTGCTTCCTGCCTTTTCTTCAAGGCTGAAGGTATGGCTTGGAATTGATTTGCAATTCTTGTTCTATCATTATTTCCAGACAGGAGTAGTCTGCATCATTCTTATTCTAGGCGGATTGCGGGTGCTTGTCGGCAATAAGAAAAATACAGACAAATAAGCAGTCAGCAAAAAAAGATTGCATAAAGGGGGAGAAGCACGGAATGAGAACATGGAGAGTTGGAACATTTTCGATGGGGTTGTCACTTTTGTTTCTGGGGGTTTTCTTGTTATTGTCGCAAATATTGGATTGGAATATCACAACGGCATTAAAGCTGTGGTGGCCTGTCATTCTTGTAGTCCTTGGGTTGGAAATCCTTGTGTATCTGTTCCTTAGCAAGCAAGAGAAGCCATATTTGAATTTTGACCTTTTCAGCATCGTTATCGTTGGGATATTAGGTACAGCAGGGGTCATCATGGTTTTTTTGCAGACTTCAGGCGTTATGGATTTAATTCAAGATGAAATTAAAAAGGAAGCAATAACATTGGACCTTCCAGCCTTTAACCAAGATATAAGCAAGGATATTAAAAGAGTCGTAGTAGAAGGTGACGGCATAGAGCAATTTAGAGTCGAAGGAATAAACGAAAGAAATGTCTCCATGTTTGGTACATACAGACAAGACAGTACAATCGAAAAGATAGAAAAAGCAGAGGATTATCTTACCATTACGGATAAAGGAGATACACTGTATATTAGGGTGAAGGAGCGTCCGCATCAAACAGGATTGTATGAAGATTATTCAAGTTTGGATGCTACTCTGCTTGTGCCGACAGATGTCCAACTGGAGCTTGCTGATCTTTGGAGCAATATTTCTCTTAATCCAAGAAATTTGAACAGTGATTGGAAAATAGCAGGTACAGGGGAGATCGGATTGGATATTAGAGAGACAGATAATGTTCGTGTCTCCGTCCAAAATACGGACATATACAATAAAGAGGACCAGAATTGGAAGTTTGCTAAGCTGGATAATGACATAGACGGGAACGCGGATTCAGCTAGTGAAATGGAAGTCACAACGCCTAATGCTACCCTTGAAAAAGGAAAAGCGGAAAATCATATATATGTATCCAATAGTGACACATTGATCTTAAATAATATGAAATAAGAATTTAATCAAACGTTTGTTTAATTTTATAAAACAGGCAAAAGCGGTTGGAACGCCTATTATTAGGGTATAATTGATAGCAGATTTCTAAATCCTGCAGAGCATTTTTCGCAGGATACTAAATATTGCCTAATGAAGTAGTTTTCGTATATGATGTTAGATGGTAGAAACAAGTCATGAAATTATGAAATAGGATGATGGGTATGAAAAGGGCTAGAATTATATATAATCCTACATCAGGCCGGGAAGCTTTTAAGAAGCATTTACCGGAGGTGCTGAAAAAACTGGAGAACGCAGGGTATGAAACATCCTGCCATGCTACGACAGGTCCAGAGGACGCTACAACAGCGGCAAGGATTGCAGTAGAAAGAAGATATGATCTTGTTGTTGCTGCAGGCGGTGACGGGACGATTAATGAAGTAGTAAATGGGCTTGCAGAGCAGGAGTACCGGCCGAAGCTTGGGATTATCCCAGTGGGAACGACTAATGATTTCGCAAGAGCCTTGCATATCCCCCGAGATATTGAAGCTGCTGCCGATATAATTGCAAAAGGAGACACAATTCCTGTTGATATCGGACGGCTGAATGAAGATAAGTACTTCATCAATATTGGCGGCGGAGGCAATTTGACAGAGCTTTCTTATGAAGTGCCAAGCAAGTTAAAAACAATGCTTGGACAGCTTGCCTATTATTTAAAGGGTATGGAAAAGCTGCCTTTCATTAAAGCAACGAAAGTAAAGATAGAATACGACGGCAAATTGTTTGAGGGAGAAGTCATGCTGTTTTTAATTGGGCTGACTAACTCTGTCGGAGGGTTTGAGAAACTTGCGCCAGGCTCTTCCATTAATGATGGTCTATTCTCTTTGCTAATCTTGAAAAAGGCAAATTTAGCTGATTTTATTCGAATCGCTACATTGGCTCTGCGCGGAGAGCATATTAATGATCCAAGCGTTATCTATGTTAATGCCAACCACATTAAAGTAACATCAGAGGAAAAGGTTCAACTAAATCTCGACGGTGAATTTGGCGGGGTTCTTCCAGCTGAATTTGTTAATTTGTACAGACATTTTGAAGTGTTTGTTCCAATAGACAGTATCCGTGATGAGGACCGTCCTGATAAAGAGACAGCAGTAAAAGAAACAGACGAGTAAAGCTATAGAGTGAGGATGACTCACTCTATCCACCACTCTTTTAACCCCCAAAAAAGCCCCTTTTTTCCATTGTTTTCAACTGACCAAAAACGAACAAGGATTATAGATTACAGGAAAAGTATGATACAATTTGTTCGGTATACTTTTTAAAAGATAAATGTAGCAAAGGAAGTAGACAATGAGCAGAACATTGCCCGTTCAAAAGAACGATATAATAGATATAGTATTTGAAGATTTGACACATGACGGCTCTGGTGTAGCAAAAGTTGAAGGTTATCCACTGTTTATCCCCAATGGACTTCCTGGAGAAAAAGCAAAAGTTAAAGTTATTAAAACGAATAAGAATTACGGCTTTGGCAGAATGCTCGAGCTGGAGGAAAAAAGCCCTTACCGAGTGGAAGCACCATGTCCTATTTATAAAGAATGCGGCGGCTGCCAGCTTCAGCATCTTAATTATGAAGGCCAGCTTATAATGAAGCATAAGCATGTCCAGGACGTTCTTACAAGAATCGGGAAAATAGACGCTGTTGTACACCCGACTATCGGGATGCGTGAGCCGTGGCGCTACCGCAACAAAGCACAAGTGCCGATAGGAGAGCATGAAGGCGGATTGATAGGCGGTTTCTATCAGCAGCGCAGCCACCAAATTATCAATATGGAAGCTTGCCTTATTCAACAAGTGGAAAATGATGATGTCGTAAGAGCAGTGAAAGAAATCTGCCAAAAACACGGAGTAAAGGCATATAATGAAGAGCGTCACAAGGGTGAGCTTCGTCATATTATGGCCCGCCGCGGGTTAGTTACCGGTGAAATTATGGTTGTTCTTATCACCAGAACAAATGAAATTACTAACAAAAATAAAATTGTGGATGAAATTGCACAAGCTGTTCCAGGCTTAAAATCAATTATCCACAATGTGAATAACAAAAAAACAAATGTAATTATGGGAGATACGACTAAGGTATTATGGGGACAAGAAACAATCACTGATTATATTGGTGATGTTAAGTTCGCTATTTCTGCCCGTTCTTTCTATCAAGTGAATCCAGAACAGACAAAGGTTCTCTATGAAAAGGCGCTCGAATATGCTAATTTGCAAGGAGAAGAAAGTGTTATTGATGCCTATTGCGGTATAGGCACCATTTCCTTATTCCTCGCTAAAAAAGCGAAAAAGGTATTCGGTGTAGAAATCGTTCCCCAAGCAATAGAAGACGCAGGCAAAAACGCCTTGCTCAATGATATCCACAATGTGGATTTTGCTGTCGGCAAAGCAGAAGAAGTTATCCCCAACTGGTATAAGGAAGGGAATACAGCAGACGTGCTCGTAGTCGATCCGCCAAGAAAAGGCTGTGATGAAGCACTATTGCAGACAATCATTGACATGAAACCGAAAAAGGTCGTATACGTTTCCTGTAATCCGGCAACATTAGCAAGAGATTTACGCGTCCTTGAAGACGGCGGCTATAAAACACTTGAAGTACAGCCTGTGGATATGTTCCCGCAGACAATGCATGTAGAGGCTGTTGCGCAGTTGGTATTAAAATAGAATGCTTCCCGGGTTTCTTTCATGAAATCCGGGATTTATTTTTTTATGCATCTAATTTTAAAGTGCGGGGGAGCTATATGTAGAATTTAAAAGGGGAACTATTAACAGCATAAATAGCAACTAGACTTAGGGATTAATGTGTAAGGATGAAACTATTTATTTTTTTATGGAGTTATTGCTTAAAAACCATTGTTTCTTTCCAATTTTTTTAGTTGGAGCTATTGCCATCACTATCACCGCCTTGAGTTCATATACGATAAGTAAAGAATTAATCACCTGTGCATCAAGAAATGTGCCCCATTTTTCTCTTAGTCTTATCTAATGATTCTTGCGTTCTATATCTATCTTCACTATCTCATAACCATTTCTCCTCCTCTATGCTTCCGTTAATGAGTAGTTGATTATTCTGTGAACAACAAGATAACTTAAAGGGAAGCCTCTAGTTAAAAGTCGAAATTCCTCGAAAAATAAAGCTATTCAGTTATTGACAGAGCCTATACAGCAACTTATAATTAACCTGTAAATTGAAAGGGTTTTCACTTTTGGGTTATCACTTTATGTGATATTTTTTTGATGTATTGATAAAACGTTTAATCATTTTTTACTTAAATATATAGTTGGTTTTATTCCTATATTTTTTACATAATGATAAAACGTTTAATCAATTTTTTTATGCTGCAAAATTATATAAAAGGTGGGGAAAATGAATGAAAAAATCTTTGTCAGTAATACTAGTTTTCATGTTGATTGTGTTGGCTGCTTGCAGTAAACCTGGCAGCAGTTCAACGGGAGGAAATGAAGCAAGTTCTGATTCTTCGAATGACTCTAAACAGGAAAACAGCGCAGAGATAGAACCGGAGGATGGAGCCGAGCTGGTGATGTGGACAAATGGAGATGAAGAAGCAGAATGGTCCAAATTTGTTGCAGAAAAGTACACCGATAAATATGGGGTTCCTGTCAAAATTGAAGAGGTGAGCCATGTGGAGGCTGCCGGGAAACTGGAAACAGACGGACCAGCAGGGCTGGGTGGTGATGTATTTACCGGGGCACATGATCATGTAGGGACAATGAACGCAGCAGGACTAATTTATGAAAACTATTTTGCTGATGAATATAAACAGCGTTTCATGGAAGGAGCCATCACTGGAGTTTCTTCAAAGACAGATGAGGAGATGAAAGTTTATGGATATCCAGTTGGTATTGAAACAATAGGATTATTTTACAACCAAGATTTATTAGATGAGATGGGCTTTAAGCCGGCAGAAACGATGGATGAGCTTATTGACCAATCAAAGCAATTTATGGAAAAGAATCCTAAGTCATACGGATTTATGGTTGAGCCAGGCAACTATTATTTAGTGCATGGGTTTCTTGGAGGATACGGCGGTTATATCTTTGGTGAGGATAATACAAATCCAGAGGACATTGGTTTGAACGGGGAAGGCGGACTTAAAGCTGCAGAGCTGATGACAAAAATACATAATGAAATTCTGCCGCTTAAAAAAGAAGACATTACTGGTGATGTTATCAGTTCCCAGTTTAATGAAGGAAAGTTGCTGTACTATATAACAGGTCCATGGGCAGTAAAAGGGCATCAAGATGCTGGAATTAACTTTGGTGTTAAAACAATGCCTTTATTGGACAATGGGGAACATCCTCAAACCTTCTCAAGTGTTAAATCATTATTTGTAAACGCATACAGCAAATATCCAAAGGCTGCAACATTACTTGCACAATTTGCAACCTCTGACGAAATGCTGCTGGAACGTTATGAAATGACAGGGCAATTACCGCCTGTAAAAACATTGATGGAGAATGAAACAATTAAAGCAGATGAGATGAATGCTGCTTTCTTGGAGCAAGCGCAATATTCTATATCAATGCCTAACATCCCAGCAATGCAGCATGTGTGGGCAAGTATGGAAGTCGCATTTACAGCATTATGGAATGGCCAGTCTGAACCAAAAGAGGCCCTTGATAAAGGTGTTCAGCAAATTAAAGATGCAATTGCTTCACAAACTGAATAGACATGTGTTGAGCCAATGCCTTCTTGGGATTGGCTCAACAGCATAACTAAGGAGGGAATGATAAATGGCAACACCAGAACGGAAGCTGAATGAGGGTCTGTTGACAAACAACGAAAAGGAGGCACCGCCTGTAAAGAAACAGTTCTTTACAAAACCTATGCTTGCAGCAGGTTTATCTGTTCTTTTTATGGGCCTCGGACAGCTCTATAATAAACAATACTTAAAGGGATTAACTTTTCTGTTGCTAGAATTGTATCTTCTTATTTTTTGGACAGTGCCCTTCCAATGGGCGATGTGGGGTCTCACAACTTTAGGAGAAACTGTTCAGACCAGACAAGGGTTTGAAATTATTCAAGGAGACCATTCCATCTTTTTAATGATTGAAGGGATATTGTTTCTGATTTCATTCTTGCTGTTCCTGTGGTTTTATTATTTAAATATTCGCGATGCCTACAAGGTTGCTGCTAAAGCAGAAAAAGGCATCAAGCCTAATAATGCGAAACAAATGCTCAAAAACATTTGGGATAATGGGTTTCCTTATATTCTTTTGACTCCCTCTATCCTCTTTACCGCCTTCTTGACCATTTTGCCTTTGCTGTTCGGAGTATTGATTGCTTTTACAAACTACTCAGCACCAAACCATTTGCCGCCGAAGGCTTTAGTGGACTGGGTAGGTTTTGACACGTTTGTTCAACTTTTCAAAATGAAAACATGGAGCGCTACATTTTATGGTGTGTTTTCTTGGACAGTTATCTGGGCTGTTCTAGCGACGATTACAACTTATTTTCTGGGACTTGTTTTTGCTGTTTTGATATCCCAAAAAGGAATAAAACTGAAAAAGTTTTGGAGAAGTATATTTATCTTGCCATGGGCAATTCCACAGTTTGTATCCATTTTAATCTTCCGCAATATTTTTAATGGAGAGTTTGGACCAATTAATAAGTACTTAATGGACTGGGGAATTACAGACCAGGCAATTCATTGGCTTTCAGATCCAATTTTAGCAAAGCTTACACTGGTTATTGTAAACATGTGGTTTGGCTTTCCGTTTTGGATGGTGCTGATGAGCGGTGTTATGACAAGTGTGGATAAGGAAATTTATGAAGCTGCAGAGGTGGATGGTGCTTCTTCTGTACAAAAGTTTTGGAAAATTACAATGCCGCTTATCATGTTCTCAACAGCTCCACTGGCAATCATGTCGTTTGCGAACAATTTTAATAACTTCAACATTATTTACTTAATGACACAGGGTGGACCAGTTAATACTGATTACTCATATGCAGGTTCCACAGATATCTTAATCAGCTGGATTTATAAACTGACATTAGATAATAGCCAGTTTGCTGTTGCATCTGTTGTGTCTATCCTGATTTTCATTATTATCGCGATATTCTCCATCTATAATTTCAGGAAAACACGAGCATTTAAAGAGGAGGATATGATGTCATGATAGGGATATCTTTAAGAGAGAAAATAAGCAAATTTTTCACTTATACTATTTTAGTCATTACAGCCATTTTCGTCTTGTATCCTGTTATTTGGATTATAACTGGATCTTTAAATCCCGGGGATTCACTATTTTCTACAAGTCTCATTCCAGATTCCTTATCATTAAAACACTATGTTTATTTATTCAATGAAACAGATTATTTAAATTGGTATAAAAATACGCTGAAAATTGCTTTTTGGAATATGATTTTATCTACCTTCTTAGTAGTAACAGCAGCATACGCCTTTTCCAGATTCCGCTTTCCAGGCAGAAAGCAGGGGCTGATGACCATGCTTGTCTTGCAGATGTTTCCAGGATTTATGGGAATGATTGCAATCTATATGCTGTTATTGCAGCTTAATCTATTAGACAATCATTGGGGATTGATTTTAGTTTATGCAGGTGGTTCAATTCCATTTAATGCATGGCTCGTAAAGGGTTATTTTGATGGCATGCCGAGAAGCCTGGAGGAAGCAGCAAAGATAGATGGTGCCAGCAATGTGAAAATTTTCTACAAGATTATGATGCCGCTTTCCAAACCAATCTTAGTTTTTGTGGCGGTAACTAACTTCATCGGACCATGGATGGATTTTATTTTTGCCAGATTAGTATTGCGCTCAAGCGAGAAAAAAACATTGGCTATCGGACTTTTTGAAATGGTGACTGGGCGCGGGAACAGTGAATTTACTACATTTGCAGCTGGAGCAGTTCTAGTGGCAGTGCCAATTACTATTCTGTTCTTTATCTTCCAGGATCAGCTGACAGACGGCCTAAAGGCAGGAGCTAATAAAGGTTGATTCCTTTAAAACTGCGCTCATATGGATAAAAAAATAGCTTCTTCTTAGATTGGGAATCTTAGTTATTTATAGGTTTGGCGTGATAAAATACAATTACTCTATAAAGATGGAATGATACAAACCAATTTAAGAACAGCAATTGATTTATATATATGAGAGGAAAGCCATAATGGAGAAACCAACAATTAAAGATATAGCAAGAATGGCTAATGTTTCAATAGGCACTGTTTCCAATGTAATAAACGGAAAAGGAAGATACTCTGTTGAAACAAAGAAGAAAATTGACAAAATCATTAAAGAACTAAACTTTATGCCAAATGTGGCAGCAAGAAGCTTAAAGGATAAATTAAACCCATTAATTGCACTGGTTGTGCCATTTGCCGATAAAGGAGAAGTCTTTGTTAATCCATTTTTTACACAGCTCATTTCTGGTGTTGAAAGCGGAGCAAGAGACAGGAATTTTCATGTGATTGTTGCTGCGGTCAAAGATGAACCTCAATTATCTGTTTTGCTGGAGAAGCAAATAAATGGTTTGATTGTTTTTGGTGCAAATGAAAACCAAGTAATACTGGAAGAGATAAAAAAGCTGAGACTGCCGACGGTTTTTATGGACAGCTATCTTTCTGATCCTGAGCTTTATCAGTTAGTGATAGATGACGAATTGGGAGGATACTTAGCAACGAAATATTTAATCAGCTTAGGGCACAAGTCAATCAATGTTATTGCTGGCAATCTTGATCCTATCGGCAATCCGGCAGAAAAGACAAAAATGAATACAGTCGGCCATTTGCGGCTTTTTGGTCATATAAAGGCATTAGAAGAAGCAGGAATTGAGTTTGAACCAAGCTTAGTTTTTCCACATGAATTTTCAGTAGAGGGCGGTTATACAGCCGCACAGCAAATTATAAAACAAAAGGGGAATTCGACTGCTGTATTTGCTTTTTCAGATATGACAGCCATGGGAGTTATTAAAGGCTTTTATGATCTCGGTGTCTCTGTGCCAAATGATTTCTCTGTAGTAGGATTTGATGATTTGTACTTCTCGGAATATTTAACACCAGGATTGACAACTGTTAGACAGGATATTTATGGAAGAGGTCATTCTGCTGTAAAACTTCTCATCGATCAAATAGAGGAAAAGACTATGGAACACAATCGCAAAATAATTTCTCCAGTCAGTCTAAAGATTAGGCAAAGCACGGCTTCGTTCAATAGCTAATCTTATAGGAGCAAAAACGTAGAAAAGCTTCTGTAAGGCACACTGACGCATATCCCCTTATCCTAAAGGGAGGGATAACTTGTTATGTTAAAAGAAGCGATTTTCCATAGACCTATAAATAATTTTGCTTATGCTTATGATAAAGAAAAACTGCATATACGTCTCCGTGCTAAAAGAAATGATTTAACGAAAGCCTATTTAATTTATGGTGACCCATATGAGTGGAGCGAGGATGGCTGGCAAAATCGGACAAAACCGATGCATCTGGAAGGAACAGACGAATTATTTGATTATTGGTTTGTGGAGATAAAGCCGGAATTCCGCCGTTTGCGGTATGGTTTTGAGTTATATTCAGGGAATGATTTACTCATTCATGGAGAAGGTGGCTTTAAAAACCATTATCCGAAGGAAATAAGCTTTTACTACTGTTTTCCATTTTTAAATGAGACAGATGTCTTTCATGCTCCAGATTGGGTGCAGGATACAGTCTGGTATCAAATTTTTCCTGAGAGATTTGCAAACGGAAATCCTGAATTAAATCCAAAAGAGGCACTAGCTTGGGGAAGTGAAGAGCCAAAGCCAGACAGCTTCTTTGGCGGAGATTTTGAAGGAATTATCGAACACATAGACCATTTAGTTGACCTAGGGATAACGGGAATTTACTTCACACCTATCTTCCAATCCTTCTCCAATCATAAATATGACACAATTGACTATATGGAGATTGATTCCCAATTTGGTGATAAAGAAACGTTTAAAAGATTAGTAGAAATCTGTCATCAAAAAGGCATTAAAGTGATACTGGATGCTGTTTTTAATCATAGCGGCCTCTTTTTTGCTCCGTTCCAGGACGTTTTAACAAATCAAGAAGCATCTGTTTACAAAGACTGGTTTCACTTTAGAGAATTTCCTGTAAAACCATTGCCAGTTCCTAATTATGATACATTTGCCTTTACGCATATGATGCCTAAACTGAATACAGAAAACCACGAAGTAAAAGAATATTTGCTGGAAGTGGGCCGCTATTGGATAAGAGAATTTGATATTGACGGCTGGCGTCTTGATGTGGCAAATGAAGTGGACCACCAATTTTGGCGTGAGTTTAGAAAAGCAGTGAAAGAAGTAAAACCAGATGCATATATCCTCGGTGAAGTTTGGCATGATTCCATGCCTTGGCTTCAAGGAGACCAATTTGACGCAGTAATGAATTATCCTTTTACAGAAGCAGTGTTAGGCTACTTAGCAAAGGATGAGCTCCATGCAGAGGAATTTGCAGAAAAAATTACAACTGTTCTTACAGCCTACCCCAAAAATGTTAACCAAGCTGCATTTAATTTGCTAGGCAGTCATGACACACCAAGAATATTAACAGTCAGCAATAACAGCAAAGAAAAGTTAAGATTATTGTTCTTATTTCAGCTGTCCTTTATGGGAAGTCCTTGTATTTATTATGGAGATGAAATTGGTCTGACTGGAGAAAATGACCCTGGCTGCCGCAAGTGCATGGTGTGGGAAGAAGCATACCAGGATCGTAATCTGTTTGAATTTGTTCAAAAACTGATAGAGCTTCGAAAAAACATAGCTGCTTTTGGCAGCAATGGCGACTTTCAGATACTTGAAGCAAACCGGCAGACAAACCACATCGTCTACAAAAAACAAACCAAGACAGAAACGCTTCTTATAACTATCAACAACTCTAATGACTCGATTGCAGTGTCTATTCCATATGATTTTACGGACAAAAATCCTGTAGATCTATGGAGTGGCACGCAAATGGAAGAGAATTCGAGGATTAATTTAGATCCATATGGGTTTTCTATAATCATGCTGAAATAAAATAATATTGAAAAGCTTGTGGATAAGCTATCAACACTTAAATGAAATTAGTTGAAAGTCTCCTGTTGTGGATGGGGGGCTTTTTTTTGTGGATATCTTCTTATTAATTAGAAGATATCCACAATGTAATCAATAGTTTCTATTTTCTCTAAAGGGATAAATTATAAAAGTGTCATTATTTTGTCAAAAAGCAATAGTTAGCAATTAGAAAAGGAATAGTATACTTTAAAATAATAGAATTTCTCCTCTATAAGAAGAATTAGCCGAATAGACTGATTTTCTTCATAGAGGTTTTTTAGTGTGGCTATAGGTTTCTAAGGGACACATATCAAGAAGAGGGAGGTAGAAATGAATATAGTAATTAATAGAATTAATGAACATTTAAGAAGACTATCACCAGCACATAAATCACTTGCTAACTATATACTGGATAATCCAGATCAGGTTGAAAGCATGACAGCAAGAGATTTAGCTAAAAGGACACATAATGTTCCAAGTACAGTAATTTCTTTTTCTAAAAAAATTGGTTTTAAAGGATTTAACGAATTAAAATTTCAATATTTAAATGATGAGCAAAATAATCATTCTATCAATGAAGAAATCATTTATTCTTTTAAGAAAGCGGAGCAAGTGACAAAGAATCAAGCTTTTATAGATGCTGTTCAGCTGTTAATTTCTGCACGTAAGATATTTATTATGGCGTTTCAGATGTCCCAAATACCAGCAAAAGACTTTTATTTTAGAATGAGAAAGATAGAGCCAGCAAAAATGATTTTCTTTGATTCGTATGCAGATCAATTCCGAATGGCGTCTCTCATGGAGGACAAGGATGTTATTCTAATTGTATCTAACAGTGGTGAATCTGATGAAATACTTGATATTGAAAGAGAGTTAAGTAAAAAAAACTGTAGGCAAATATTAGTGACGAATGGAGTTAATAGTTCTCTAGCTAAATATGCAACTATTGAATTAAGCATTGGTTATTTAGAGGAAAATCCAATTCTGTTTAAGGAAGCTCCTACAACAGCTAGATATGCTTTAATTTATCTGTTAGAGAAACTATATTTAAACATTCTTCATGCTAATTATGATGAATCATTTCAGCGAATAAAAGAAACGAGTCAGTTCTTTAAATATTGATATGGTATTAGACAAATGATAAAATTTGTCTTTTTTTTAAAAGGAGTGCGAACAAATTTCCAAAAGTTATTAAGCCATTGAAAATCTGTTTCTATGTCTGTACTATCTATTTTAGAAAGCGCTTTCTAAAATCTCTTGATTCAATGGAGGAGTAAACATGGCAGTTAAGTTTTTTGTTGCAGTGACTGGTTGTGCAGCAGGGATAGCACATACGTATATGGCGCAAGGGGCGCTGGAAAAAGCAGCAGAAGAATTAGGAATAACAGCAAAGGTTGAAACTCAAGGAACAATTGGTACAGAGAACGAATTAACAGAGCGAGAAATTGAGCAGGCTGATGTAGTTATTATTGCAGCAGATATCCATGTTGATAAAAGCCGTTTTGTAGGGAAAAAAATACTTGAAGTAGATACAAATCAGGTATTAAAAGATGCAAAGAGTTTGATTGAAACTGCTTCAGAAAAAGCTGTGCTATTCAGTGGAAAAGGAATGAAAGTCGGAAAGAACATGGAAGTGGGTTCATCATCAAACAAAGTGGTCAAGTTCCTAATGTCAGGCTTAACGGACATGATTCCTATTGCAATAGCGGCAGGGTTACTGCTAGCTTTTGCCAATACATTTGCTTTTCAACCAGATCCAAATAATGCTGATCTAGTTGTCTGGGGATTCTCCGATGATGCGAAGGGAATGTTTTTCTCAAAGCTATTCGATTTAGGGAAAATAGGCTTTACTTTAATGATTCCAATATTTGCGGCAGGAGTTGCTAGAGCAATTGGAGACAAGCCAGCTGTTGCTCCTGCTTTTATTGCAGGATATATGATTAATGATGCAGGGTTCTTAGGAACAGAGACAGGGGCCGGCTTTTTGGGAGCGATTATTGTTGGCTTTGGCGTTGGCTACCTTGTCCGTTTGCTGAAGAGTATCCCTTGGCCAAATATGCTTAAACCTGTTGTGCCTATTTTGATTATCCCACTCATCTCAGCTTTTATTTCGTTTATTGTCATCTACTACTTAATCGGACAGCCAGTAGCTTTAGGTATGAATTCTCTCTATACCTTTATTAATGATATTACAAAAAATTACGCTGCTGCTCCTATCATATACGGAGCAATATTAGGCGGCATGATGGGAGTGGATTTAGGAGGTCCAATCAATAAAACAGCAATATTAGTTTCCCAAGCGATTTTTGTTGATACGATGGCGCAATTTGGGCCAGATGGGGTTAATGCCATTCCGCAAGCAGCGGCATGCTCTGCGATTGCAGTAGCGCCACTAGGAGCAGCGTTTGCTACATGGCTGTTTAAAAAATATTTTACGACAGATGAACGCGCACTGGGATCTTCAGCGTTTGTTATGGGGATTGTGGGCATTACTGAGGGAGCAATACCTTTTGCAGCAGCACATCCTAGTCTAATCATAGCTAATACAATATCATCAGCAATTTCAGGGGCATTTATTGCTGCTGTTGGAATACAATTTTACGGCGGAATTGGTTCACCGCTAGGAGCCTTTATAGGGTATACAACAGGTCCAACCCTTGCCTGGCTATGGTGGATTTTGATTATTTTATTTTCTGCATTAATTAATGCGGTACTGTACAGAATGACATTAAGAAAGCGGGTAATTGTAAATGGCTGAGATTTTTAATGAGAATAATATTTTTATAGTTGAAGACAATTTGGAAGATAAGGAACAGTTATTTAAACTTATTGCAAATGATGCATATAATTTGGGATATGTAAAATCAAATGAGGAATGCTTTAGGGGTCTTTTAACACGTGAAAGTCAACAGACTACAGGATTTCAAGATGGATTTGCTATACCTCATTGTAAAGATCAAACTGTACAAAATCCAAGATTATTAATATACAAAACCTCACCTATTCCGTGGAACAGTCTTGATGGACAGGCAATCGTGTTTTCTTTTGTTCTGTTGATACCTGAAGATTCTGCTAAAGAGCATTTGCGATATTTAGCTAAAATTTCAAAGTCATTAATAGATGAATCATTTCGGCAAAGATTGAAAACAGCTGATAAAATAACCATTCATCAATTAGTTTGCAGGAACTTGGAGGTGTAAAATGAGTAAAGTTCATATCGTTAACCATACTCATTGGGATCGGGAATGGTATTTTACAACAGCAGATGCTTTAGTGTTAAGTGAGAGTTGTTTTACACAAGTTCTAGATGAGCTAAACAATAATAAGGATGCAATGTTCTGTTTGGATGGGCAAACGTCTATTTTAGATGATTATGTAAGATTAAAGCCTGAGCGTGCCAAACAAATTGAATCCTTTATAAAGCAGGGACGATTAGCTATTGGCCCATGGTATACGCAGACAGATGCTTTTTTTGTAAATGCAGAGTCTATTATCCGAAATCTTACTATTGGTATTAGAGACAGTCTGAAGTATGGGGGATACATGAACGTAGGCTATTTGCCAGATACATTTGGATTTAACGCACAAATGCCTACTATTTTAAAGAATTGTGGCATCGACAACATTGTTTTTTGGAGAGGTATTAATTTTAAAAAACATGCTATTGGACCCTATTTTAATTGGCAGGGTCTTGGAGGCCAAGAAATAATTGCTGTTAATTTAGTAGACGGGTATGGTGCAGCGGCACATCTTCAGGATACAGATGAGTATATTGCAAAGAGACTAGTTCCAGTTACAAATAAACTAAAGCAATTAACGGACAGTGATGAGATTATAATGGCGTCAGGCGGAGACCAACTGGATATTATTCAAGATTTGCCTCAGAAATTAACAACTATAAATAAACAAACGAAAGACTGCTATGAAGTAAGCACATATGCACATTTTCTTGAATACCTCAGGCAACAAAAAAATCTGAAACTATACATCGGTGAACTTAGAGAACCTTGCGAATCCCGTGTGCATAAGTCGATAGGTTCAGTAAGATATGATATTAAGCTTAATAGCTTTTTGCTGGAGCAAAAGCTTCTGTACCGTGTTGAACCCATGATGGCTATTGCTAGGGCAAAGGGAATTCATATTGGAGAAAAATTACTTTCAGTAGCTTGGAAAAAGTTACTTGAGGGCCATGCGCATGACAGTATGGGAGGATGCATATCAGATGATGTAGCAACTGATGTACTTCATCGCATGAAAGAAGCAAACGAAATTGCTGACGGCATCGAAAATATGATGAAGAAGCGGTTATCTGAACAGATGCAGTTAACCGAACAAGAGTTATTGATTGTTAATACAACACCTTTTCCATTTAGTGGTTTAAGAATCATAGAATTTATGAGTCCTTCAAAAAATATTAAACTAGTGGACTGTGAGGATGCTGTTATACTAGAGGCAATCTATTATGAAGGTAGGAGTAACATCCTCTTAGAAACACCGAAAGGACCAAGGTATATACAGGAAGAACCTTACTACATGCTGAGGGTGCTAGCTCCTATTGAGATACCAAGTATGGGCTATCGTGTCATTAAATACGAAAACTCTAATCATTCACTATTAGAGTTGGAATCATCTAGTGATACGTCTATTGCTAATAAATATTGCAAAATTTTCTTCGAAGAGGACCAACTCAAGCTAACTACTCATTTTGGTAAAACTATCGACAGCTTTATAGAGTTTGAAGACTGTGCAAATGATGGAGATACTTATGACTTCTCTCCGTTGAAAGGCGATATACCAAAACTACTTTCATTAGAACTTAAAAAAGTTAGGAAATCTTCACTTATGGAAATGATGACATTAGAAGGTACTTTTCATTTACCTCTAAATTTAAAAGAGAGACTCAAAGAAAATGGTAGAACAGGTACGCTTTCTATTAAGTTGCAAATTAGCTTGCTGAAAGACGTAGATCGGGTTGAGTGCGTATGTATAGTAGACAATCAAGTATATACCCATCGGTTGCGTGCAAAAATTAACACAAATATAAAGGCAAAAGAAACAATCTCATCGGTGCCCTTCGGTTTCATTAATCGTCCAGTTTTAAACGGTGATCCAGTAGACTGGGAAAATGAATATGTGGAAATCCCAACAGATATAGAACCTTACGATGCTTCTGTAGCAGTGGAGAGCAACGAATATCATTTCACTGTGTTCAGCAAGGGGATGAAGGAATATCAATTTATTGAAGATTGTTTTTACCTGACATTATTTGCATCGACAAGTCAGCTAGGGAAACCGGACCTGCTTTATAGACCTGGACGTGCTTCTGGAGATACAACAAAAAAAGGGCATGTAATGATTCCAACCCCAAAAGCAGAACTGATTGGAACACACCAATTTAACTTTGCTTTTCGAATTGCAGAAGATAAGTATGATGAGGATTCTACTGCAAAGTGTTGGGAGGACTACACTGTAGAGCATATAAGCTATCAATCTCAAACACTAAATAAGTTTATTCATCGTCTCGATAATAAGCTTCAGCCTCGTGAACAAGGACAACAGCTATCCTATGTTTTTTCATTATTGGAAGTACCTAAAGACAATCATTTCAGCAGTTTGTCCCCGTCTCTGTATGAAGATAATGCATTTTTATTACGGTTGAAAAACCCAACAGATAAATTTAAACGTCTAACCGACTATAAATTTCCAAGTTTTACAAAGATAGCTAAAGTAAATTGTATTGAAGAAATACTAGAAGAGGATGAGTATATTATTCCTCCATATGATATGTTGACTCTTAAACTTTGGCTGTAAACATTTAAAGTGAAAAGCATAGTTTATGCCATTGGAGAGAGTTTAACTGTAACCATTAGACCAATACATTAACTCTGAAAAAAATCTCATATATGAAAAAACAATATCACCGAAAACAGATATTGTTTTTTTTGTCGAATTTCCACTTTATTTTGCCAGATTATTGAAATATAAATATGTAAGCGCTATAATTATATTATGGAACAATGTACCACATCGTGGAACGTTAAAAGAGGTGATGGATAGAGAAATTATTTTTTACCATTAAAAATGTAAGCGTATTCCAACTATTGAAAAGCAGCAGTATGACTTTAGCAGTAATGTTTTTCTGGCTTTATCTATCGTTAACTACTAAACAAGCAAGAAGAATTGGATGACGCGTTTAATGGTATTTGGAAAGGACTAAAATCCTTTTACAGAACTGTATAAGCTATTAGACTACATAATTACTTATATTATATGCAGCGTCTTTTTCGATTGCTTAATTACCTATATGGAAAGGTAAGGATGCCGAATGAAAATCATGAAGTCGATTGAGAAGATTCCAGGGGGCCTAATGCTGGTTCCGTTGTTTTTAGGAGCTATTATTCATACGTTTGCACCAAAATCAGGAGAGTATTTCGGTTCATTTACGAATGGGCTGATGACAGGTACAATTCCCATTCTTGCTGTTTGGTTTTTCTGCATGGGGGCAGGGATTAATTTAAAGTCGACAGGAGTAGTTTTGCGGAAATCAGGAACGCTGCTGGTGACAAAGATTGGGGTTGCATGGATTGTTGCCCTTTTGGCCGGAGCATTTTTGCCGGAAGGCGGAGTGCAGACAGGCTTTTTTGCCGGGTTTTCGATTCTGACACTTGTTGCGGCGATGGATATGACAAATGGTGGTTTATACGCGTCGATGATGCAGCAATATGGAACAAAGGAGGAGGCTGGGGCATTTGTTTTGATGTCGCTGGAATCCGGTCCTCTTGTGACGATGCTTATTCTTGGTTCAACTGGAATAGCGTTTGAGCCTCAGGCATTCGTCGGAGCGGTGCTTCCATTTTTGATTGGATTTATTTTAGGTAATCTAGATTCTGATTTCAGAAATTTTTTCAGCAAAGCTACACATACGATGATTCCGTTCTTTGGATTTGCGTTAGGTAATACGATTGATCTTGGCGTTATTGTGAAAACTGGCTTTGCCGGTATTTTACTAGGCATTCTTGTCATTGTTGTTACAGGCATTCCGTTAATGCTGGCTGACAAATATATTGGCGGAGGAAACGGAACGGCCGGAATTGCTGCATCAAGTACTGCTGGAGCAGCGGTTGCTAACCCGATGATTATTGCTAGCATGAAGCCTGAATTTATGCCAATTGCCCAGTCTGCAACGGCACTGGTCGCTGCATCTGTAATTGTTACGTCTATCCTAGTGCCGATATTGACTGCTTCCTGGTATAAATATATGCAAAAGAAAAATAAAACAAGCAGCGGTAGCGGCTTGGACTCACGGGCAATTTAGGAGCAGTTTCTTCCTATATATATAGAAGGAGTTGGTGAATGATGAGCAGGATTGTCACTGTAGGTGAACCGATGGCCCTTTTTGCTGCAGAGTATGAGGGGCTGTTGGAGGAAGCAGAGAAATTTAGTCGGTTTGTAGCAGGCGCAGAAGTAAACTTTTCAATTGGAATGGCTCGGCTAGGTCATCAAGTAACTTATATAACTAAGCTTGGAAATGATCCGTTTGGTAAAAATATTCAAACATTTTTAGAAAAGAACAATATTGATACTAGTTTTGTTTCCTATGATGATAAGCATGTTACAGGTATGCAATGGAAGCAAAAGGTTGTTAAGGGAGATCCAGAGGTGTTCTCTTTAAGAAAAAACTCAGCAGCCTCAAATATGGATATTCAATCAATCAGCTCCTTGCAGTTTGAGGATTTCGATCATCTGCATTTAACAGGCATTCCTCCCGCTTTATCTCCAAGCTGCCGGGAGTTGGTTTATGAATTGGCACAAAATGCTAAGCGATCAGGAGTACCGATATCGTTTGATCCTAATATTAGACCAGCTCTCTGGCCGGATAAACAAGAGATGGTTAAAGTGATTAATAACGTTGCAGTACTAGCAGATATTGTCTTCCCGGGAATGGAAGAGGGAAGGATTTTGACAGGCAGAGAAACGCCAGAGGGAATAGCCCAATTCTATCATGATGCTGGAGTAAAGACAGTAGTCATTAAACTCGGACCTCAAGGTGCTTTTACAAGCTCATTAGATAAGAGTTTCTATACAAAAGGCTTTAAGGTCAGCAAGGTGATTGATACGGTAGGGGCAGGCGATGGATTTGCGGTTGGGGTTACAAGTGCATTGCTGGAAAATCTGCCTTTGGAAGAAGCCATTATAAGAGGTACAGCCATCGGCGCACTTGCCGTGATGTCCCCTGGAGATAATGATGGACTGCCGGACAGGGAAAATCTGAATGCCTTTATGGAACTTAAATTAAACAGATAAACATAAAAAAAGAGCAATGGAATGCCTTGATAGGCAATCCTTGCTCTTTTTTTATGTTTATGAGCTGATCCAGCCGAAGTGCCGGGAAATTTCTGTACTGTATTGCTTTACTTTATCAACCAAGATGTCATTAACAGCATCCATTGTAACCCTTGTACTAGGGCCTGAGATGCTAAAGCTTGCGATAATGTTGCCTTCATGATTGTAAATAGGAGCGGCAATACAGCGTAAGTCTTTTTCATTTTCGATATTATCCAGTGCAAAACCTTGCAATTTCACCTTTTCAATTTCTTCTCGAAGACTTTCCTTTGAAGTAATAGTGGCAGGTGTCTTGCTTATGAATTCGATTTTGGACAGCAGTTC
Organism: Niallia sp. Man26; assembly: GCF_022049065.2. NCBI lineage: Bacteria > Bacillati > Bacillota > Bacilli > Caryophanales > Bacillaceae > Niallia > Niallia sp. Man26. The sequence continues at coordinate 431,173 of NZ_CP095743.1, forward strand.
TTCCTGGATATCAGAATCAAGCCCTGATAACAGTACCTTGCCGACCGCTGTACAGTACATTGGCGCCCTGCTGCCGATACGGGAAAACATACGGATTGTTTGAGTGCTTTCAATCTTGTCCACATAAAGGACTTCTTCGCGATCTTTAATACATAGATGGATTGTTTCGTTTACTTCATTTGACAATTTAGAAAGAAAAGGCCTTGCTGTTTGGACGAGGGTATTGCTGTTTAAGAAGTTCCTAGCGAGAAACAGTGTCTGCAAACCTAATTTATATTTGTCCGTATCTGCATTCTTTTCCACATAGTTCATGTTTGTCAATGTTGCTAAGAGCCGGTGCACAGTGCTTTTGGAGAGTCCAACCTGTTCAGACAGCCGGGCGATTTGAAGTCCGTCTGGATATTCAGCCAGTTTGTTTAAGATGGTTAATGCTCTTTCAAGTGATTGAACGTTTGACATAGTTTTTACCTCTTCATCTAAGTCGGAATAGGACCATTTAAATCTATATTACGCCACATCCAATCTTTTGTAAATTAACGGATTAGCAGTAAAAATGACGGAAACAGGGATATATTTTAGGTTTTTCCTACTATAAAAATAGGTCTATAACCACTTTTTCGACAAATATGCACAAAAAACCCGCCTTTACAAAACCTTTACAAATGATTCAAACAGCATTAATAGTTTTCCCTTATTCTAATTCTTGTAGGACAAATCCAACATATCCTTAGGGGGAATTAAAGAAATGAAAAGTTTGAAAAAGCTAAGCCTGCTTCTGCTAGTTGCAGCACTAATGGCGTTCATTGCTGCATGCGGAGGAAATAACGACACAAGTGGATCTAACAATGATGATAATGGTTCAGAAGAAGAAGCACTGTCAGGCACTTTGACAATTTCAGGTTCATCTGCAATGCAACCATTGGTAGCAGCTGCTGCTGAAGAGTTTATGGCTGAGAATCCAGAAGTTGATATCCAAGTTAATGCTGGTGGTTCTGGTACAGGCTTATCACAAGTTTCTGAAGGTTCCGTTGATATTGGAAACTCTGACGTTTTCGCTGAAGAAAAAGAAGGAATTCCTGCTGATGAGCTAGTTGACCACAAAGTTGCTGTAGTTGGTATGACAGCTGCTGTTAACCCATCTGCTGGAGTTAAAGATATAACTAAAGAAGATTTAATTAAAGTATTTACAGGTGAAATCACTAACTGGAAAGACCTTGGCGGAGCTGATCAAAAAATCACTCTAGTAAACCGTCCTGATTCTTCTGGTACACGTGCTACTTTCAATAAATATGCATTAGACGGCGCTACACCTGCTGAAGGAGTTACAGAAGACTCTTCAAACACAGTTAAGAAAATCATCTCTGAAACAGAAGGAGCTGTAGGTTACCTTGCACTTTCTTACTTCACTGATGACACTGTAACACCACTTGCAATTGACGGTGTAGAAGCTACAGATGAAAACGTAAAATCTGGTAAATTCCCAGTTTGGGCTTACCAACATGCTTATACAAAAGGTGAACCTACTGGACTTGCTAAAGCGTTCCTTGACTACATGGCTGCTGATGAGCAAAAGCAATTGATTGAAGATCAAGGTTACATTCCTGGTGGCGACATGGACGTAGAGCGTGACGCTGAAGGAAATCAAAAATAAACGAAATAAGTAGGGGGCAATGCCAAGTTGGCGTTAGCCCCATTATGACGTAAATTAGGGGTGCTTCAAAAATTATGGAAAAGTCATCACTTCCTGTTAGGGAAAGATTAATTAAATCTAATAAAACAAGGCTTAATGGTGAGGTACGGGGTAGAGTTTTAGTAACATTATGTGCAATTATTATGATTTCTGCGACAATTGCAATCACAATTTTCCTAAGTACAAAAGGTTTACAGTCTTTCATTAAAAACGGTGTAAGTCCGATTGAGTTCTTAACCAGTACAAATTGGAATCCTACCGATCCAGAAAGCCCGATGTATGGGGCGCTGCCTTTTATCTTTGGTTCTTTCGCTGTAACAATGCTTGCGGCACTAGTTGCAGCACCACTTGGAATTGGAGGAGCTATTTTCATGACAGAAATCGCTCCGTCATGGGGGAAGAAGATACTTCAACCGGTAATTGAATTGCTAGTTGGTATTCCTTCCGTTGTTTATGGGTTCATAGGGCTTACAGTATTGGTGCCTTTTATCAGAGAGCATGTAGGCGGACTAGGTTTCAGCTTATTGTCTGGAACAATAGTTTTAGCAATCATGATCCTGCCGACAGTTACGACTATTGCAACAGATGCGATGGCAACATTGCCTAAATCATTGCGAGAAGGATCTTATGCACTTGGTGCAACAAGATGGCAAACAATCAGGAAAGTGCTTGTGCCAGCTGCACTGCCATCTCTTTTAACAGCAGTTGTTCTAGGTATGGCAAGAGCGTTTGGAGAAGCTTTAGCAGTTCAAATGGTTATTGGAAACACAAGAATTATTCCTGAAAGCATCTTAGATCCAGCCGGAACATTGACAACAATCATTACATTGAATATGGGTCATACAACATATGGAAGTATTGAAAACAATACTTTATGGTCAATGGGTCTGATTCTACTAATTATGTCATTCGCATTTATCTTGCTAATCCGTTATCTGTCATCTAGGAGGAAAATTTAATGAACAGCAGAGTTGCAGATCGTATCGCAACCAGTGTTTTTGTTGCGATAGCTATTGTTATTGTATCCGTACTTGTCGGATTGTTTTCATATATTTTGTTTAATGGCGTCAGCCACATCTCTCTTGATTTCCTGACTAATCCTTCCAGTAATGTTCGTGCAGGGGGCGGAATCAGAGATCAATTATTCAATTCATTTTATATTTTGTTTATCACAATGTTAATCACTGTTCCGCTTGGGGTTGGCGGCGGAATCTATATGGCAGAGTATGCAAAACCAGGTCGAGTAACAAATACAATTCGTACTTGTATCGAGGTGCTTGCATCACTTCCTTCTATTGTTATTGGTATGTTCGGTCTATTAATGTTTGTTAACTTAACTGGATGGGGCTATTCAATCCTTGGTGGTGCGTTGGCACTAACAGTGTTCAACCTGCCTGTTATGGTACGTGTAAGTGAAGATGCACTACGTTCTGTACCGCGTGATCAAAAAGAGGCTAGTCTTGCATTAGGAATTACACATTGGCATACAATTAAAACGATTCTGTTACCAACGGCATTTCCATCTATTCTAACAGGCGCTATTCTTGCTTCAGGAAGAGTGTTCGGAGAAGCAGCTGCTCTATTATTTACATCTGGATTATCAACACCAAGACTGGATTATGCAAACTGGAATCCATTCGTTGAAAACTCACCACTAAATATTTTCAGACCTGCAGAAACCTTAGCTGTTCATATCTGGTCTGTTAATACACAAGGGCTGATTCCAGACGTTGAGGATATCGCAAACGGTGCGTCCGCTGTATTGATTCTGTCTGTGCTGATTTTTAACCTAGGTGCTCGTATAATCGGAAGTTTAATCCATCGGAAACTTACAGCATCTAAATAACGATTAAGGATGATGAAAATGAATACAAGTACATTGCCAAGAACTGCCGTCCTTAACAGAGAACAGATTTCTGAAACGTCAGTTACAAATAAAGAGTTAATCCTTCAAGTGAAGGATTTAGACATATATTATGGAGAAAAACGTGCAGTAAATACAATTTCAATGGATATTGAAAAAAATTCAATCACAGCACTAATTGGACCTTCTGGCTGTGGTAAGTCGACATTCCTTCGCAGTATTAACAGAATGAACGACCTTATCCCTGGTGCTAAAGCAAAGGGAGAAATCCTGTACGAAGGCTTAAATATCCTTGGCGATAATATTGATGTTGTTGCCTTAAGAAAAGAGATCGGAATGGTATTCCAAAAGCCGAATCCATTCCCGAAATCAATCTATGAAAATATCGCTCATGCCTTGAAATTCTCTGGTGTTAAGAAAAAAAGTGAACTGGATGTTATTGTTGAAGAAAGTTTGACGAAAGCAGCACTTTGGGATGAAGTAAAAGACAGACTTCATAAATCTGCTTTATCATTGTCAGGCGGACAGCAGCAACGGTTATGCATCGCCCGTACAATTGCTATGAAACCATCGCTTATGCTTCTTGATGAGCCTTCTTCTGCTCTTGACCCTATTTCAAATGCGAAGGTCGAGGAGCTGATTGTAGAATTGAAGAAGGAATACTCCATTCTTATCGTTACGCATAACATGGGGCAGGCTTCGAGGATTTCGGATAAGACAGCTTTCTTCTTGAGCGGAGATTTAATTGAATTTGACGCGACAGAAAAGATCTTTACTAACCCATCTGTTAACAAGACAGAAGAATATATTTCCGGCCGATTTGGATAAGGAGGACTATCATGTCAACTGTTGTTGCGCAAGCACCTGTATTTGAAATAAATGACTTAAACCTTTGGTATGGTGACCACCATGCATTAAAAAATATCAATTTTCCAATAAACCGTAATGAGGTTACAGCTATTATCGGTCCTTCCGGCTGCGGAAAATCAACATTCATCAAAACGTTAAACTTGATGATTAACATGGTACCGAGTGTTAAGATGTCTGGGGAAATCAACTATAAGAACAAAAATATCATCAATAAAAAAATCGACCTCGTCGATCTTCGTAAAAATGTCGGAATGGTGTTCCAAAAGGGAAATCCATTTCCGCAGTCCATATTTGAAAATGTGGCTTATGGTCCGAAGATTCACGGTGAAAAACGAAAAAAAGCATTAGAAGAGATTGTGGAAAAATCACTTCGTGACGTTGCACTTTGGGATGAGGTAAAAGACCGTCTGCATAGTCCTGCTATGGGGCTATCTGGTGGACAGCAGCAGCGCCTTTGTATCGCAAGAGCTCTTGCGACAAAGCCGGATGTGCTGTTGATGGATGAGCCGACATCTGCACTTGACCCGATTTCAACATTGAAGATAGAAGAGCTGATGCTTGAACTGAAAGAAAAATATACAATTGTTGTTGTTACACATAATATGCAGCAGGCAGCACGTGTATCTGACAAGACGGCGTTTTTCTTAATGGGAGAGCTTGTTGAGATTGATGAAACATCTAAAATTTTCTCAAGACCAGCTGACCAAAGAACTGAAGACTATATTTCCGGACGTTTCGGATAAATTGGGGTGCGATGAATGAACACTAGGACGAATTTTGACAGCAATCTTAAAGAATTGAAGCAAAGCCTTTTAGATATGGCAGAGGAATCGGAATATGCCTTAAAGAAAGCAATGGCATCCTTGATTAACCAAGATTTGCAAAAGGCGGAAGAAGTGATAGAAGGAGATAACAAGATTGATGAGATGGAAAATAAAATCAATGATCAGGCAATCTTGTTAATCGCAAAAGAATCACCTGTAGCAACAGATTTAAGAAAGATTATTGTTGCCCTCAAAATTTCGTCTGAAGTCGAGCGGATTGCCGACATGGCTGTTAACATCGCCAAATCAACGATTCATATTGGCAAGGAGCAGCATATTAAAGACATAGTAGAAATCCCGCAAATGATGGAGAAGGCTTTAAATATGCTGAGAGAATCCTTGACAGCATTCTATACAGAGGATACGGTTATTGCCAAAGCAAGCGCAGAAAAGGATGACGAAATTGATGCTATGTACGGCAGACTCATCCAAGAATTAATGGGCTATATCCGTGAAAACCCGTCTGAAACAAAGCAGGTAACACAGCTTGCATTTGTTTGCAGATATATTGAAAGAATCGGTGACCATGTCACAAATATTGCCGAGAATGTCATCTATTTAGTGACAGGAAAAAGATACGATTTGAATAATTAATCAGCAGAGTTTTCTGCTGGTTTTTTTTATGTAATTAATGTGTAAAATTTCTGTAAATTTGTAGATAATGAGCGCTAAATCCTGCATATTGGTAAGTGGGTATATTGTCTTATTTATCATTATTTGCAGGAGGAAAGTCATGTCTGGTAAATGGAAATGGAAGCTGAAAACTAAGAAAAAAAGTAATACTGCCAAGCGGGCATGGTTTAAGAAAAAAAGTCTTGAAAAGGTGAAAAACATCTTTAAATGGAAAGACATTCAAATCCGTTCCAAGCTTTATTTACTGTTCGGTTTTAATGCCATTCTTTTCTTTGCTACAACTGTTATTGTCATTTTCCTGCTCAACATGGTTTGGGCAAAAACAGTCGATATTAAGAATCAAGGCGAAAAGGCGGCAGCAATTGAGGAGATAGGCTCACTTATCAGAGCAAAGGATATTCGGATTGCAGACTATATCACCTTCTTAAAAGAAGATGATATTAAAAGCTATCGGGAACTTCGGAATGAACTAAATGTATCGCTAGAAAGCTTAAATGAGACATTGGACAATAAGGAACAGCAGCAGCTGACAAAGAAAATAGAGGTAAATAATAAACGAATTGATGAGCTGTTCATCAGTGTTGTCGCACCTGCTGTTGTCAGGCTCGATGAACAGATATATACAGATGCGAGGATGGAAATAGCTCAGCTTCGCGAGGAAAATGCAGCAACACTTCAGGATTTAATCCAGGATGTGGAAGCAGACAGGAATAATACGATGCAGAATATGGAGCAAAGTATGACGCTGTTTGTTTGGCTGATAATCGGCGCCGCAGCTTTGTCTGCGATTTTCAGCGGCGTGTTTGTCTTCTTTGTATCCCGGTCACTTAAAAACAACTTGGCAAGGATTGTAGGAAGGGCCAAACGGGTCGCACAAGGTGACTTGGAGGAGGATGTGTCCACTTATGATGGCAAGGATGAAATAGGCCAGCTGGAGAAGGCAATCAGCGGTATGGTTGACAGCTTAAGGAAAATGGTGAATGGCATTGGAACTGCAGCTGTCTCTGTCCATAAGAACAGTGAGGAGCTTGCTCACAGTTCATCCAATGTGAAACATTCCAGTCAGCAAATTTCTGAAACGATGGCAGCACTGTCAGTCAGTGCAGAAAAACAGGGAGAAGGGACAGGCCAGCTGATCGCTGCATATAATTCTTTTAATACCCAGCTAGGAGTGGCAGCAGATAATGGAGCAATGGTGAACGAAGGCTCAGCAAAAGTACTCTCTGTGACACGGAGCGGCCATGAATCGATGAAGGAATCTATTAAACAGACGAATATTGTTTATGAAATGATCAGAAACACATATGAAGAAGTGCTGGGAATGGAAGAAAAGACAAGAAATATTCATACACTTGTTGAGTCCATTAAAGGGATTGCGGCTCAAACCAATCTATTAGCATTAAATGCGGCAATTGAGGCAGCTAGAGCTGGTGAGGCAGGCAGGGGTTTTGCGGTAGTCGCAAATGAGGTCAGAAAACTCGCCAATCAAGTGGAAGATTCGTTAGTAGAAATAAACAGTACTGTAATAGCTGTGCAAAATGTTTCTGAAGCAGTTTCTCGCTCTCTTAAGGACGGTTTCCAAGAATTAGAGGATGGAACGGCGAAAATAAGGAAAACTGGCGAAGGGCTTGAAACGATCAAATCAGAGGTAGAAGACATGGTTTGTAACATTGCTGTAATATCCAACACACTCGCAGACTTAATGGCTGGCTCAAAGGAGATAAAAGCGGGCGTGGAAGAAGCTGCAGAAGCCTCCCAAACCTTTGCTGCAGGAGCAGTTTCTTCGTCTGGATCGCTTCAGGAGCAGGATTCTGAGCTTGAACATATCTTTGCGAGGACGAATAAGATGCTGTCAGAAGCTAATAATCTATCTGCCCTTGTTAAGAATTTTAAGATGTAATCTAACTAGGCAGCTTGGTAAATAGTAGTATTTTTAATAGGAATTAAACCCATTTATAGCAGTATGTTCTAGCATGTAAGCGTTTTTTAAAGGAATTGACTTGCGAATTTAATAGAATTGTAATTTAACACCCCCTTTCATATGTTATAACTTAATGGAAAGGGGTTTTAAGATGAGTCTGATAAAAAAGATGATGGTTTTATCATTAATATGTGCTTCATTCTTTTCAACTACATTGATGGCACATGCAGAAACGAGTCAAGAAACACTTACAAATGGTAAAAGCAAACTAGAAGAGAAAGATAAATTGCTCGACGAAAAAGAGCAAGAACAGCAGCAGGCATCAAAAGAGCTTCAAGCTGTTCAAGACGAGCTGAAATCTACAGAAAGCCAATTAGAGGCAAGTAAAAATGAGATTTCAAGCATCGAAAGCAAGATAGAAGAAACGAAACAAAAGATAGAAGAGAAGAAAGAACAGATAGTTGTTTTAGAAGATAAAGTATTAGAACGTAAGGATGTTATGAAAGATAGACTCGTAACCTTACAAAACACAGATAAAACAAACATAATTATGGAAGTTATACTTAATGCTCAAGATTTATCCGATTTCTTAGATCGTGCAGCAGCTGTATCAGCTTTCTATAATGGAGATAAAGACCTTCTGGAACAGCAGCAGCAGGATCTTGAGACGATTGAAGCAGAGAAAAAGGATATTGATGCAAAAGAAGCAGAACTGCAGGAGAGTTATGAGTCTTTAGCTGAAAATCAAGCAGCTCTAGAAGAGAATCTCGAAAAAAGACAGGCAGCTGTAGAGAAGGCTAATAAGGAATACGAAAGCATCTCGAAAGAAATTGAGATTGCGGAGTCAGAAAAGGTAGCAATTCAAGCAGATTTGAAGAAAGCCGAAGAATCAATTAAGAAGCAGCAACAAGAGGCTGAGGCTCGCAAAAAAGCGATTGTACAGCAGCAAACAGCAGTTTCTGCTGAAACAACGGAGGCGCCGAAATCTTCCTCTTCATCTGCATCAAAATCAAAAGGTAAAAACAATTCAAGTTCTTCTTCAAAAGAAGAAAGCAGCAGTTCAAAGACAATCTATGTCTCTGCAACAGCGTACAGCCATGAGAGCACGAAGTCTGATTATACTGCGCTAGGGTATAACATTAAAAAGAATGCGAACATGAAGCTGATTGCGGTTGACCCGTCTGTTATTCCACTAGGTACTAAAGTATGGGTTGAAGGCTATGGAGAAGCAATTGCAGGTGACACTGGCGGTGCCATTAAAGGTCACAAAATTGATGTTCTCATGCCTAACAACAAAAAAGCGAAGGCCTGGGGTCGAAAAACAGTAAAAGTGAAAATCCTTGACTAATAAAGTTTAGGTGCAAAGCTCGCGCTTTGCACCTTTTTTGTCTTTGTATGAAATTTAGGAATATTTGAGAATTATTCTCAAAAATAACTGATTCATGCTATAATTACTTCTGGTCATGGAGCCAGAAAATAATGGAGAAAGACAGAGGGGTATATAAATGAAAAAAATCATGATGTTTATTTTGTTTAGTGTCCTATGCCTTGCAGGATGCGCAAGCAATGCAGATAAAGAAGAGCCAAAGGAAGAGAAAAAGGAACAGACACTTAAAGTGGCTTCCTTAATTCCTCCGATGACAGACATATTGGAAATAGCAAAGCCGCTGATGAAAGAGGAAGGCATTAATTTGGAGATTGTTGTTCTTAACGATAATGTTCAACCAAATAATGCCCTGCAAAACAAAGAGGTCGATGCTAACTTCTTTCAGCATGTTCCTTATATGGAGCAGTACAATCAAAACTCAAATGCAGATTTAGTAGCAGTACAGCCAATCTACCATGCAGTATATGGAGGATATTCTCCTAAGTATAAATCATTGGAAGACCTCCCGGATGGAGCTACTGTTGCAATTGCGAATGACCCGACAAATATCAGCAGATCTCTTGCGCTTATGGACAAATACGGGCTGATTAAGTTAAAAGATGGTGCAACTAGTACGACTGCAACAGAAGCAGATATCGCTGAAAACAAACATAACTTTGAAATCAAAAAAGTAGACTTACTTATGCTGGCACGTGTCTATGAAGATACAGACCTTACTATCATGACGCCTGCTTATGCAGAACCGCTAGGCTTAAAGCCGAACAAAGACGCTCTATTAACAGAAGGAGTAGAGTCTGCATTTGCCATCACGCTCGTAGCACGAGAGGATAATGCCGATTCTGAAGCAATCAAGCTTCTAGCAGAAAAAATGACTGGACCTGAAGTGAAGAAATTCTTAGAGGAAGACTATAAAGATTCAGCGTTGCCAGCATTCTAATACAAAAAAAGATCCAGCTAATTACTTAGCTGGATTTCAAATATATCTATTTCAAGGGGGAACTTGAAAAAGAGTTAGTGTCTTAACATATTCTTATTGTACCCTCTAATTATGAAGAAACTATGACAAAACTATCAACTTTTCATAACAAGTTTGTGAAGCTTTGAAGACTATAGGTTAATTAAAAAAGCAGTGTGTCTCTGTGAGGGAGAACACTGCTTTAATACTATCGTTTAATTAACGGAGCAAACTAGGGAGGATTTTCCGCTGACTGCCCTTTATATCATCTTTTGTATTCATACTTAGTCTACATACGAAAAAGCAGTGTTTCTCATAAAAGAAACACTGCTTTTTATTGCTGCTAAAGTTATTTCTTCAGCTTATTCCAAGTTTCATCAAGTGCTTTCATTGTTTCTTCTCTTGTACTTTCTTTGCCTACATAAGCTTGCAGGCTAGAACCAAATTCTTGGCCAGCACCGTCTGGATATTTCATGAACTGCCAAGTGTATGTTTTGCCTTCTTGAGAATACTTTTGAATCTCTGCGCCTAATGGACCGATATCATCAGCACTTGCTTCAATTGTTTTGAATGCAGGTACATATTTGAAGTCTTTTACTAACATTGTTTTAGCTGTATCAGAAGTAACAGTCCAGTTTAAGAAATCTAGAGCCGCTTCTTTATCAGCATCTGGAGCGCCATTGTGAACAACCCAGTTAGTTGGAACGTCTACCATCAATTTGTCTGATTGTGCTTCATCATCGCTAAGCGGCATTGGAATAAAGCCGACTTCCATATTAGGGCTCAATTTATCCAGCATCGGCTGAATCCAGTTTCCTTGTTGAATCATTGCTGCTTCACCTGTAGCGAATAAAGTGACCTGTGTATTATAGTCAGTTGTTAAAGGATTTTTGTTACCATTATCCAGTGTCAAGTCCAATAGATCAAAGTACTTGTTAAAATACTCATTGCCCTCAATCTTGCTCGTGCCATCATTCAAGCCTTTAATGAACGCATCTGCATCATCTTGATAAGCAAAAGGTACATTCAAGCCGTGGTTTGCAAGCACCCACCACTCGCCATAGCCGATTGAGAAAGGAGTAATGCCCGCAGATTTTAGTTTCTCTGCTGCTGCTTCTAACTCAGTGAAAGTAGTAGGAAGGTCTGTGATGCCTGCTTTTTTGAATAGCTCTTTATTATAAGCGAAGCCGTAACCTTCTAAGTTTACTGGCTGACCGTAAAGTTTCCCATCAATTGTCATTGGAACTAAGGCACTTTCATAAGCATCCTTCACCCATGGCTGATCAGATAAATCCTCGAGCTTATCCTTCCAAGTAATTGCTTCCTGGTAGCCGCCATTACCAAAAATATCTGGAGCTTTATTAGAAGCAAATTTAGCTTTCAGAGCAGCTGCTCCGTCTGCACCGCCTCCGACAGATTCGATATTAAAGGATACGTCAGGATGTTCTTTTGTATATGCATCTGTTAATGCTTTTAATTGATCAGCAATTTCAACTTTCCCGTTGAATATATCAACAACTACTTTTCCGTCCTTGCTGCCTGAGCTATCAGAAGCAGTTTCATTAGAACATGCTGTTGCAAGAAGAAGTGTTGCTGATAATACACCTGCTGCTAGTGAATATTTTTTGAATTTAAAACCCATTGGTTTCCCCTCCTGAATTTTAGGAAAAATTTTATATGGATCTCCATCCTTTAAAAAGGATGGAGGCTGATCCCGAATGTAGCTGTGCTTATTTGATAGAACCGCTTGTGATACCTTTGATAATATGTTTTTGCATCGCAAAGAAGAAAATCAATAATGGAATGATGCCGAGCATTAATGCGGCTAGTGCTAGATCCCATTGCTTTGTATATTGGCCAAAGAAGAAGAAGGTAGCCAAAGGAATTGTCCGCAATTCTGGATTCTGCAAGACAAGGGATGGAAGCAGATAATCATTCCAAATCCATAAGCTGTTAAGGATAACAATTGTTACAGTGATTGGCTTTAACAGCGGGAAGACGATGCGCCAGAATAAACCGAAACGTGAACATCCATCGATAATTGCAGCTTCTTCTAATTCCACTGGTATTCCTTTAATGAATCCGTGATATAAGAAGATAGTCATACCTGATCCAAATCCTAAGTACATGATGACAAGCCCCCAGATGCTGTTCAGCAAGTTCAGGTTGCCGGCTGTCTTAATTAATGGAATCATGATGGATTGGAACGGGATAATCATTGCAGCAACAAAGGACATAAAGATGATATTAGAAATTTTCTTTTTAGTCCTTACAAGCATATACGCAGCCATTGAACAGAACACAACTAATACAATATTGCTTGCGATGGTGATAATTAAAGAGTTGCTTAGTACCTTTAAGTAATCAAGCTTTTCAAATGCACTTACATAGTTTTGGAACTGAAGCACCTTAGGCAATGCTGATGTATTCGTCAAAATTTCAGCAAATGGCTTTAAGGAGTTGGCGATTACATAATAGAATGGTACGAGAAACACAAGTCCAATCAGTATCGCGAATATTTCCAGAATAAAGGTTTTTCCAGTATATTTGCTGCCCATTAGGATTCAACCTCCTTCTTCTTAGACAGTGTAACTTGAAGGACAGAGATTGTTGCCACAACAAGGAAGAATATTAATGCTTTTGCTTCGCCAATTCCGTAGCGGTTGTTAACAAATGCTTCTGTGTAAATGTTAAGCGCTAACATTTCTGTTGACTTAAATGGGCCACCATTTGTCAGGGACAGGTTTGCGTCAAAGATTTTGAAGGAAGACGCAGTTGTTAAGAACAGACAGATTGTTACCGCTGGCGCAACTAAAGGTAAAGTGATATGACGCAATATTTGCCATTTATTTGCTCCGTCAATCTTAGCTGCTTCAATAAGCTCTTGCGGAACATTTTGTAATGCAGCAATGTAAATAATCATAATATATCCAGCACCTTGCCAGACGCTGACAATAACAATTCCCCAGAATGCGGTATTTGCATCTCCGAGCCATGCCAGCTCAAAGAGCGGAATGCCAGTTAACTCTCCAATTGAAGCGAAGCCTCTTACAAAGATGAACTGCCAGATGAATCCTAGCAATAAGCCTCCAAGAAGATTCGGCATGAAGAAAACTGTCCGAAGAATATTTCTTGTTTTCAGCATTTGTGTAACTAAAAGTGCTAAGCCGAAGCCAATTAAATTCGTCAATACAATGGCGACAATTGTATACTTTGTCGTCAGCAGGAATGACGCTTGAAATTGCTTATCCTCTGTAAACAAGTATTTAAAATTATCCAGTCCAACCCATTTTACTTGTCCTGTAATGCCGTTCCAATCAGTAAAAGAATAATAGATTCCGGTAAAGAATGGGATTAAGACAATAATGGTAAAGGCGAGAAACACAGGACCCACAAATAGTGTGAACAGCCCTGCATTTTTCAGTCTCTTTTTCTTGGCTGTTGTAATAGGCTTTTTGGTATTTCTGTTAATAGGTGTAACAATAGTGGAATTATTATGTTCCTCTAATTTATTTTGGTTGTTCACTTTCCGCACCTCCTGTATGTATAATGTAAGTTATAAAATGATTTTATGAAACGGCTTACATTGACGACAAGGGTGGAAAATATTAAACCGCCCTTTTTAGGCGCGGTGATGATAATAGAGATATATTAAATAGGAAGAGTGTGCACAAAGCAGATAAAAGTTGCTCATACTTCCACACTTATGCTCGTACATATAGAAGGGAGGGCAGGTCAGGAGAGAACACCTTTGAACTGCTGACCAGATTAATGAGATGGGGAATCCGGAAAAAACTGATACTGCTGCTGATGATAGCGACCATTCTTCCTTTTGGAACGGGGATTATCATCACCTATTATTATACGATTGACTCTATTAAGGAAAGGTCTGTCACAACTAACTATGACTTTATTAAAAAGGGAGAAGAGGAGCTTTCTGTTTATTTAGAGGATATTGCGCAGATGTCTTCTGTATTGTACCGGTATACTCCTTTCATGAATGTGCTTGTAAATGGGATTGAGGATGACAGTTCTGTTAATGAGGAGGAGGTAAGACGACTGCTGGCGTACTTGTTTAACACAAGAACAGAAATTGAACAGATGCATCTGTACATTGATAATGGGAAAGATTCTTATACAAATTATCATAGTAAAATCAGCGGCAGGGTAAAGTATGAAAATGTTTTTGACCATCCGTACTATGCGCAATTTAAGACAAACAAGGCGGACTATTCTCTTATTGAAGCACCGCATGAAATTTACAGCTATAATAATATCTCTGAAATTCCCAATTCAGAGAAAAATAATGTCTTAAGCTTTCATAATATAATCCGCAATATACCTGCAGAGGATTTCCTAGGTTATTTGTCGATTGACATCAATCTTTCGAGGATTGAGAGCATCGCCGAGCGCCTGTACACAGCAGGAGAAGAGGATTTATATATTGTTGATGACAAGAAAAAGATTATCTATTCTTCAACCAAAGAGGAAATTGGCAATGGAATGACAGAGGCTTGGTATGAAAAGATGCTTGATACGCGTGCAGAACAAAGCTATGAGTGGGAAGATGACGAGTTTTCCGGTGTAATCGTATTCCAGAAGTTCTCAGTTCAAGAGAATGACTGGTATATAGCAAAACGTATTCCGTATGCAATTTTATACCAGACTGCAAGAGAAACGGTTGTTATGAATAGTTTAATAGGAGTTATTGCTTTGGCAATCGTGCTGTTGGTCACATCACTCGTATCGGTAAAGGTGACAGCGCCGATTAAAGTGCTGATTGCCAATATGAAAAAAGTTGAAAGCGGTCAGCTGGAAGCAGACTTCGATTCTTTAGGCAATGACGAAATCGGGATGCTTGGGAAGCACTTTAAATCAATGATCGGAAAAATTAACTTGCTGATTGATAAAGAGTATAAGTTAGAAATCGAAAATAAGGCGTCACAGCTGAGGGTATTGCGGTCTCAGATAAATCCTCACTTTTTGTATAACAGCCTACAGTCGATAGGTACACTTGCATTAAAGTCGAAGGCAGCAAATGTATACTCCTTGTTGACATCCTTATCGAATATAATGCGGTACAGCATGAATATGCAGGAGGATATTGTTCCATTTTCGATGGAAATAAAGCATGTACAAGCATATTTATCGCTGCAAAAGCAGCGCTTTGATGAACAGTTTGAATTCAATATCCATGTATCACCAGGCCTTGGAAATATCCTTGTCCCGAAAATGATTTTGCAGCCAATCGTTGAAAACTGCTTTAAACATGGGTTTGCAGATCAAGTTAAGCTGGCAACAATCACTATTCAAGCTTCGTTATTGAACGATTATATTGTTTTGTCGGTCAGTGATAATGGTAAAGGAGCTAGCATGGAGGAGCTTCAGGAAATCAGGCAGAAGCTCTATAAGAAGGGGAATATAGCAGAACCTGGACAAAGGGAATCAATCGGACTTAAGAATATTTATGAACGAATCCAGATTTATTATGGAAATCAAGCTGAGATGATTATCAGCGGTAAGGAAGATCAAGGATTCATGGTAGAAATATATATTCCAAAGATAATTAATGGGGTGCAGGAACAATGAAAGTTTTGATTGTGGATGATGAAAAGCATGTCAGGGAAGGCATTCGGCTTCTTGCAAATTGGGAAGAGAACAATATTAATGAGATCTATGAGGCAAGCAATGGGGAAGATGCAATCGAGCTTATTGAACGCTACAAGCCAGAGTTGATTTTTTCTGATATGAAGATGCCGAAAATGGATGGAACGAAATTGCTGGAATGGATTAAGCAAAATCAGCCGACTAGCAAGACTGTCGTCATTACAGGCTATGATGACTATGATTACATGCGAAAAGCCATTCATTTCAACAGCTTTGATTATTTACTAAAACCTGTAGATCCAGAGATATTAAATAATACCCTGAAGAATGCCGTGGAAAGATGGAACGAAGAAGAAGTGGACAGGAAAAGGAAGGTGAATTCAGATCAGCTTATTAATAAGATGAAGCCAGCATACCGGGACAGAAAGCTGACCCATTTTTTAACAAGCAGATCTGTCAATGAAGAGGTCTTACGCGAATTCCAATTCTATTTAGCAAGTGAATACAGGGTTGCTGTTATGTGCATCACAGAAAAAACAATTGAACAGTTTAACAGAGACAGGGAGTTAGCTTACTTTTCCATCTTGAATATTATCACGGAGGCACTTAGTGAAAGAAGGAGCGGGATTGCGTTTCGCTATCTGGCTAATAAAGGTGAAATCGCGATTATCCTGTGGAATAAATCGGAGGATGTTGACCCTTTACTCACAGAAATTTATAAAAAAATTCAGCATACATTTGAAGTTTCCTGTCCGATTGCAGTTGGCGGTCCTGTCGGGGAGCTTGCGAAATTAATGGACTCTTATGAGGCGGGGAAAGAGCTGCTATATTCCATGAATGTTTTAGAAAAGCGTGCAGTTAGGGTGTACAGCGGGTCTTTGCTGCCAAAGCTAGAATGGAAAAGTTTAATGAAGCACAACTCAGCGATTAAAATGGCGATGCAGACAGGAGAAATTGGTGCTTTTCGAGAATTATTAGAGCAAGTTGCAGCAGAATATACCGAAAATGGATTTCTATCATGGAAGCAGCTTTTACATTTTGAGAAGGAATATAGAGTCGTCGGAGAACGGTGGTATAAGAACTATCAAATAGCTTTCCCGGAGGCATGGGAAAGTGCTGAAAACAGAACAGATAGCTTTTTTGAGTCAGATGGAAGCTTTCAGCTAGAAGCATATAAAACATATATAAAAAGAGAAATTGCTGTGTTTCTGAAAAAGGTGAAGCGGGCTTCTGCAACGAAAGAAAGCAGCATCATCTACGAGATTGAAAAGTATTTGCACGCGAATTTCAACAGAGATGTCAAATTACAGGAGCTTTCCGAACGCTTTTTTATCAGCAGGGAATATATCTCAAGAAAATTTAAAAAGGAATTCCAAGTAACCATTACGGATTACTTAACGAAAATCAGGATTGAAAAGGCTAAATCCCTGCTTGTAAACAGCTCGCTAAAGATATATGAGATTGCCAGTATGATAGGCTATCAGGATGACAAGTACTTCCGCAAGCTGTTTAAGAAAACAGTTGGTGTCACTCCAAATGAATATAGAGATGCACAAATCACCAATACGTTAAAGTAAATTAAAAGTAACGTCTATATTGTTTTAATCACTAATATAAGGGTAAAGGGAAGTTCAATATATTCCACCCTATTTGCTCAATGTAAGCAGTTTCAATCTGGGGGATATGCTTTAAAATATAAAGGAAACATATCAATTATTAAAAAGGCTTTTTTGTAAACTAGCAGAGTGTTTGGACTTTTTAAAATAGATGAGGTGCATATAGATGAACAAAAAATGGTGGAAAGAATGCGTAGCCTATCAAGTATATCCGCGAAGCTTCATGGACAGCAACGGCGATGGAGTGGGAGATTTAAAGGGAGTTACCTCCAAGCTTGATTACTTGAAAGAGTTAGGCATTGATGTTATTTGGCTATCCCCGATGTTTAAATCACCGAATGATGACAATGGTTATGATATCTCAGATTATCAGGATATTATGGAGGATTTCGGTACGATGGAAGACTTTGATGAGCTTCTTCACGAGGTACACGCTAGAGGGATGAAGCTTATACTTGATTTGGTTATTAATCATACGAGTGATGAGCATCCTTGGTTTATTGAATCTCGTTCATCTAAGGACAATCCAAAACGAGATTGGTATATATGGAGAGATGGCAAGGATGGGAAAGAGCCGAATAACTGGGAATCGATTTTCAGCGGCTCTGCCTGGAAATATGATGAGGAAACAGAGCAATACTTCATGCATATATTCTCGGGGAGACAGCCTGATTTAAACTGGGAAAACCCTGAGGTGCGGGAAGCTCTCTATAACATGGTTAACTGGTGGCTTGATAAGGGGATAGACGGTTACCGGGTTGATGCTATTTCTCATATTAAAAAAGCACCAGGCTTGCCGGATTTATACAATCCTGACCATTTGGAATATGTTCCGAGTTTTCCTTACATGATGAATGTACACGGAATTGATGAGTTCTTAACAGAATTTGCTGATAAAACAATCAAAAACTATGACATTATGACAGTCGGAGAAGCAAATGGTGTCGGCCTTGATGATGCGGACAAATGGGTAGGCGAAGAAAACGGTTATTTCAACATGATATTTCAGTTTGAGTTCTTAAGTTTATGGAATAAAGATGATGAAGACAAAGTCGATATTATTGCCTTAAAAAAGGTGCTGTCCAAATGGCAAAAGGGTTTAGAAGGCCGAGGCTGGAATGCTTTGTTTATCGAAAATCACGATCAGCCGCGCAGGGTGTCTTCCTGGGGAAATGATAAGCGCTATTGGAAAGAGAGCGCGAAAATGCTTGCATCTATGTATTTCTTAATGAAGGGAACACCATTTATTTATCAAGGTCAGGAAATTGGCATGACAAATGTTCAATTCCCTTCTATTGATGATTATGATGATGTTGGCATGGTTAACTTCTATAAAGTGGAATCGGAAAAGGGAGTTCCTCACGAGGATATTATGAAGGTTGTCTGGAAGCAGGGCCGTGATAATGCCCGGACGCCGATGCAATGGAATGCAGAAAATATGGCTGGCTTTACAACATCAAACCATACATGGATAGGAGTAAATCCTAATTATCTGGAAATCAATGTAGCTAATCAAGAGCAGGACCCTGATTCCATCCTTTCGTTTTATAAAGAGCTGATTAAACTGAGAAAAGGAAGCCCTCTGTTCACTTACGGAAGCTACCAGCTTTATTTGGCGAATCATCCAAGATTATTTGTATACACTAGAACTTTAGGTAAAAGAAAGGCTATCATTATTAATAACTTCAGTGATAAGCCGACCATTTTCAAGGTTCCATCAGAGCTTGTGTATCAATATTCTGAGCTGGCTTTAACTAATTATGAGGTTAAGGATAAAAAGCTCCGCAAGAAAACAGCTCTTAAACCATTTGAGACAAGAGTATACTTTATTTCATAACTTGCTTGCATAAGGAAGGCTTAGCCAAAGAGGGCTAAAGCCTTTTTTTGTTTGTATATAATATGTTTATGTGTATAGTTGGTTGTAGGATTAAACAGTTAAGAAAGGAGCGGGGAGAATGAAGGGAAAAGATTATGACAAAATACTGCGTATCAAGACAGAAGGAGAGCAGGCAGGCTTCAACAGCTCCTTCCATTACCACCGTTATGAACCGACACCATATGGGTATTTGACAGCATTTTTTGAGGAGTACAAGCTAAAAGAAGCAGATCGTATTGTTGACTTCGGATCGGGGAAAGGGAGACTGCTATTTTTGCTTCACCATTTATTCCAAACCACAGGCATTGGTATCGAGATGAATGAGCAGTTCCATACAGAGGCTATAACCAATAAATCGAGCTATTTTGCTAACAAGAAAAAGCAGGGAGAGCAAATACAGTTTCTCTTATGTAAAGCAGAGGATTACGCAATCCATCCTAATGATACTATCTTTTATTTCTTTAATCCTTTTTCTGTGCAGATCTTTCGGAAAGTCATCAATAATATTTTACTGTCTGCAGAGCAGCATGCCCGAGCTATCAGAATCATCTTATATTATCCATCAGATGAGTATATTTACTTATTAGATGAGCACCCGTCCTTTGTGAGGGAAGCTGAATTTTTCGTGCCTGCAGTGCATGAGGATTTGAGAGAGAAATTCCTTGTTTATAGCCATACGTAAAGAGAAGTACAAAGTTATCAAAATTGGAAGAAAATGCTGTAGCTACATCTCTTGTAGAACAAACCATTATCCTATATAGTCATAGATAAATAGTATAAAAGTCGTAGGATTAAAGTTTGTAATGGCAAAATAAACTACAATACTATTAATCTGTTGAATCCATCAAGAGGGAGAATTAATATGTTCACATTGCCAGATAGCAGTAAAGTAGTTTATTTAGAAGGCCATTATTCCATGCCTGTAGTAGCATTATCGATTATTATTGCGTGTATTTCAGCTTATACTGCTATATCAATTAATGAGCGTATAAGGTACAACAGCTTTTTCCATCGTTATGTATGGCTGACCCTTGCGTCCTTTACAATGGGATTCGGAATTTGGTCCATGCATTTTATCGGAATGAGTGCCTTGATGCTGCCAACCTCGATGCACTATCACCTCGGTTTGACTGTCCTATCTGTATTGCCTGCAATGCTTGCATCTTTTCTGGCATTCTATATGACAAGTTCTGGGAGTAAGTCTGTCACATCGATTGTCATCTCAGGAATTGTTATGGGTTTAGGGATTTCACTCATGCATTATATTGGCATGATGGCGATGATTATGGAGGATGTGCAATATACGTATCGGCTTAATTATTTTATTTTATCCGTTCTAATCGCGATTATTGTTTCATTTGTCTCATTATTTATTTTTGCGCGGATGAACAGATTTATGAACAACTTGGTGTTAAAGCTGATAACAGCCATCATAATGGGCCTTGCTGTTGCGAGTATGCATTATACAGGCATGTATGCAGTTAAATACTATGTTGATGCAGATGTACAGCTGAATAACAGCATGCATGAAATGAATGTTGGCTTCTTGATTCTATCCGTTGCTGCCGGGACGTTTGTTGTGCTGTTTATTTCTGGTTTATCGGCATTGCTTGATCGGTATGTTGATTATCGCCTCAATTATTTTGACTCGCTCACAAGGCTGCCGAACAGAAGACAGTTTGAGAAAATAATTCATACTCCAGGAAATATTAAAGGACTTGCTGTTCTTCATATTCATGATTTGGAGAAATGGAATAACACATACGGCTTTGAGTTCGGTGATGAAATCATCCGCTATATTGAACAGATTACTGTTAAGCTGAAGCCGAAGACAGTTGCCGTCTATCGTATTGAGGGTAACAGGCTTGGGTTTATCAGCACAAGCAAAGAGGATAATAAAAAAATGGAAGAAATGGCAAAACAAATTTGTGCTATTCTTTCATCTGCTCTTAATATCAATGACAGAATGATTATGATTAAGACTGTTTTTGCGATATCACTTGTTGAAAAAAAACGTGATGAAACACAAGTTTATGAAAATGCCCTTGCTGTTTTGAATCATCATTCTGTTAAATATGAGCATGAAGTAATCACATATGATCCAGCCATTCATGTTCAGTCCTTCCAGACAACACTAATCGCAGATGTGGAAGAAGCGATGAGCAATGATCAGTTTTACCTCGTGTATCAGCCGAAGGTGGAAATGCATTCAAATAAGATAACAGGACATGAAGCTTTATTGCGCTGGAATCACCCGATTTACGGATTCCTGTCACCAGCTGTCTTTATTCCGATCTTAGAATCTGCTGATAAAATGTTCGATGTCACAGACTGGGTCATAGACAGAGTATGCCGCCAGATTGCGGAATGGGAGAAAAACGGAACAAGAAAGCCTGTTTCTGTTAATATCCCTGGCCCCTATGTAACATCGCCAAGGCTGATGTCCTACTTAGAGGACCGTGTTACAAAGTATGGGTTTAATCCAGAGCTTCTGGAGCTTGAAATGACGGAAACGAGCGCGGTTGAGAATATTGAGGGTGCTATTCAAGCAGTCCATGCATTCCGTAACTTCGGCTTTTCTGTGGCCCTAGATGATTTTGGGACAGGAGTTTCCTCCTTATCTTATCTCAAGAGATTGCCAGTCACTACATTGAAAATCGACAAATCATTTGTTGATGGAGTTCCAGGCTCACGAAAAGACTCTGAAATTATGAAAGCAATCATTGCTTTAGGTAATTCCCTGCATTTAAATATTGTCATTGAAGGGGTAGAAACAGAGCAGCAAGTAACGTACTTGTCCACTGTGGATGGGTGCAAGGTGCTGCAAGGGTATTATTATGCCAAGCCAATGGTGCAAAGTGAACTGGAGGATTGGTGTCACAATTTCACGACGAAAACGGCTATATAATAGGAAGTGTATATTTTTAAAGAGGAGTTTCTTTATTTGTTGCAAAACAAAAAAAGAAGCTCTTTTTTTGAGGAAAAAGAGGACTTGTTAGTTAAATCATATTCGCCTTACAGATTTCTTCTGTTTTTCGGCTTTGCAAAGAAGGAACAATAAAAAATCAGTGAGAAAATCCCGATTAATTCCGCTAGAAATAAACCATTAAGGATTGTGCTTAACATTTTGCATCCCTCCGATATGATTGCTTCTTACACCTTTACTATACCCAGAAAGCATGTAGCTACCGTTAATGTATTATTAAATTAAAGTAATGAATGTATATTATTTATGAAGCATAAGTATTTGTTTGTTTAGCTAGAAGCAGGCATGCTATAGTAACAGATGAGGAGTGTTAACAATGTACTTAACAATTGAAGAAACGGCTGAATATTTATCTGTGTCTGTGTCTTATGTGGAAAATCTAGTACTGCAAGGAAAAGTTCGGGTGCTGCATGATGAGGACGGGAATGTATTAATCTATAAAGATCAGTTTAAAACCCATTTTAAACAGCTGGAAAAGTATCAGCTGCTTATGCAGGAACTAGCGAACGAACCGATACCGGAAGATAAAGATATTAAGGATGAAGACTAGGTATTCATAAATAGAAAGAAGGCGAATGGATAATAAGACCATTCGCCTTTTCTTCATGTACTTAATCCTCTATTGGGAATACTATACTCATTGCTTGCTTCGTTTTAAGCTTCCAGCCATTCTTGAGACCATTTTTCAATTTCTTTCATTAATGGCTGCAGGGAACGGCCTTTTTCAGTCAGAGAGTATTCTATGCGCACAGGAATTTCCGGGTAAACGTCCCTGATGACAATTCCTTGTTTTTCTAATTCTTTAAGCCTTTCTGAAAGAAGCCGCCCGCTGATTCCAATAGATGATTCAATGGTGCAGAAGCGCTGAGATCCATTCAGCAGCTGATAAATAATTAAACCAGTCCAACGCTGACTTAACAGTCCCATGGCTTTTTCAAACCTTGGGCAAATGACGGATGGATTCATGATATTTCACTCCTTTTTTTTATTATACAATAGTTATTACCTTAAGTAAAAATATTATCATTTATAAATTACTTACTTTACAATCATTGTTTATTAAAATATAATTACTTACATAAAGTAAGTGAGGTTAACAAAAATGACAGGAGGAGTTCCCTTGAGTTTTCACGAGTATCCTAATTTATATGTAGAGAATGTTACGTTAAAGGTTAAAAATTTGCAGAAGATGATTACCTTTTATAAGGAGATTATCGGGTTTCAAGTACTAGAGCAAACAGACAGTAAAGCAGCTTTAACAGCAGATGGAAAGACAGCGCTTCTTTATTTAGAAGAATTGAAAGAGGCAGAAGATAAGCGACGTCGCACAACTGGCCTGTATCATTTTGCTTTGCTTCTGCCGACAAGAGAGGATCTTGGCACACAGCTGCAGCATCTGTTAGAGAGCGGTTATCCATTGCAAGGAGCTTCTGACCATAATGTAAGTGAAGCACTTTATTTAGGTGATCCAGAGGGGAATGGGATTGAAATTTACCGTGACCGTGCTGCAAACCAATGGGCATGGGAAGATGAGTTTGTAAAAATGGACACACTGCAGCTGGATGCGCAAGGTGTGCTAGATGCTGGTAGAAATAAACAGTGGCTTGGTTTGCCAAGAGACACAAAAATGGGGCATATTCATTTACATGTGGCTGAATTGGCAGAGACAGCGGATTTTTATGTGAAGGGATTAGGCTTTAATATTGTGCAAAAATATGGAACACAAGCCTTTTTCATTTCTACAGGCAAGTACCATCATCATATTGGCTTAAATACATGGAATGGTGTCGGTGCACCTGCACCGCAGGACAATAATCCAGGCTTAAAATACTTCGACTTGAAGGTTCCGAGCAAAGAAGCAAGAGATGAGATTGCAGCAAGACTTGAGGGCATGGATGCTGAAATTACAAAGACGAACGATGCTTACTATGTAAAGGACCCTTCTGGGAACACAATTCGCTTAGTTCTATGATTAATATTTAAAAATTTGTGATTAAAAAAATTGCCTAATTCCCACTTTATTATTAAAATTTTAAATAGTGATTACTACAATAGGAAAATATTAAAATTGGACGGTTTTTCCTTTGAAAATTTCCAATCATAATTTTTTAGAATAGGTGGGAATATTTTGCAAAAGAATGAAAAGCTTTATAAGTATTTTCTTGAAAATGCTGACAGATTGACAGATGATTGGTATGCAAACTTGGACAGGACTGATCCTAACGGAGTTTATGCATCTGAAGATCCAGAAATCATTAAAACATTAAAAAAGCAAAATAACGACTTTCATTACTATTTAGCAAAAGTATTTATTGAGGAAGAAGAAAAATTTCTTGAGGAGTTCCGTGAATGGGTTGTAGCCATTGCCTCTGATAAGGAGCATTTAGAGACACCTATCCATTTTATTATTAGGGAGTTTATTCGGACTAGAGAGCAATACTTTCAGCTCGTCGAGGAATTTAAGCAAAAAAACGATATACCAGAAGAACGGATTACTATTTGGAATCGCAGCATTGTGCGGATTTTTGATATTGTTATCCTGCAGTTCACGGAACAATTCCATGAAAACTCGATTAAACAGCTTCGAGCACAGCAGGAAATGATAAATGAACTCAGTTCACCTGTTATATTGCTCAGTGAAAACCGTGCCTTGCTTCCGCTTGTAGGTGATATCGATACAGCACGGGCTGCTGCTATTTTGGAAAATACAATTAAACAGTGTGCTGAGAAGAGGGTAACACAGCTGTTTATAGACTTGTCTGGGGTTATTATTATCGACACAATGGTTGCTCATCAAATTTTCCAGCTGATTAACGGCTTGAGCTTGATTGGAGTTCACTCCACACTGTCTGGAATCAGACCAGAAATCGCGACAACTGCCATTCAGCTAGGATTATCCTTTAATGATATTTCGATTGCTTCCACATTAAGCAAAGCAATCGCTGAGGACAAAGAATTCTTTAACGAGTAATAGCAATTATTTTTTTCTTTATATGGTAAAAACCACACCGTATTGCCTTCTAATAAATACGGTGTGGTTTTTTATTATTTGCCAAATGAAAAGTCAACAGCCTCTTTAGAATGAAGATAGGTTGTATTAAATAAAGGAATGTTTATATCTTCGTCTTTAATTAATAGAGGTATTTCTGTACAGCCTAAGATGATTCCTTCTGCACCTTCTGCGATAAGCTTACGAATGATATCCAAATACCTCTCTTTTGACTCTGGCAAAAATTGTCCTTGGCATAGCTCGTCAAAAATGATGGAGTGAACATCCTCTCTGTCACAAGCTTCCGGGATGATTGTTTCAATTCCGAAGACCTCAAGGATATTGCTGTAGAAACCTTGCTCCATTGTGAATTTTGTTCCAAGTAAACCGACTTTTTTAAGCCCTTTGGCAGTAATGCTTCTTGCTGTTGATTCAGCGATATGAATGAGAGGAACCGAAACGGCTTCTTTCACCTCATTTGCCACTTTATGCATTGTGTTCGTACAGATAAGAATTACATCTGCACCGCCTGCTTCTAATGTTTTGGCAGCATCAGCAAGCTTCTGGGCTGCTAAGTCCCATTTTCCTTCCCGTTGCAGAATGGCTATTTCCTCCATATTAAAGGAATAAAGCAAGCATTTTGCTGAGTTTAATCCCCCTAATTCTTCCTTAACTAATGTATTGATAATATGATAATAGTCTGCTGTTGATTCCCAACTAAGCCCGCCGATCAGTCCGATAGTTTTCATTGTTTTCTCCTTCGTTGTATAGTTTTCCACAGCATAACATGCTATTCTGGTATATAGTAGGACCACAATTTATAAACTTTTATAGTGCCAGAGCATTTCGAGGTGGCTAATTTATGATATTCATTACAGTAGACAGGTCAAGCCCTATCTCTTTAACGCAGCAAATTTACGAACAAATCAGAAGTAGCATTCTTGGCAATACCTTAAAAGAAGGACAAAAGCTATTGTCAACAAGAGAGCTTTCAGCAACAATCGGCGTATCACGGAACATCGCTATGGAGGCGTATGACCGATTAATAGCGGAGGGTTTTTTAGAAGTTAAGCCAAAGGCAGGCACCTTTGTATCAAAGGGTACAGCGCTGACTACCATCAAGCATATGGAGCATGAGGGTCCTAAGGACCAAGCCTTTCCTTATGAAAAACCATATATTGATTTTCGCGGCGGGAATCCGGCGACCGATTATTTTCCACGGAAAAAGTGGGGCCAGCTCACAAAAGAAGTATGCATCGACTCTCCCCAGCATATATTCGGTTACAGTGATCCTCGCGGAGTGCCAGAGCTTCGGAATGTACTTGCTCAGTATTTGCGAAAAGCTCGGGGAGTAAAGTGTGATCCAGATCAAATTATCATTACATCAGGTGCGACCCAGGCATTGCGCCTTATTACTGAAATGATGCTGACTTCTGATGGATTTATCGCCTCAGAGGACCCGGTAGCAGATGAAATGAGGAATATTTTCTCAGTGGCAAAAGCAAAAGTATATCCAGTGCCAGTTGATGAAAATGGAATTATTCCTGAGCAATTGCCTGAAGCTGCGCCGGATTTCCTGTTTGTCATTCCTTCCCATCAATTTCCTTTAGGAGGAATATTGTCTATTCAAAGACGGTTGATGCTGATTGAGTATGCTCGAAGAACAGGCTGTTATATCGTGGAAGATGATTATGACAGTGAATTTACCTATGAAGGTGCCCCTGTTCCATCGATGCAGGGTATTGATCAGGAGCGTGTCCTGTATGTTGGTACGTTCAGCAAAATATTATCCCCAGCTTTGCGAATAGGATACGTCGTTTTGCCACATCCATTATTGAGAGAGTTTCAACAGCTGAAGTGGTTTAATGACAGGCATACATCGTCAATCGAACAATATGTGCTTGCCCGCTTTATGAAAGAGGGACATTTTGAGAGGCATATTCGCAAAATGAAAAAAATTTATCAAGAGCGCAGACAGGTGCTGGTTGATGCAATCAATAGCTGCTTTGAGGATGCCAAAATTATCGGGAAAGCAGCAGGGATGCATTTAGTGGTAGAATTTCCGGGCGTTTATTTCACTGAGGACAAAATGAACAGAATGAAGGAAGAGGGTGTTTGCATCTATCCAGTCGAGCAATACAGCATGCGTAAAGGAAGTCATGAGCATCTTGCTGTGCTAGGATACGGAGGTGTAGCACCAGAAGAAATACGAAAAGGAATCCTTATCTTGAAAAGGGTGCTTTCGTTTTAACATCATTTTTTAATGAACCTTTATCCTTTTTATGTTATAAAAAGGATAGCAGTCATTAGAAAAGAAAGTAAGGAGTTATATTTTGCGATGAAACAAAAAGGGACAAACAAAAAATTAAAAATAAGCCTATTTATACTCATGGGGATATTGCTAGTATTATTCTTTATTCCTACTCCTTATTACTTGAACCAGCCTGGTTCCATTGAATCGCTCGCGGAGAAGGTTACTGTCGAAGATGGAGATAAGACAGAGGCTGGCAGTTTGAACTTGACGACTGTCTATTCTATTAAGGCAAGTAACCCTTACATACTCCTGTATGGCTTGTTGGCTCCACATACAGAAATTAAAGAAGAAGAAGAAGTGAAGGGCGATCTTTCGGATCAGGAATATAACTCACTTCTGCTCCACATGATGGACACCTCTAAACAAAATGCGATTATTGCCAGTCTGCATGCTGCAGGGGAAAAGGTAGAATATCAATATAATGGTGTGTTTGTTGCAGGGGTGCTGGAAACATCAAAAGCAAAATCGGTTATCCATGTTGGCGATATTATCCATAAAGTAGATGGAAATGAATTCACACAAGCCACCGACTTAATTGCTTATTTAAAAGGCAAAAAAGCTGGAGATAAAGTAGAAATTGAATACACACATAACAATAAAGACAAAAAAGCAACAGTGGAAATGATTGTGCTGAATAAACAGACAGGCCAAGTGGGAATAGGGATAAGTACGGAAAATAATATGTCTATTGATCCCTCTGTTAATGTAAAGATAAACAGCGATAATATAGGCGGTCCGTCAGCAGGTCTGATGTTCTCATTAGAAATTTACAATCAATTAGAAGATGATGATTTAACAAAGGGCTATAAAGTAGCCGGTACCGGAACAATGGATGCAGAGGGTAATGTCGGTCAGATTGGCGGCATCAAGCATAAAATTGTCGCTGCACATAAAGCTGATGTAGACATATTCTTCTATCCAGAGGATAACTATAAAGATGATACGAATGAAAAGGAAATTAAAGAAGAAGTAGCAAAAGAAGGCTATGACGACATTAAAATCGTGCCAGTCAGCACATTGCAGGATGCAATAGATTATCTGGAGAAGCTCCCAGAAAAAGAATAATTCAAGAGTTAAGCGGGTGTAACAATGCCCGCTTTTTTTATATGCTTTTTTAAAGGGATAAGTTGAGGGAAGCTAGTTTAAAAAGCCAAGATTAGGGAATGTTATGTACATGGATACATAGAACGGAATGTATTGCTTCAAGAGATTTTGGAGAATACAAAGGAGGTTTTATCATGAATGATTTTTTAGATGGAATATTTAGTGTATTTTATGGAGTATTTGGTTTTCCGTTGGCAATAATCTTCATTATTATTGTCGTTGCTGCAGTAATTCAAATCAGAAAGCGCCGCCGCCGAAAAAGAGAAGACTGGTACGGCCAATCACCAGTAGAGAAATTTGATGAAAATGATAAAGGGAAAAATAAGTAAGGTTGGGACATAAGTGTGTAAAACCGTGTGAAAACCGAACTATTTAATTGTTTTTTTTGATTAAATAGTTCGGTTTTTGTTTTTTTAGTTTAAATACAATAATTAAAAAATCATAGTGGAATGGAGCGGCGGACACTCGGGACACCTGCGGGAAATAGAGGAAAGGATGAGACCCCGCAGGCGAAGACGAGGAGGCTCATCTTCCTCCCCGCGGAAAGCGAGTGGCTGGAGCGCAATGAAACGAACTGATTTTAAAGCCATAATCTATTTAGTCACAAGCTTCATTTTTTAAATTTAGATGTAATTTATTATTCGTTTTTAAATAGGTTATCTTTTCTTTCATCTCAACATCTATATGCTGTTAACCGTAAAAGGAGAAAGGGTATATAGGCACTAGAGGAAGGCTCGCTTATTTTAGTAAGCTATTGTTATAGAAACAGCCCTTTTAGTAAATGTTTTGTAACATAAATGAACAATTGCCGAAATGTACGGATGGAACGTCTTTGCTACAATAAAGAGAAGTATGGACTTATAGTTATGAATGCTGTCTTATTTGCATAATATTACAGTTGAATAGATACAAAGATATCGGGACTAAATGATTATGAGGATGAGGAAAAAGGTCATCATCATTCCAAAGATTAACAGGGGGAAGTTATGACATTAGAAAAGAAGTTAATTAATAAAACCTATTATGAAAGTTTTACCGTCGATCGGGAAGAGCCGCCAATCGAAGTGCTCGGCCAATTATATATCGCAGAGCAAAGAAAAAACGTTCCGGATTTAACGTCAATCCGATATGCACAGGGAGAGCTGTACTTCCACGTACATGATTATGAATCAGCAATATTCAAGTGGGAAAATATCTCAAATGAGCTCGAACCATGGGCGAAGAAAAACTTGGCTGACGCTTATATGGAATTAGGAGAGTTATCGACAGCAGAAAGTATTTATAAAGCTGTGTTAACTGATTCTGAACTATTAAGCACAGAGATTTCGATGCAGCTTTTTGCGTTATATATCGAAAAAGGCAATCATGATATGGCGCATCACACTATTAAAAGCTTGCTTGCAACAAACCCTGACTATGCCAACATGACACTTTTGGCGAAAACTTATTTTGAAGAACATGAAGCATGGGGAGATGCAATTGAACTAGCTGTTAATGAAGGAGAAAGAACGAATTCATTAAAATGGTATGAAGCATTGATTCAATATGCAAAAATCGGCGTTATTGCAGAGTACGAGCCAAACTATTTTAGGCAAAGCATCAGAAGTGTTGCCGAGCTGGATCAAAAACTGTTTGAGCAATTAAGTGTAGCATTCTGGGAAAATTATCGAAATAGTCCTTTTTACTTGGCATGGTTGTGGGACTACAACCAGTTGTTTCAACAGCTTCAATGGGAGAAAGAAGAAGAGTGGACAGAGCTTCCTAGTATGCTTGAAGACTCTTATTTGCATTTGATTAGCTCTGTTTATCCAATTAAGGAAGTCAGAGGACTTATTCCAGATATATTGAGCAATTTATTGGTAACAGCTAATAATCAGGATAGCATAATTGCGGCATCTGCTGTGCTTGCATGGAATGATATGTTCCCTGGTACAATTGAGGCGGAGTTTATCAACAGCGCAGAGCATTTAATTAATACTGCAGAGGCTGTTGTTGACTTGGCAGATATCATGCAATTGCTTCAGTCTATTACAGATTGGGCGGAGAATAATGATATCATCATCGACAAGAAATTCTCACAAAGAGTAGTGGAACAGATTCCTGCT
This sequence comes from Niallia sp. Man26, assembly GCF_022049065.2. Lineage (NCBI taxonomy): Bacteria > Bacillati > Bacillota > Bacilli > Caryophanales > Bacillaceae > Niallia > Niallia sp. Man26. The sequence continues at coordinate 461,914 of NZ_CP095743.1, forward strand.
GAAAGCCGTCAGCTTCTAATTATCGGTTCACCTGGAAGCGGCGTAAATTCTTGCATTAATGAACTTGTTGGGGAAACATTATTGTCAGAAGGCACAAATAGCCTTATCTCCATCCATGATCATGACTATTTAGAGATGGAGGAACTGACTGAAGAAGGAATCCGCCCTATTGATACATTAAACGATTTTTATGAAGAACAGCTTTCAAAAGATAGACATGGAGAGGAAACCCGCATCTTCCATTTATATACTCCATCCCATCTTTTGCATGAGAATAATTGGGCAATAACAACACTTCCTTTCCCTCATCAGGAGAGGTATGCAGATTACGCTTTACTGGCAGACAGCCTTCTTTTTGTCATTAATGAAAGATCGCTATTTCAGTCAAGTGATTATGAGAGACTGCTTGAATGGAAGGAAAAGGCTCCTCATTTAACGGTGCAGTTCTTAATCTACGCAGATGAAGCAGAAAACGAGAAAGTGGCAGCAAAAAGACTGCAAAAGGCAACAGCAGCAATTGATCAATATTTTCCAAACAGTGCTGTTTTCCTTTATTCAAAGGAAAATGACCGCAGTGTGCAGCTAAATGATATCAGCAGTTTTTACAGAAGACATTTTGCAGAAAGAAATATAGCAGAAGAGCGGACAACAAAAAGCATTGCCATCATTCAGGATTTATTATCTAATCTATTTGATAAGCGCTTGGAGATGGAAGAAAGTCTTTATACGACACTTCGTATGTACGAAGAAATAGTCAGCAAGCTGTCTGGTGCAAATAATCAGCTGGCAGATATGGAATCAGAAAAAACTCGTATTATCGTAAATGCTTTTGATGAAATAAAAGAAAGCACAACACAGGAAATCCTTGAGGAAATTCCGAAGATTTTACGGAATTGCAAAAACTTCATTAAGGAAGACAGCGACTTTGGTAAGATTCATGTTGAGCTTAATGACAGAATGAATAGTGAGATTGACCAATATGTTCATAACGCATTGCTGCCAAAAGTATATGGCAAGATAAATGAATGGATTAAGCTGTCACAGGAACAATTGGAGGAAAGCCAAAACTTCTTAAATGAATTATGTGAAGGCTTTAATGGATTGTATGAGGAAAATCAATTGACACTCAGCTGTGATTTCTCCATATTAGATGATTGGAGAAGAGATGCACGCAGGCTGACTGGCGGCATTAAGCTTGATAAAGCTAATATTTTGCTTCGTCTTAAGCCTTCCCAAGTATTGCTTAAGAGTGCAGGGAAGCTGCTTGGCAGCATACCGCAAAACAAAAAAATGCTTTATACAAGATATCAGAAATATATTGAAACAGAGGATTTCACGGAAGTTGCTAACAATATTGCAGATGCATTCCTTCAGCAGTTTGACTTCTATGAGAAGGGATTAGCAGGGGATATTCATATCTTCTTCAGCAATCCATATGATGTGCTGCAAAAGACAATGGAAGAAAAAACTGTCGACATTCAAGAGTATCAAGACTTGCTGGAAAGACTAAAGAATAATCCGGAAATGTTCCACGATCCGCTTCGTTTATTCGAACTTCGTCTGCTTCAGTACGACTGGCTCACTAGTCCAGGAAAGCTGTCTTACAGTAAACATCTATAATAAAAAAAACACAGCACGCATTGCGTGCTGTGTTTTTTTATTTTACAGCTTAAAGGAGCTCTTTAATGAAACAATTCGGTTAAATACAGGTTTTTCAGATGTTGTATATTTCGGATCTGCACTGAAATATCCATGTCTGAAAAATTGATATTTATCGTATGCTTGTACATCCTTCATATTTGGTTCAATGAAGCCTTGGACAATTTCAAGAGACTTCTCGTTAACATAGTCAAGGAAGGTTTCTCCTTCTGCCATTTCCTCCGCTTCTTCGTCTAAAATAAGCGGCTCATACAGGCGGAACTCAGCAGGGATGGCATTCGTCGCTTCCACCCAGTGCAATGTTCCTTTTACTTTTCTGCCTGTAAATCCAGATCCGCTTTTTGTTTCTTGATCATACGTACAGCGAAGCTCGATAACATTTCCTTCTTCATCCTTGATTACTTCCTCGCATTTAATGAAGTAAGCGTGTTTTAAGCGAACTTCGTTACCAGGGAATAGACGGAAATATTTCTTTGGAGGGTTTTCCATGAAATCTTCCTGTTCGATATAAATCTCACGAGAGAATGGAATTTGACGTGTTCCCATCTCTGGATTCTCTGGATTAATTTCTGCCTCCAGCATTTCAACTTGCCCTTCAGGATAGTTGGTAATAACTACTTTCAATGGGTTAAGTACGCCCATTGTACGAGGCGCTTTCAATTTCAAGTCTTCACGTACAAAGTGGTCCAGCATTGCTGAATCAACTGCACCAGAACCTTTTGAAATACCAAGCTCTTTACTGAATTCTTTAATCGCTTCAGGTGTTACGCCTCTTCTTCTCAAGCCGGAGATTGTCGGCATGCGAGGATCATCCCAGCCGTCTACGTATTTTTCATCCACTAAAAGCTTCAGCTTTCTTTTACTCATTACCGTATTCGTAATGTTTAAGCGGCCGAATTCAATTTGTTGCGGCGTGCTGTCCATTTCACATTCTCTAATAACCCAATCATACAGCGGACGTTGATCCTCAAACTCTGTTGTACACAATGAGTGTGTTACACCTTCAATAGCGTCCTCTAAAGGATGGGCAAAGCTGTACATAGGGTAAATGCACCACTTGTCACCTGTATTATGGTGTGAAGCATGTGAAATACGGTAGATTACTGGGTCACGTAAATTGATATTTGGAGAAGCCATATCAATTTTTGCACGCAGAACTTTTTCTCCATTGCCAAACTTACCATCTCTCATAGCTTGGAATAGCTCTAAGTTTTCTTCTACTGAGCGGTCCCTATGCGGGCTGTTTTTTCCTGGCTCTGTCAATGTTCCTCTATACTCACGAATTTGGTCTGCATTTAAATCATCTACATAAGCAAGACCTTTTTTAATCAGTAGGATGGCACGGTTGTACATCTCCTCGAAATAATCAGATGCAAAAAACAAGTTATCCCATTTGTAACCAAGCCATTCTACATCTTCCTTAATTGCATTTACATATTCAATATCTTCCTTCAAAGGGTTTGTGTCATCAAAGCGCAAGTTTGTTTTCCCTTTAAATTCATCTGCCAGTCCAAAATTAATGAAGATTGACTTGGCATGACCGATATGCAAATAGCCGTTCGGCTCTGGAGGGAAACGAGTGATGACAGTATCGTGTTTGCCTGTCTCCAAATCTTCCTTCATGATATTTTTAATAAAGTTTGAATTGTTCTCCACTATATGGCCACCTTTCTTTTATGTATAAAGATAAATGTGCTAAGTTTTACCATTTAGCACATTTTGCAGAAATGATACAGCAAAAAGATTTCTTCTTTTAATTATATCAATAATATATCCAAATTTTTATTATAAACTTCCTAGTTAAGAAACGAAAGTCCTAGAATTGTTCTTTTTAGGTGGAAAATAGAAGTTTCTGTTAAAAAAAGAACCGGATAGCAGCCATCAAGAACACACCTGCAAGCACTGTAGTAAGCAAGCTTTTCGTAAATAATGCTATCAGAAGTGTTGGAATGGAAGCAGCCAATACAGTCCAGTCTACATGTAATCCACCACTGGAAGAGGATAAAAGATTTTCTACAATTAAACCTGTGAAAATACAAACTGGCAAATAGGAAAGCCATTTTTCCACAGGCTCAGGAACAGTGAAATTCCTTACGAGTATAAATGGCAAAACTCTCGGAATGATTGTTACTACCATGCAGGCAAGCAAAAGCAGGAGATATTCACTTGTCATTATTTGTCACCACCCCAACTGTTGCTGTTATAATTGTTGCTACGATGACGGCAAGACTGCTCGACATAACTGCTGACAGGAGCACCATTAACACTACCATTACTATTATCAGAAATAGATAGTGCCTTAGTTTGGAAGCCTGAACTGTTTGAAGCTGAAGAATCAGCAAGGCAATAAACATAGCAGTCAAGGCATAATCAAGTCCAAAAATCTCAGGATCAGGGAACCATTTGCCTGCATATGCGCCGACAGTACAGGAAATAATCCAAACTGTATAGGCTGTAATATTTAGACCATTCATCCACCGGTCTGTTATCGGGATATTTTTAGCAATCTTTGTAATGGCAACACCAAAGGACTCATCTGTTACAAGACTGCCAATACCGATGTTTTTCAATAAAGAATATTGTGTAAATTTAGGTGCTAATGCAGAGCTGAGCAGTAAATGTCTTAAGTTAACAATAAACGTTGTCAGCACAATCGCACCAGTTGGACTGCCTGCAGCAATCATCGCACAGATAATAAACTGCGCCGAACCAGCATAAACAAGCAGAGACATGAAAAATACAGCCGCTATGCTTAAACCGGAAGAGACACCAACCACACCCATCGCTAAGCCAATACTAATATATCCCAGCAATGTGGGAATGCAGTCCTTTACCCCATCTAAAAAGGAAAAGGAGTTTGCTTCCTTCTCTACGTAAACTTTTGAAGATTCCAGGATGATACCCTCCTACGTTGTTTAATATATTATATGAATGTATGTTATAATGTACAGTATATAAAAGCTAGAATCATAAATCAATGAAAATTTAAGGAGCGTATAATGGAATCTATTACAAATGTTATTGGGCAAAATCTTGAAAACCTGCGCAAAACAAGAGGTTATAGTCTGGATAAAGCAGCAGAGCTGACAGGTGTCAGCAAAGCAATGCTAGCCCAAATAGAAAAGGGGAAATCAAATCCAACTGTTTCAACATTATGGAAAATCGCAATGGGGCTGCAAGTTTCATTTTCTTATTTCATGACGGAAAATACAACGACTGTAAAGAAGGTGTTATTTAAGGAGATTGAGCCGTTTCGAGATGATGCGAATCAATATCGGCTGTTTTCACTGTTCCCGTTTCATCCTGAGAAGAAATTTGAAGTCTACACTGTTGAAATGGATGGAAAGACAGAGCATTTTTCGGAAAAGCATGCAGGGGAGGAGTATGTGATTGTTGGAGAGGGAAGTGTTGCTGTCGTTATTGGTGATGACAAATACTATCTTGAAAAAGGGGATGCCCTTTCCTTTACATCTAATCGAGATCATCTGTACATTAATACTGGAGACACCTTGGCGACACTTTTCGTTCTCATTTATTATCCGGAATAAAAAAAGAACCATTCTCCAAATCGCCGGATGAATGGCTCTTTTTATGTTTTTTCGCTTTACTGGACAGCAGTTCAGCTTTTGTTTTTGTTGTTTTTGTCATATGGTTGATGGTGCCCCAGCTTCCTCTTTTAATAGCAGGGTTGAATCCTGTTTCTCGGAGCTGTTTTTCCCGTCTTTTTTTTGCAGCAGATTTAGCCATTTTTTAAATTCCTCCAATAAATAGAATAGGTATACTCTTAAAGCTTTAGCCTTGCTTTTAGAGTATACCTATTATTATATACATTTTCTTATGAAAGATGCTAAGTTAGGTTATGACATGGATTGTTTTGCATATTTTGGATGGCGGTGCAGCATTGTTATTAAGAAAATGCCGCATATTAGCAGCAGGCTGCTTGTTGTAAAGAAAACAGCTGAAAAGCCGTAATGTGCTGCTATCAATCCGCCGAAGGTTGGTCCAATCACATTTCCAAGGAAGCGCAGGCTTGTTTCGTATCCCATCACTTCGCCCTGCATAGTAATCGGAACCTCCTGCCTTATATAGGCTATCCTTACTGGTATAAGTCCGCCAATGGATACGCCGAGAATAAAGCGGATAATCAACAGCTGCCAATATTCATGAACAAATCCGCCTGGCAAGTAGACTAATCCTGCTATAAATAACAAGATGACAAGTATCTTTAGATAGCCGTTACGATCACCAATTTCTCCCCATTTTCGAGCCATCAGCAAGTTTCCTAACCCAGCTGCTGAAAAGGCGATGCCGGAAAATAAGGCGATGCTCTCTGGACCATGCAGCTTACTTACATATAAAGAGAGGATCGGCTGAATGCTGAAATGGGCAATCTGAATAACAGCAGATATTAGCAGTACTGTAATAAATATTGGGTTTTTTAGTATATAGGCCAGCACCTCTTTTGACGAATAGTGCTTTTTGATGCCATCCTTCACAGGAAGGATGAATTCCTTTGTGGTGAAGACCAAGATAACGGACAGAAGGATAGCAAAAGAAGTATATCGGAAGGTTGCAGAGTAACCGAAGCTGTCAGCAATTGCTCCTCCAAGCAAAGGACCGATGAGGGAGCCTGTAATACTTCCGGTCTGCAAGGTGCCGAGAACCTTTCCAGCCGTTTTTTTAGGAGTTTGTGTAGCGATAAATGCCTGTGACATCGGAATAAAACCTGTAAAGAAGCCTGTGAAAAAGCGGAGCGCGAATAACTGCCATACGGAAGTGACAAAGCTCATTAGAAAGATGGAGAGTCCGAGACCGAAACCTAACGCAATTAAGATTTTCTTTCTGCCATACTTATCCCCAATCTTTCCCCAAATAGGAGAAAATAAAAAAGCGGCAATGAAGGTGACTGAAAAACAGAGACCTGACCAATGTTGAACATATTCCTCTGAGAAATTTCCCATTGACTCAATATAAAGAGATAAAAAAGGTAACACCATTGTCATGCTGCCGCTAATAAAAAAGTTAGCGAACCACATGATTGTTAAATTTCGTTTTGAATACTGTTGATAATCGTCCAAAAATAACACTTCTTTCCGAAAACAATTTCGTTTTTCTAAATATTATCTTAACGCAATTCATACAAACAAGGAAGCCTTTAGCTTTACAAAAATATTGGAAATGTGCTAGTTCATTTTATTTTTTTAAGAATATTCAGCATTTGTATTCCTTAAAAGAACAAATGTATTTTACGAGAAGAAAACACTTGCTTCTTTAGTGCAAAAAAGCAATAATATGTTTAGTATTAATAATGGAAAATTTAAAAAATACCCTTAAGCGAGATGTTCCGCTGTTTATGGGAATGATAGCGAGGGAATTGACTAGCATAAACAATATACTTGATTCAATGGGAGATGGCGGCATGAAGGTAGTTAAGTTTGGGGGAAGCTCATTAGCTTCAGGACAGCAACTGGAAAAGGTACTGCAAATCATTAAGGCAGATAATGAGCGCAGAGTTGTTGTAGTGTCTGCCCCAGGGAAAAGAAATAATGAGGATACGAAAGTGACAGATTTGCTTATCAGCTGCGGTGAGAAGGTTTTGGCAGGAAAGGATCCAGGCGAAGAGGTAGAACAGATTATCGAAAGGTATGCAGATATTGCCAGAGAGCTTGACCTTTCCAGTGACATCATCACACAGATTAAGGGAGATTTCCTGGAGCTGTTAGCAGGTAGCACAGAAAATGCCCATTCCTTTATGGAAGCAGTAAAGGCGAGCGGGGAAGATAACAATGCTAAATTGGTTGCGAATTTCTTAACAGCAAGAGGCTTAAAAGCAGTATATGTAAATCCAAAGGAAGCAGGGCTAATCGTGACAGATGAGCCAGGTAATGCCCAAGTGCTGCCAGAGTCTTATGACCGCTTATATTCGCTGCGTGACTATAATGACATTATTGTGTTTCCAGGATTTTTCGGATACAGCAAGTCTGGTGAGGTTGTCACATTCTCAAGGAGCGGCTCTGATATAACTGGTGCAATCTTGGCAAATGGCCTCAAGGCTTCTGTATATGAGAATTTCACAGATGTAGATGCAGTCTACTCCGTAAATCCAGCTATTGTGGCTCAGCCAAAGGAAATCAGTGTCCTTACATATCGGGAGATGAGGGAGCTTTCTTATGCCGGCTTTTCTGTCTTCCATGCAGAAGCTTTAATTCCTGCTTATCGTGCGGGAATTCCGGTTCATGTAAAGAATACGAATAATCCTGCCGTTCCTGGTACAAAGATTGCAGCAAAGCGGGATAATGATAATGGACCTGTAGTAGGAATTGCGAATGATAAAGGTTTTTGCTCCATCTATATCAGCAAGTATTTAATGAATAAAGAGATTGGCTTTGCTAGAAGAGTTCTCTCTATTCTTGAGGAATATGGAATCTCTTATGAACATATGCCTTCAGGTATTGATGATTTGACAATCATTTTGCGTCAAGACCAGCTGCTCCATGTGAATGAATCAGAGCTGCTTGACCGGATAAAGGAAGAACTGCATGCAGAAGAAGCTGTCATCGAGCATAATCTGTCATTAATTATGGTGGTTGGAGAAGGAATGCGCCATAATGTCGGAACAACATCGCGGGCAGCGGCAGCGCTGGCACAGGCAGGAGTTAATATAGAAATGATTAACCAAGGTTCGTCTGAAGTCAGCATGATGTTTGGCGTAAAAGAGCATTTTGCCAAGAAGGCTGTGAAAGCATTATACGAAGAGTTTTTTCAATAAAATTTACACCTGCTGCTTTTATTAGCAGCAGGTTTTTTGTTTGCTCTTAAGTTTTGATGATTTGGAGTAGGACAAACAAATTGTGAGAAAAAAATTTAAGTTGAGATGAGTGTTAGATTTTCTGACATAAATTTAGTTTATAGTAGAAAATGAAAGCGGAAACAATGTTGTGGTAGGTAGAACGGGGGAAAAATAAGTGCAAATACAATAATTAACTATTAATTCTGTTTATTATGATAATTAAAAAAACTTAGTATACTATTCCGAAAATTGAAGTTAATTTATAAGAAATAGAATACTTGCTAGGAAAAAGAAAGGAGGAATTCGCTAATATTACCAGTAATAGAGAGTGGCAACTCAACTAGAAAAGAGTGAATAAATATACTTTTTAATTTGTAATTATTAAAACCTCAAAAAACCTTTTGGAAAGATGTAATTAAAATTCTTCATTATATTAGGAGGGAACGTATGTTACAAAAATGGCATGAAGAGCTGGAAACAATGTTCGATCAGATGGTGGAGTGGAGAAGACATATGCATCAGTATCCTGAGCTGTCATTCCAGGAGGTTGAAACTCCAAAGATGATTGCAGATATCCTTGAGGGATTCGGAATAGAAGTGAGGCGCAATGTTGGGGGCAGAGGTGTAGTAGGAAAAATCTATGGAGCGAAACCAGGGAAAACGATTGCCTTGAGGGCAGACTTTGATGCATTGCCAATTCAGGATGAGAAGGAAGTGCCTTATAAGTCAAAGGTCGCTGGTGTAATGCATGCTTGCGGGCATGACGGCCATACTGCCACATTGCTTGCCGTTGCAAAGGTACTGCAGGATAACAAGGAAAACATCGCCGGTAATATAGTGCTTTTACATCAGCATGCAGAGGAGCTGTCACCAGGCGGTGCAAAGGCAATGATTGAAGATGACTGCCTTGCAGGAGTTGATGTAGTATTCGGAGCACATCTATCCAGTTTAAGTGAGTTAGGCAAGTATTATTGCAAGCCAGGCTATTCCCAGGCTGCAGCAGATGCATTTGAAATCACAGTAAGCGGAAAAGGCGGACACGGTTCATCGCCACATGAAACGGTCGATGCTATCGCTGTCGGCACAGCTCTTGTTACACAACTGCAGTTCATTGCAAGCCGCAGAGTAGATCCACTGAACCCTGTTGTACTGTCAATCGGTTCCTTCCACAGCGGCAATGCTAAAAATGTTATTGCTTCAAAGGCAACATTGACTGGAACAGTAAGAACACTCGATAAAGACTTACGTGTATTTATGGAAGAGGAAATACGCTTAATGGCAGAGAGTGTTTGTGAAAGCATGCAAGCATCTTGTGAAGTGAATTACATAAAAGGATATCCTGCCGTTTATAATCATGAAGAGGAAGTGGCTGTTTTTGAGAAGGTGATTGCAGACAGCCTAGATAAGGAAATGGTCGTTCGATCTTTGCCAATTATGGGAGCAGAGGACTTCTCCTATTATCTGCTAGAAAAACCAGGCATGTTCTTCCATACTGGTGCAAGAATAGAAGAGGCACAAAGCTATCCGCACCACCATCCAATGTTTGATTTTGATGAGAGAGCCATGATAAATGCCGGCAAAGCTTTCTTGAGTATTGTAGAGCACTATGTTGCTATTAAGTCACAAGAGGAAGTGGCGGAAACTGTTCTTTAAGATTTGTAGTCAAGCTGATAATTTAAATAGTGGATGGGAGAGATGCTGCAATGTTAAGCAAATGGTATGAAGAAATTGAAGCGATGTATAGCAAAATGGTGGAGTGGAGACGTCATTTTCATGAAAATCCCGAGCTTTCCTTTCAAGAAGTAAACACTAGCAAAATGATCGGTGATTTACTTGAGAGCTTCGGAATTGAAATAAGAAGAAATGTTGGCGGAAATGGGGTTGTTGGAAAAATTCGGGGGGCGAAACCGGGGAAAACCATTGCTTTGAGAGCTGACTTCGATGCATTGCCAATTCAAGACGAGAAGGATGTTCCCTTTAAATCGAAGGTAGACGGAATCATGCATGCATGCGGACATGATGGTCATACAGCCACATTGCTGGCAGTGGCAAAGGTGCTGAATGACAATAAGGAAAGTCTTGCAGGCAATATTGTGCTTTTACATCAGCATGCAGAAGAGCTTCCGCCAGGTGGAGCTATTGCCATGATAGAGGATGGATGTCTTGATGGAGTAGATGTTGTGTTTGGGGCACATCTTGCTTCAGGAAATGCGCTTGGAGAAGTGCTATATGGAGTCGGACCTGCTTCTGCTGCAAGTGATACCTTTGAATTGAAGATTCAGGGCAAAGGCGGACATGGAGCTTCTCCGCACCAAACAATTGATTCTATTGCAATTGGAGCGCAGATTGCTAACCAATTAAAGCATATTGTCAGCCGCCGTGTTAATCCGCAAAAACCTGCTGTTATCTCAATCGGCTCCTTCCATGCAGGTAATGCTGGGAATGTCATTGCAGACACTGCAGAAATAACTGGCACAGTCCGTACTTTTGACGAAGATGTTCGTGACCTTATTGAAAAAGAAATGGATGAACTGATTAGCGGTGTTTGCAAGGCATTTCATGCAACCTATGAATTTGATTATTCAAGAGGCTATCCTTCCACTGTGAATACACAGGAAGAAACAGATATTCTTGTAGAGTGCATTACAGCTAATTTACCAGATCAGAAGCTAGTGGAAATCGTGAAGCCAGGAATGGGCGGAGAGGATTTTGCTTATTATCTTCAACACAGACCAGGCTCATTCTTTTCTGTCGGTGCTAGAAACGAAGAAATCGGTGCTGTTTATCCTCATCACCATCCAATGTTTACATTTGATGAGAGAGCAATGCTTCATACAGCAAAAATTTTCTTGAGTCTAGTAGATTATTATCTGAATCCTGAAAAGGCTGATGCATTAGTAGAATCAACCACTATTTAACTGAAATTCAACTGGAGGGGGAAGAATGGGGAACAATATTTTAGAAGTGGATAAACTGCAAACGGCTTTTAAAACAGATAAGGGGGAAGTCATTTCTGTCGAAGAAGTGACTTTCCAGCTAGAGCCTGGTGAGACAATCGGGATTGTCGGTGAATCAGGCTGCGGTAAGAGTGTTACTTCTTTATCTATCATGAGACTTCTCGGAACACACGGCTTCATAAAAAAGGGCTCTGTAAAGCTGAATGGCAAAGATTTAACACAAATTTCAGAGGCTGATATGAGAAAGGTGCGCGGAAACGAAATTTCCATGATCTTTCAGGAGCCGATGACCTCCTTAAATCCGGTATTCACAATCGGAAACCAAATGGTTGAATTGATTCGTCTGCATATGGACTACAATGCGAAAGAGGCAAAAAGCTATGCAGTAGAAATGCTTCAAAAGGTTGGGATACCGAGAGCAGAAGTAATTATTGATGAATACCCCCATGCTCTATCAGGCGGAATGAGACAGCGGGTCATGATTGCGATGGCATTATCCTGCAAGCCAAAGCTGTTGATTGCAGATGAGCCGACAACAGCCCTTGATGTCACAATTCAAGCGCAAATACTGGAACTAATGAAAAGCTTAAAAAAGGAATCGAACACTTCCATTATGATGATCACACATGATTTGGGCGTTATTGCTGAAATGGCTGATAAGGTGATTGTTATGTATGCCGGCCAGGTGGTGGAGGAAGCGGATGTATTTACATTATTCGATGAACCGAAGCATCCATATACAAAAGGTTTAATCGATTCCATCCCTCATTTAGAATACGATTCAGATGAGAAGCTGTATTCTATCCCTGGGTCTGTACCGACATTGCAGCAAATGCCAAAGGGCTGCCGTTTTCATACAAGATGTCCTTATGCAATGGAAAAATGCATTGCAGAAAGACCTCCCCATGTAGAGGTTGATGGCAAGAGTGAGCATAAAGTAAGATGCTGGCTTTATGATGAGGCAGGCAGCAAGACAAGCACACATACTAGTGGAAGTGAGGTAAATGTATGAGTAAGATAACTTTGCCTGAAAAAGACGGAATATTAGGACAATTATCCGATCCGTTGTTAGAGATTAGAAACCTCAAAAAATATTACCCAATTAAAAAAGGTGTGCTGTCGAAAACAGTCGGTCATGTAAAGGCTGTTGATGGGCTGGATTTCTCCATCTATCCTGGTGAAACCATCTCACTTGTCGGTGAATCGGGATGCGGTAAATCAACGACAGGAAGAGCAATTGTTAAGCTGGACCCTCCGACAGATGGGAGTGTGCTGTTCGAAGGAAAAGATATGGCAGATTTAAGCAAAGGGGAATTGCGAAAAATCCGCACTCAAATGCAAATAATTTTCCAGGACCCTTATTCCTCCCTTAATCCGCGCAAAAGAATCGGCGATCTTTTAGCGGAGCCGCTGTTGGCACATAAATTAGCTTCAAAGGAAGAGGTGAACAAGAAGGTAGATCAGATGCTTGAGACAGTGGGATTAACTAAGTTCCATAAGGGGAGATATCCTCATGAGTTCTCAGGTGGCCAGCGGCAAAGGATTGGTATCGCAAGGGCACTGATGCTGAATCCAAAATTGATTGTTTGTGATGAGCCTGTATCTGCACTTGATGTTTCTATCCAGGCACAGGTGCTGAATCTGCTCAAGGACTTACAGAAGGAGTTCAATTTAACTTACCTTTTCATTGCCCATGGCCTTGGTGCAGTCAAATATATCAGTGACAGAATTGCGGTTATGTACTTAGGGAAAATCGTTGAGCTCGGCAAAACCGGTGATATCTTTGCAAGGCCAAAGCATCCGTATACACAAGCGTTGTTAAGCGCCTACCCGATTCCAAATCCGCATTTGCGGGATAGAGAGCGGATTGTGGTGGAAGGAGATGTACCGAGTCCGGCTAATCCTCCAAAGGGGTGCAGATTTCATACGAGATGTCCGTTTGCGGCTAATATTTGCAGAGAGCAGGAGCCTGTTTTGAGCGGAGACAGCCATACGGTTGCCTGTCATTTTCCACTATCATAACAAAGGGAGGGAGCTCATAAATGCTACAGTACATTATCCGAAGAATATTAATTGCCATTCCAGTATTGTTTGGGGTGACGGTATTTAACTTTGTCATCATTAATATGGCACCCGGAAACCCTGTTGACATGTACCTCAATCCAGATGCAACAGAAGCGGATGCAGAAGCAAAGAAGGAGGCGCTCGGACTTAATGATCCTATCTATGTCCAATACTTCCGCTGGCTTAGCAATCTGCTTCACGGAGATTTTGGTTTTTCTTATACAACCTATGAACCAGTGCTCGATCTTATTTTAACAAGAGTGGGGCCAACGCTTCTCCTCATGGGGGCAGCACTTGTCATTGCCTATATTATTGCTATTCCGATTGGGATTCTCAGTGCGACAAGACAGTATTCTTGGATTGATTATTTAACGACAACATTTTCCTTTTTAGGTGTTTCCATCCCAAGCTTTTTTCTAGGACTCGGAGCGATTTATGTGTTTGCGTTAGTGCTAGGTGTCCTCCCTACAGGTGGAATGTTTACACTTGGAAGTGACGGAGGCTTTATGGATACACTCGTTCACCTCTTGCTGCCGGCACTCATATTAGGAACAGGGATAGCAGGCAGCACAGTCCGATACGTTCGAAGCAGCATGCTTGAGGTGCTGGGACAGGATTATTTAAGAACAGCCAGAGCAAAAGGGCTTAAGGAGTTCATTGTCACAAATAAACACGCTTTGAAAAATGCCCTTATTCCAATAATCACGATTATAGGTATGGAAATACCAGTGTTAATAGGTGGTGCAGTTGTAACAGAACAGATCTTCCAGTGGCCCGGGTTAGGACAATTGACAATCCAGTCAATCAGCTCCAGAGATTATCCGACATTAATGGCGATAAACTTCCTGGCTGCTTTTGCTGTACTGTTCTCCAATCTGCTCACAGATATTCTTTATTCTGTCGTCGATCCGCGCATCAAATATAGCTAAGGGGGGAGGAATTAGGATGAGTATACCAAATGTAAAGCTCGATACAGAGCTGCCAATCAATCAGCTGCCAGTTGCAGTCAAAGAGGAGCTTGGCAATGAAGAAAGCTATCTAAAGCTAATTACGAAACGATTTTTTAAACATAAGCTGGCTGTTGTCGGTTTAATCATTTTCAGTTTCATTGTGCTTTTAGCAATATTTGCTCCGCTGATTGCCCCGCATAATCCTTATGCTGTTGAAGGGGAATTCGCTGCGGCACCAAGCGCTGAACATATTCTTGGGACAGATGAAGTAGGCAGAGATTTATTTAGCCGATTGATATATGCTGCCAGAGTTTCTCTTTCAGTAGGCGTCGGTGCTGTTGTTATCTATGTAGCCATCGGTACTATTTTAGGTGCGATCGCTGGATACTTTGGAAAATGGGTAGATATGGTCATTATGCGTATTACAGATGTCTTCATGTCGTTCCCTTATTTGATGGTCATTCTAGTTTTGGTAAGCATCATGGGGCCAAAGCTCATTAATGTTATTCTGGTTTTAGGCTTGCTTGGTTGGCCGTCGATTGCACGGCTTGTTAGGGGGAGCGTCCTTTCCATTAAGGAGATGGACTATGTGAAGGCAGGTGTTGCTCTAGGTTTTTCTACACCAAAAATTGTTTTTCAGCATATCTTGCCAAACTGTATTGCCCCAATTTTAGTAAATGCAACCTTCGGGATTGCTTCGGCAATTATTATGGAAGCTTCTTTAAGCTTTCTCGGCATGGGTGTTCAGCCGCCTACAGCGAGCTGGGGGAATATGCTGACAGAAGCACAATCAATAACGGTATTGGCATCACAGCCATGGCTTTGGATTCCACCGGGCATTATGATTTTGCTTTCCGTGCTTTCCATTAACTTTATGGGCGACGGACTGCGAGATGCAATGGACCCAAAAAGCCTGAAGTAAGTGATGGGAATATATATACACAGTCTAAAGATAAATGGGGGAAAACAGATGAAGAATGTATTCAGAAAAGGATTAGGCTTAATCGCGATTGCAGTCCTGCTTTTATTGTCAGCATGTTCAGGTGCAGCAAACAGCGGCACGAATGCAGGGGGCTCCAAAGACAACACGATGTATATCGGACTAGTAAATGCTCCAGTCAGCTTCAACCCTATTAATTCATCTGATATTGCTGCTTCATGGCTTGAAAAATTCATGTTTGATACGTTTTTAGAAATGACTGGGCCGCTGGAATTCACTCCTAAGCTTGCAGATTCATTTGAAACAGAAGACAATCAAACATTCACCATTAAGCTGAATGATAAAGCAGAATGGTCTGACGGAACGCCAGTAACAGCAAATGATGTTGCGTTCACGATGAATCTTGTGGCAAACCCTAAAACAGAAACAGCAATCGGCACATATTTGACAATCATTGACGGATTGACCGAAAACGGCAAGTTCCCAGATGGTGTTACAGAAATTCCTTCCTTAACAATTGTTGATGATAAAACAATCCAATTTAAGACAAAAACACCAGTAGATCCAAACATGGTTAAAGAACAGCTTGGCTCTAAATTTATGATTCTTCCAGAGCATGTTTTAAAAGATGTAGCTCCAGAAGACTTGCAGAAGGATCCTTTCATGCAAAAACCGACAGTAACAAATGGGCCGTTTAAATTCGTGAAATATGCGAAGGACCAATATGTGGAGTATGAAAAGAATGACAACTACTATTTAGGTGAAGTAGAGCTTGATAAAATGTTCGTTAAGATTATGCCTGCAGCAAACCTTGTTGCACAGCTTCAAACAGGTGAGATTAATATGAATGCTGCCGGCGGTATCGGCAAGATTGCTGTACAGGATTTCGATACAGTGAAGGGCTTTGAAAATGTAACAACAAAAACAGATAAAACATATGGCTATCAAAATATGATGTTCAACACAGAAAAAATTACTGATCAAAAAGTCCGCCAAGCAATTGCTTATGCGATTGACCGGGAGAAAATAGTTGATCAGCTGTTGAAGGGTGAAGGAGAGATCGTTGATGGACCATATACATCAATTAGCCCTTACTTGGATAAGGATTTAGCAACATACACATATGACCCAGAAAAGGCAAAACAATTGTTAGAGGAAGCTGGATGGGATTTCAACAAAACAATTGATTTTGTTGTACCGATTGGCAATAAAGTTCGTGAGCAGTCTGCTGATATCATTGCCCAAAACTTAGAGGCAATCGGCTTGAAACTCAATACAACAACTTATGATTTCCCGACAATTATGTCAAAAGCAAAAGCAGGCGAATTTGATTTGCTGCTTATGGGATTCACGAATACAATCGATCCTGATGTGACTACTGTTTATGGTAGCGGCGCTACAAGCAACTATACTAACTACAGCAACCCTGAAGTTGATAAGCTGCTTCTAGCAGGAAAACAAGAGCCTGATACAGAAAAGCGTAAAGAAATTTACAATCAGCTTCAGGCAATCTGGAGCGAGGAATTGCCAGTCTTCACCCTTTATTCCGATTTTGATTTTGGAGCAGTATCAAAAGATGTTGCTGTCGGAGAACCGAAAGTATTTGGCTTCCATAATGAGATGTATAAATGGTCACTGACAGGAGCAGAATAATAAAAAATTAATTTAAATTTAAGGCGGGGGCTGTAGAATAATTCTACAGCCTTTTTACCGTAAACTTAGCGGAGCTGCTCCTGCCTAAAAAAGTGCTGAGATAGGTATAAACTTATGTTTTCTATTTTGGGGAAAAGAGGTATGATAATAGCAATATTTAGTTTTCCTAAAGAATTTAAAAACGGTTACATTGTTTATACAAAAGGCGGGAGGAGAAACATGGCAAAAATATTTAAAAGACTTCGGACATATCAAGTCAGCATCGCTGTTGCATTAGTTCTGATGCTGACAGAACTTGCAGTAGAGCTTGTCCAGCCTCTTATTATGGCAAAGATTATCGATGATGGATTGGCACATCAAAATACGGACACTGTTATTTTTTGGGGAAGCATTCTTGTCGGTATTTCCCTGCTTGCCTTTGCAGCAGGAATTATCAACACATTTTATTCAGCCCATGTCAGCCAGAACTTCGGCTACAGCCTCCGCAAAGAGCTCTATTCAATCATTCAATACTTTACATTTGCCAACAGCAGCAAGTTTTCCAGTTCTTCCTTAATAACAAGGCTGACAAACGATATTACACAGCTGCAAAATATGATTTTTATGAGCTTGCGTTTCCTTCTCCGTTCTCCCTTATTAATAGTCGGCGGAATCATCATGTCCTTTGCTGTCAACGCCAGGCTTGCTTTAATACTTGCAGTGACTATTCCTGTTATCATCCTGATGTTTATATGGGTAATCCGTAAAGGCGGGAGGCTGTTTAAGAAAGTACAGAGTAAATTAGATTTCGTGAACAATGTAATGCTTGAAAACTTAACCGCCGTTAAGCTGATAAAGGCATATACTCGAAAGCGTTTTGAGAACGATCGGTTCACTGTTGCCAGTGATGATTTAAAACAAAGCACAGAAAAAGCGTTGCGTGTAATGGAAATCACTGTTCCGCTCTTGCTGTTTATCATGAATCTCTGTATAATTGCCATCCTTTGGCTGGGATCAGGCCAAATAGCTGCTGGTGAGACACAGGTGGGGGATGTTGTTGCCATTATCAACTACTCATTAAGAATTACCTCTTCTCTATCTGTCATCACAATGCTCATTATGGTGATTTCCCGCTGTAAGGCATCAGCTGACAGGCTGCAGGAGGTTTTTGAGATGGAAGAAAAGGACAATGATAAAGCGAATCCTTCTCAGCAGCAAAAGAAAATTACCGGAAAATTAACATTCCGAGATATTGCCTTTGCTTATCCGAATACAAAAGTAAATGTACTGGAGAAAATCAGCTTTACTGTACAGCCCAATGAGGTCATTGCTGTCATGGGAATTACCGGAGCAGGAAAAACATCATTATTTCAGTTAATACCAAGACTCTTTGAACCGACTAAGGGTGCTGTTTATATGGATGACACAGATATCACTGATTATGATCTTGATTCCTTGAGAAAGCAGATTGGCTATGTGCCGCAAGTTTCCTTATTGTTTACAGGAACAATAAAGGAAAATATCATGTGGGGAAACCCTTTTGCTTCTGATGAGATGATAGTAAAGGCAGCTAAAGATGCACAAATACACGAGACAATTATGAAGCTGCCGAAGAAATATGAGACAAGAATTGGCCAAAAAGGCATTAATTTGTCTGGCGGACAAAGGCAAAGACTGTCTATTGCAAGGGCACTCGTAAGAAATCCTAAAATATTGCTTTTGGACGACAGCACAAGTGCGTTAGATTTGCAGACAGAAAAAGAGCTGCTTCAGGCAATCTCCACATATAATGCGACTGTACTTTTAATTACTCAAAAAATTTCAACAGCACGAAAGGCAAATCGGATTCTTCTGATGGAGGAAGGGAAAATTCTTGCCTATGCCCATCATGAACAGCTGTTGAAAGAAAACAAACTTTACCTGCAAATAGTTGAGTCACAGTTAGGGAAGGAGGAGGCTAGTCATGTTTAAGACCCTGACCGATGCTTTTTTGTATCCTAAGCCGGAAATAGGTAGGAAGGCTACAAAGAAAAAGGCGAAGGCAAAACCCCGAAACATGAGCAGAACCCTGTATCGTTTATGGCGGTACATGGCTGTCCAGAAAGGCCTACTCTTTGTTGTGCTGTTTCTTGTAGCCGCAAGCTGCTTGTTAGGTTTATTAGGACCTTATCTTGTCGGTAAATCAATCGATCAATATATTGTAAACAAAGAATTTACCGGGCTTGGCACGATGCTGCTTATACTCGGGGTCATCTACTTCTTTTATTCTGCCAGCCTATTTTTGCAGAACTATTGGATGATTGGCATATCCCAGTCAACGGTGTACAGACTTCGCACTGACCTTTTTGCACAGTTTCACCAGCTGCCGATTGCCTATTTTGATAAAAGACAGCATGGAGAGCTGATGAGCAGGGTGACAAATGATATTGAGAATGTCAGCTCCACACTCAACAGCTCTGTTATCCAAATATTTTCGAGTATTCTAACACTGATTGGAACGGTCTCCATCATGCTCTGGCTCAGTCCTCTCCTCACCGTACTGAGTTTAACGATAATACCTGTTATGTATTTTGGGATGAAATGGATAACGGCAAGAACAGGAGTGCTCTTTAAGGAACAGCAGAATAAATTAGGGAATCTAAACGGTTTTATTGAGGAATCCATTTCAGGCCAGCGAATTGTTAAAACCTTTTCCCTAGAAGACAGGATGATTAGTGACCTTGTTGATAAAAGTGAAAACTTAAAAAATGTTAGCTATTGGGCCCAAGTTTATTCTGGCTTTATTCCAAAGCTGATGAACATGCTCAATAATATCAGTTTTGCACTGATTGTCGGTGTCGGCGGACTAATCATTTTAAAAACAGGAAACATTTCTATCGGAGTTATCGTCATATTTGTTGAATACTCACGGCAGTTCACCCGCCCTCTGAATGATCTTTCCAATCAGTTCAACACATTATTATCTGCAATAGCTGGGGCGGAAAGAGTATTTGAAGTGCTTGATGAACAGAAAGAGGAGAAGGATGAAAACACAGCCTTTTCTCTTGAAGCTGTAAAGGGTGATGTTGTTTTTTCAAATGTGTCTTTTGCTTATGAAGAAGATAAAGGCATTTTGAATGGTGTTTCTTTCCATGCTAAACAAGGTGAAACGATTGCCCTTGTCGGTCCTACTGGAGCAGGAAAAACGACGGTCATTAACCTTCTGTCGCGATTTTATGATGCCACAGAAGGTACAATCAAACTCGATGGCTATGACCTTACCACTATTAAACGAGAGAGCCTACGCTCCCATATGGGCTTTGTTCTCCAGGATGCTTATTTATTTTCAGGGACAATTAGAGAAAATATTCGTTATGGAAGGCTGGATGCAACCGATAAAGAGATAGAGGAAGCAGCCATGCTTGCAAATGCCCACAGCTTTATCAATAGTCTGCCGGACGGATACGACACGGTTTTGGCAGCAGATGGGAACAGCATCAGCCAAGGACAAAAACAGCTGTTGTCAATTGCTAGAGCAATCCTTGCTGACCCTAAAATACTTATACTTGATGAGGCAACGAGCAGTATTGATACAATAACTGAATTGAAAATTCAAGAAGCGCTGCAGGTGCTGATGAAGGAGAAAACCTCCTTTGTTGTTGCTCATCGATTGAACACAATAAAGCATGCCGATTGTATACTAGTGCTTAATAATGGTGAGATCATTGAAAAAGGGTCGCATGATGAGTTATTGCTGAAAAAAGGCTTTTATTATCGACTGAACCAGAACCAGTTTCAGACAAATTCTGGCGAAAATGGAGCTGAAGGTCTTTAAAATACCAAGAAAAGGGGAATTGACTGACCGGTCATTTTTCTCTATAATAAAGACAGGTGCCTGTCACCCTTAACATTTCGAAGAGGTGAATGGTTGAAATGAAAACAATCGATCAGATTATCGAACTTTTGAAGAATATTGGAGTCAATGCAGAAAAGGTTTATAGAAAACCAAAGGAGACTTATTGATTTATGGATCGCTCTAACAACAATGAATCACTGCTTTCTCTAAACGATTGGAGCTTAGACGACCTTTCAAATGAACTGATAGAGTGGAAAAACAATTTAATCGTCTATCGCTTTGCTTTAGAGGAAGTTAATACAAAACTGAAAATATTAAATGAAGAATTTCAATTTATCCACAATCACAATCCGATTGAACATATTAAATCACGAATTAAGGATCCGCGCGGGATTATGGTAAAACTTAACCGCAAAGGTCTCGACATTACAGTTGAAAATGCGAAAGAGCATATTCACGATATAGCTGGTGTACGAATTACCTGCTCTTTCATCTCTGATATTTATGACATTTATGAAATGCTGAAAAAACAAAGTGATATAAAAATCGTAGAAGTAAAAGATTATATTGAGAACCCAAAACCAAATGGTTATAAAAGTCTCCATTTAATTGTTAAAATTCCTGTGTTTTTGAGCAATGGAATGGAAGAAGTATATGTAGAGGTACAAATAAGAACAATAGCTATGGACTTCTGGGCAAGCCTTGAGCATAAAATTTATTATAAATTTGATAAAGGCATACCAAACCATTTGCTTGCAGAACTGAAAGAAGCAGCAGATGCGGCCCATGAACTCGACGTTAAAATGAAAAAGATTAAAGATAGAGTTGATATTTACCAAACAGTTGGAGATGCTCAAACCCTCGTCTAAATTAAAAAAGAAAGTCTGCATTTCTCAGCAGACTTTCTTTTTTTCTTAAACTGCTGTTTCGATGATTGCATATCTATTTTTACGAGAATAATTTATAATAAGGAGATGCTTTTGTATTTGAACCTTTAGATGTTCTAATAAACATAATCCTTATAACAAAAAGGAACAGTAAAAAGCAGCAGCTGCAATGAAAAAGGAGAATAAAATGAGTAACCAAACCCTTTTAAATAAGATGAAACCATTTATAGAAGAAAACTGGGCTAAACAAGGTTTTCAAAAACCAACAACTATTCAAGACAAGGCTATTCCGGAGATTTTAGATGGCAAGGACATCATCGCTGAATCGCCAACAGGTACGGGAAAAACATTGGCATACTTGCTGCCGGTATTAAATAAGATTAACGCAGAATCCAAGGCTATGCAGGCAGTAATATTGGCCTCTTCTCAGGAGTTGGTTATGCAAATTCTGGCTGAGGTTCAAAAATGGGGAGAGAACAGCGGTGTGAGATCTGCTTCGTTCATTGGCGGAGCTAATGTAAAAAGGCAATTAGAAAAGCTGAAGAAAAATCCTCATCTTGCTATTTGCACACCTGGAAGGGCTTTGGAGCTTATTAAGCAAAAGAAGCTAAAAATGCATGAAGTAAGAACAATTGTCCTTGATGAGGCTGATCAGCTTCTCGTTCCAGAGCATATTGAATATGTACGCCAAATCATTAAAGCGACACAGAAAGAGGAAAGACAGGTTGTAATGTTCTCAGCAACGTTGACAGACAGAACAGAAGCGCTTGGCAAGGAACTGCTTTTAGATCCAGCAGTTATTCGAGTTAAAAAGGATACTACTATTGAAGCAGCAGATGTGCAGCATATATATTTTCAGGCAGAGCATCGAGACAAAATTAAACTGATGGAGAAAATCTCTCGTCTTGAAAATGCAAAGGTGCTTGTTTTTATTAAGGACATTGGAAATTTAGATGTGCTTCATGAAAAATTAGCCTTCAAGGAAATTAAAACGAGCAAGCTCCATAGTGATCTTAACAAGATGGACAGGCAAAAATATACAAGACTGTTCCGGTCTGGCAAAACGAGTATGCTGCTGGCAACAGATGTTGCAGCACGCGGGCTAGATATCCAAAATATAACCCATGTTGTGCATTTTGATTTTGCAAAAGACAAGACCCAATATATTCACCGTTCCGGCCGAACAGGACGATTCGGTAAAGAAGGTACAGTCATCAGCCTTGTAACAGAAAGAGAAGAACGGGAATTGAAGCAAATGCTGAAAGAATTAAAACTTCCCCTCAAACGCAAAGTTTTTTATCAAGGTGAAATTACAGACGTACAATAAAATAATCAACTCAAATGCCGCTAAAAAATTAGCGGCATTTTTTTATTTTTATGCCTGCAAATTTTTACTACATAATATTGGAGAATTTTCACAAGATAAGACAAGAATAATATTTTGCAGGTGAATTAATATGGTTACATTTGTTTATTTATTGCTGATTGGCATGATGGGAAGCCTTACCCTGATTTTAGATATGTTCGTATTTCATGACAGCCTAAAGAATTGCTTTATGAACATATATAAGGCTGAAGTTGGAGCAGGAGCAATCACTATTGTCTTAACAGCAGGCTTTGGCTTTATCTGGTCTGTAGTGGTTGATTTCAGGAGGCTGAAAAAGAAGCTGCAGGGAAACAAAACCAATGCTTGAAACTATTTATGTTAAAAACTAAAGGAAGTGGAGTCCAATGCTCAAAGAGAACATTTCTTTAAGCCAATTAGCAGCATTAGTATTCAATTTTCAAATTGGCAGCTCCATTGTTTTCGGACTTGCATTAGACGCAAAAGAGGATGCATGGATTGCTCTCTTTATTGCATTTGGCTTTGGGATTTTCATCACTATGTTTTATTTATATTTAAGCTCACTGCTTCCTGGGAAAAATTTGTATGAGATGTTTGAGTACTGCTTTAAAAGACCGATAGCAATATGTATTAGCTTCGTGTACATCATTTATTTCTTGTACTATGCTTGCCGGATTATAAGAGACTTTGGAGAATTGATATCTGCGACGGTACTGCCGACCACTCCCATTGAATTCAGTACTTTTACACTGCTACTTGTGATAGGTTATGTGCTCTATTTAGGGATTGAGGTGCTGGCAAGGACATCTGAGATATTCACACCATATGCGATTATTTTTATGGTCCTATTAATTGTGTTTTTATATTCGGGGAAAAACCTGGATATGACAAATGTCAAACCTGTTTTAGGAGAAGGATTCAGCCCTTTATGGAAGGTGATTTTTCCTTATGAACTCGTACGTCCATATGGCCAGCTGCTTATTTTAACATTCATCCTTCCGAGTGTATCCAGATTAGATCAGAGCGCCAAAGTCGTAATGTCCAGCATGATTATTTCCAGCCTTTTGCTGATAGCATCATCTATGCTGATTATTCTGGCGTTAGGTCAAAATATTGCTCTTCGTTCTAATTTCCCGCTGTTGAGCGCTGCCCGTCTTATCTCTATTGGGGAATTCATTCAGCGGGTTGATGCAATCGTTGTTTTTACAATGGTGCTAGGGACATTAGTGAAAAGCTCTATTTACATATATGGAGGATTGAAGGGACTAGAGTATGTATTTTCGATTCCATTTCGCTTTTTTGCAATTCCCGTTTCATGTTTAATTTCACTATTCTCGATTTTTATTGCAAAAGGCTATTCCGATCATATTAACGAAGGACTGCTTTCCAATCCTTTCTTGCTGCATGTACCGCTGCAATTTGGGCTGCCTGCATTGTTATTAGTTATCCTGCTCTTTAAAAAATGGAGAGGGAAAAACAATGGCAAACAGATGAAGGAAAGGAATATGTAAAGTAATTTGCTGTGCAATAATCCATAAGGTGTTGAGCGTATGCTAAAGGAAAATATTTCATTAAGCCAATTAATCACATTAGTTATAAATTTCCTGCTCGGCAGCGCTATTGTAGTCGGAGTAGGGTTAGAGGCGAAGCGGGATGCATGGATGGTCGTAATTGCAGGCTTTTTTATCGGAATCCTCATCATGTCTGCTTATTATTTTTTACTGTCTTTGCAGCCTGGAAAAAACCTCTTTGAAATAATGGAAATTTGCTTTTCCAGACCTGTAGCAGTCGTTATGTCTCTCGTATATATTTGCTACTTTTTGTATATAGCATGCCGGGTAATTAGAGATTTTGGAGAGCTGATTTCAGCAGCGATTCTTCCGTTAACGCCCATTGAAGTTACAGTAGTTCTGCCTGTCCTTGTCATAGGTTATATCCTCTATATGGGGATTGAAGTGTTGGGACGAACCTCTGAAATCTTTACACCATATACATTTGCCTTCATGCTCTTGTTGTTTATTTTCTTGTATGGGAGCGGAAATATTGAGCTGGACAATCTTCAGCCAGTTGCTTCAACCGGTTTTATGCCAATCCTGAAAGCAATCATTCCCTCTATCTCTGTTTTTCCCTTTGGGGAGCTGATTGCATTCACAGTGGTCCTTGCAGATGTGACGAACTTCAAGTACAGCAGGAAAGTAAGCCTTATGGGTGTTACCATTGCTAGTTTCCTGCTGCTTCTGTCTGTGTTTTTAATCGTCACATCTTTAGGGGAAAACATCGCTCTTCGTTCCAATTTTCCTCTGCTTAGTGCAGCGAGGCTTGTGAGTATTGGTGAATTTATTGAACGGATTGATGCATTAGTCGTCTTCATTATCATGCTCGGAATTTTAATTAAGAGCTCTGTCTTTATTTATGGCGGTCTCAAAGGATTAGAGTATGTATTCAATAAGCCATACCGGTTTTTTTCTATCCCAGTTGCCTGCATCGTCTCGATCTTCGCTGTTTTTATTAGTAATGACTTTGCAGACCATATAAAAGAGGGTCTTTATGTGGATATATTTATCTTACATCTGCCATTGGAATATGGGTTCCCAATTTTAGTGCTGGCCACATTACTGTTTAAAAAGTGGAGGAAAGACCGAGGCTCAGGCAAGGAGGCAAAAGCATGAAGAAGTTCTTGAAAAAACTGCTTTCCATCAACAGCAAAAAACAAATACCTTCTAATACGAAACCGACAAAAGCGGAAGAAATTGAAATGAAAGAAATCAGCTTTGAAACCGTGAAGGACGAGATTAAAAGGATTTTTGGCAATACAGCAGATTTAAAGGCAGATGATGTATTAGTAGGTAAGTCAGAAGCGATTATTTTTTATTTAGACACGGTCATCAATACCGACTTTCTCAAGGATATGCTTGGACAAACTTTGGAAAGTCCTGTTGAACAGGATATTAAGATTACGAGTGAAGAAGAATTGCGAGCATTTGGGAAAAAAGCTTTTGGTGTGTCAGGCTATAAACTTATTAATACAATCAGTGAAATGACAGAGACAATTCTTGAGGGAAGAATTGCTGTTGTTATAAAAGGGATACCGGCTGCACTCACTATCAGCTTCATCAACAGTGAAGGAAGAACCGTTTCGGAGCCGACTACACAAACAGTTGTAAGAGGTCCAAAGGATGCATTTGTTGAGGACATATCAACCAACATTAATTTAATCCGGAAAAGGATAAAAAACCATAATCTCCAGTTTGAGAAATTCAAGGTAGGAAATGAAACGAGAACGAGTGTGTATGTCGGCTCCATAAAAGGGGTTGTGAATGAAAAGATATTAGAAGAGGTGCGGAAACGAATAAAAGATATTAATATTTCCGCTGTTTTTGAATCTGCGAACATAGAAGAGCTCATTCAGGATAAATCGGCGACTGTCTTTCCTCTGGCTTTGAATACAGAGCGGCCGGATTCAGTCTGCTCAGCGCTTTTGGATGGAAAAATCGCTATCATAACCGACGGGACACCGTTTATTTTGCTGGTGCCTGCCGTACTGACAGATTTCTTTATTTCATCTGAGGATAATTACCAGAATTATTTCATGTCCAGCTTTATCAGGATGATCCGATACCTGTCGTTTATGATTGGTTTGCTGATGCCTTCTGCCTATGTAGGAGTATTAACCTTCCACCCAGAGCTTTTGCCGACAACTTTGCTGTTAAGCGTAATTGCCCAGCGGGAGGGTGTGCCGTTCCCGGCAGTTATTGAAGTATTTATTATGGAGATAACCTTTGAAATTCTCCGTGAGGCCGGTGTCCGCATGCCAAGGGCAGTAGGTCAGACAGTATCCATCGTTGGAGCATTGGTAATCGGGCAAGCTGCAGCAGAAGCGGGAATCATTTCTAATATTATGGTAATTATTGTAGCGATCACAGCGATTGCTAACTTTGTCTTTCCGAATTACAGCTTTGCGAATGCCTCCCGGTTGATACGGTTCGTGCTTATTATTGTTGCATCGATACTCGGATTGTATGGAGTATTACTTGTGCTGATATTTATGGTTGCCCACCTTAGCTCGCTCCGTTCCTTTGGTGTGCCGTACTTGGCGCCAGTTGCACCGTTTATTGTCGAGGATCAAAAGGATATATTTATTCGCACGCCAATCTGGTTTCAAAATAAGCGGCCTGCCTATTTAAGTCCTAGCAGCACAGATAAGCAAAAGCCGCAAGGTTCACCATCTCCTCCTAAACAGACGAAAGGAGGAAGCGGGGATTGAAGCTTTATGGAAAACTGCTTATCTCCATTATGATTGTTTTCCTTTTGAGTGGCTGCTGGGATCGGAAGGAACTGTCAGAAATTAAACTCGTTTCAGGGATGGCGGTTGATAGAGGAGATGACGGCAAATATAAAGTGACGGTAGAGGCATTAAATGCAGCAGAATTGAATTCACGGACGAGCGGAGGCAATGCTCCTGCATTAGTAGAAACGATTGAAGGAGAGACCTTATCGGAAATCAGTCATCAATTCAGCCAGTATTATGCTCAATACCTTGTTTTTTCTCATATGAAGCTCCTCGTTATTGGAGAAGATGTAGCAAGGACTGGGATGATTGATTTTATTGATTATTTAGAAAGAAACAGGGAGCTTCGTGATGACTTCAAAATTCTAATTGCAAAGGACACGAAAGCGTCCGATGTGTTAAAGGTGACAAATCTCTACAGGAAATCCTCTTCTCTGAAGTTGTCGACACAGCTTGAAAACATGTTCCAAGACTGGGGCGGAGATCCGGATATGAGAATAAATGACTTTATCAATGACATCACTTTAGAAGGGAAGGAAGCAATTTTAAATGCAGTAGTTGTACAAGGAGACAAGAAAGTTGGAGCAACTGTTGAAAATATGAATAATGTTACACCAGAAGCAATCGTACTAGTTGATTCCCTTGCGGTTTTTGACAAAAAGAAGCTAGTCGGCTTTTTGCCAATAGAGGACACTCGAGTGTATTTATGGATAACAAATAAATTTCAAAATACAACCTTGACAGTACAATGCGGGGATGATGAATATAGTGCTGTGAGAATTATCCACTCAACAACAGATGTCCAGACGAAAATGGATGGAGTAATACCTGAATTCAACATCAATATTAAAGCAGAAGGCTATATTGAAGGCACACAATGCTTTAAAGCATTGGATAAAATAGAGACCTTTCAAAAGTATGAAGACCTTGTCAGTAAAGATGCATCAGAAAAAATTAAAAGCACAGTCGAAAAAATGCAAAATGAATATGGGCTGGATATATTTGGATTCGGAGAAATGATGAGAAGGCAGCATAATGACCAGTTTGCAAAGATAAAGGACGACTGGAACAAATACTTTTCAGAGGCCAAAGTAAATGTGGACTTTGAGTTCATCTTAAGAAGGACAGGAATCAGGTCAGACAGTTTCCTTGACGAAGTAGAGAAATAACGAAAAATAATAATGATTCCCAAAATTTAATATAATTGCTTGAAATATGAAATAGATATGATATTCTGTATGTACAAACGAAAATTAAATGAGAAATCATCACTAGGGGATCCCTTGATAAGGGCTGAGAATAAAGTAGCTACTTTTAAACCCTCATAACCTGAACAGGTTCGTACCTGCGTAGGAAAGTGGAAGATTGTTTTGTTATGTACTTTTTACTGTTCATACAATCAAAAGCCACTTTCCTATGGGATAAAGTGGCTTTTTTTATTGGAAAAAGGGAGGATTGGAGGGATGGCTACCAATTAAAGTTGAGTAATTTCATAGGTAAAGGTGGTTATTGATGAAATGAAGCTTATTGCCATAACAAATGATGCTTATTCAGTAGAGGAAACATGCACTAAAATACTGGAGATTCATGATTATGTTGATTTTATTCATATAAGAGAAAAGTCTAAATCGATGCTGGAGATATATTGTCTTTGTAAACAGCTTTTGGCAGGAGGGGCAGATAAACGAAAAATAGTTATCAATGGAAGGGAAGAAATCCTGCTTTTAGCCAATATGCTTCATGTTCATCTTCCCGAAAAGGGGTTTCTGATTGAAAGGACGCGCCGAAGGACAGCATGCCAGCTCGCCGGGAAATCAGTACATAGCCTTAAGGCAGCACTAGAAGCAGAAAAGGAAGGGGCAGATTATATTATTTACGGACATTGCTATGAAACGGACAGTAAAAAGGGGATGCCTCCTAATGGAATAAAGACATTGCAAGAAATCAAGCAGGCAGTCAAGCTTCCTGTATATGCAATCGGCGGGATAAGTGAGGACAAAGTGGCTGGGCTGTATGAATGCGGTGCTGATGGGATTTGCGTTATGTCAGGGATTTTTGCTGCAGAAAGTCCAAAGCTCGCCGCAAAAAAGTATCAAGAAAGGTGCAAAGAGTATGCAAACACGAAAATTTGAAGCTGCTGTTATTGGCGGCGGCATTATCGGCAGTGCAATTGCTTATCATCTATCCAGTGAAAACATTCAGACTGCCGTATTCGAGGCAAATGAGATTGGCGGGAAAACAACAAGCGCTGCAGCAGGAATGCTGGGTGCCCATTCTGAATGGGAGGAATTTAAAGAACTGTATCCATTTGTCGCAGACAGCCACAATTTATATAACCAGTTGTCGCTGCAGTTAAAAGAGACTTGCGGGATTGATATTGAATTGAAAAAGGGAGGGATTCTTAATCTAGTCTATTCAGAGGAGGAAAAGAAAAAATTTAATTCTGTTCTTCACTTACCTTCTGTTTCATGGCTGTCTGCAGAGGAAGTTTGGGAAATAGAGAAGCATGTTAGCCAAGACATCTTCGGTGCTGTATATATGAAAGACGATGTCCATGTCACGCCGATATCTGCTTGTAACGGATTCAGCAAAGGTGCCTATCAGCTAGGTGCACAAATCTTTGAACATACGATTGTGCTTGAAGTGGAGCGATTTGGCAGTGAGTATCTTATAAAAACTACGAAAGGTGATTTCTATGCGGAAAAAGTAATCATTGCCTCTGGAGTATGGACAAATAAGTTTTTTGCTAAATTTGGACTTGGAAATGCCTTAGTTCCTGTTAAAGGCGAGTGCCTCTCTGTTATCAATGACCGATTGCCTTTGAGCAAAACTTTATTTCATGAAAAGAGCTATATTGTGCCAAGAAATAATAATCAGCTAGTAATAGGTGCAACACAGAAATGGAATGATTGGAATGAGTTGCCGAGCTTTGGCGGCATACAGGAAATCATGGAGAAGGCACGGAAAATGATGCCAGAGCTTGCATTAATGCGCCCAAGCAGGTTTTGGGCAGGGTTAAGGCCGCAATCCTTCGACAAAAGACCTTTTATCGGTGAGCATCCTGAAACCACAGGGTTATACTTTGCTGCTGGCCACCAGAGAAACGGCATCTTAATGGCACCAGCAACAGGGATGATGATAACAGATTTAATAATGGGAAGAAAGGTGAATGAGCTTTGGCTGAAGGCATTCAGAATCGACAGAGCAGAGCATTCCCAAATGGAGAGGGTGTAAGAAATGAATATACAGCTAAATGGGAAAAGCATAGATGTTCCTGATGATATAGGAACATTGCAAGATTTACTAGTTTGGTATGGTTTGCAGGATCGAATGGTTATAGCTGAATTAAACAGAGAAATTATTAAGAAAGAAACCTATCAATCTACAGCACTTACAGAGAAGGATATTTTAGAGCTTATTCATTTTGTCGGAGGAGGATGAAATAAATGATGAAAATAGGTAACCGTACATTTCAGTCAAGATTATTGCTAGGAACAGGTAAATATCCATCATATGATATCCAAAAGGAAGCAGTAGCAGTATCCGGTGCAGAAATATTAACATTTGCACTCAGAAGAATGAATGTGTTTGAAGAATCTCAGCCTAACTTCCTGGAGAAATTGGATTTGACGAAATATGCCTTGTTGCCGAATACGGCTGGAGCAAAAAATGCAGAAGAAGCAGTACGAATTGCGAAGCTTGCAAAAGCTTCAGGTCTTTGTGACATGGTGAAAGTAGAAATAATCGGCTGCAGCAAAACACTGCTGCCAGATCCTGTTGAAACATTGAAGGCTTCAGAGAAGCTGCTTGAATTAGGATTTACTGTTTTGCCTTACACTTCTGATGATGTGGTGCTCGCTAAGCGCCTTGAGGAATTGGGAGTCCATGCTGTCATGCCAGGTGCGGCACCAATCGGCTCAGGCAGAGGGATAATTAATCCGCTAAATATCAGTCTGATTATCGAGCAATCAAAAATCCCTGTAATTGTCGATGCTGGCGTTGGTTCTCCAAAGGATGCAGCATTTGCCATGGAGCTTGGGGCAGACGGAGTGCTACTTAATACGGCAGTTTCCAATGCAGAAGATCCTGTGAAGATGGCAAGAGCCATGAGCCTGGCGATTGAGGCAGGAAGACTAGGCTTTGAAGCGGGGAGAATGGCGATGAAGAAATATGGAGAAGCGAGCAGCCCGGCAAGCGGACTGGTGACCTCATGATTGGCAAATATAAAAAGCAAGAGCTGTTTATTGGGGAATCGAGTCAAAAGAGATTGCAGGAAAGTCATGCCGTTATTTTAGGTGTGGGGGCACTCGGTTCATCGACAGCAGAGATGCTGACAAGAGCAGGCGTTAAAAAGCTGACAATCATCGATAGAGATTATGTGGAATGGAGCAATTTACAAAGACAACAGCTTTACACAGAGGAAGATGCAGCATTAAAGCTGCCAAAGGCAATTGCTGCAAAACGGAGACTAGAACAGGTAAACAGTGATGTGCAGATTGATTGCCGGGTTGAGGACATAACAGGCAAGAATATAGAAGAAATGATTAAGGGAGCTTCCATT
Source organism: Niallia sp. Man26 (assembly GCF_022049065.2). Classification (NCBI taxonomy): domain Bacteria; kingdom Bacillati; phylum Bacillota; class Bacilli; order Caryophanales; family Bacillaceae; genus Niallia; species Niallia sp. Man26. The sequence continues at coordinate 493,822 of NZ_CP095743.1, forward strand.
ATTATCGATGGAATGGATAATTTTGAAACAAGACTTATCATCAACGATGCTGCTGTAAAAATGAATATACCATATATATTCGGTGCCTGTGTCGGCAGCTATGGGCTGACATACCCTGTCATTCCTGGTGAGTCACCGTGCTTGCACTGTATTATCGAGCAGCTCCCAGCACAAACAGAAACATGTGACAGTGCTGGAATTATCAGTCCTATTGTCCAGCTTGTCGCAGCTTTTCAGGCTGCATACGCGCTGAGGGTTCTCTCAGGCAAGGCAGTCGAACCGATACTCGTATCCTATGATATTTGGAGTATGCAAAAGGCAGAGATTCATGCCGATAAACTGAAAGACCCTCATTGTCCCGCATGTAGCCAAAGGTTATTCTCCTATTTGGACACAGGTAATCAAACGAAAACAGATATATTATGCGGCAGGGATGCCATTCAAATCCGGCCGGGAGTTTCACAAAGCTTTGATTTGGATGCCCTTGCTAAAAGCATTCAGCATGTTGTTGAACATATGATTGTTAATCCCTATTTACTCGCTTGTGAGTTTGAAAAGCACAGGGTTGTCCTATTTAAAGACGGACGTGCCATTATCCATGGCACTGATGAGCGCTCAAGGGCAAGAGCCATTTACAGCAGACTCGTTGGCTGATTAATGCCAGCCTAAAGACCTTTTGAAGAGAAGGTCTTTTTTTTATGCCGCCAGAAAGCTGAGCATCCACTAAGCCTCAAGTCTTAGAGAGAAATCAAGCGGAAGCACGTTATGAAAAAACGTGCTGAAAGCTATGATAGGAGTATGAAATGAAAGGAGAGATTGATGAAATGAAAAAAGTAGGTTTAGTTCTTATCGGGGCGACAGCGGCAATTATCCTTCTGTCACAGTTAGGCCCTCTAGTTGGGCTGATTATAAGCGGAGCATTGCTGTACCTTGTGTTCAAGCAATTTTTAAAGGCAGGGCATACAGGAGCGAAGATAGGATGGGGAGCATTAGGCATCATATTACTCTGTATCACTGCAAGTAATCTTCCTGCAATACTTGGTTTAGCTGCAGCGTACATCCTGTTTTTAGTAATTAAAAAGTGGAAAAAGCCGAGTGTCACAGAAAAAATCAATACCTCTGATGATCCGTTCCAGAATTTTGAGAAGCAATGGTCTGAACTTAACAAAAACTAAACAGAAAAGAGGAAAATAATTATGGCAAAACTATTAGAAAGAATCAAAAATGCAGTAATGGCAGATATCAATGAAGTGCTGGATAAAAAAGAGAACAAGAACCCTCTTGCTCTGCTCAATCAATATTTAAAAGAATGTGAAAAAGAGACAGAAAAGGTAAAAGGGCTTGTAAAGCGCCAATATGTATTGAAAGAAGCGTTCACAAAGGAGCTTAAAGAGGCTGAGGAGCTAGCAGCAAAACGTAAAAATCAAGCAGAAATCGCATCAAAAGCAGGGGAAGAAGAGCTGTTTGCCTTTGCTCAAACAGAGCAGCATCATTATGAAGAAAGAATTGTCCGCTTGATGGAATCACTGAAAATCACAGACCAGCAGACAAGTGAGCTTGAGGCAAAATACGCCTTGATGAAGCATAAGCTAAAGGATATGAATATCCGCCGCCTTGAACTGATGGGCAAGGAAAACATGACAAGAGCTTCCTATACAATTGATAAAGTTACAAATGAACAAGGAAAAGAAGGTCAACCAACAAGATTCGATGAACTGGAAACATATATTGAAGGCTTAGATAAGAAGATTACGAACAATTATTACCAGCATACAATTGATGAAAAAATCGCAATCCTAGAAAAAAAGCTAGAGGAAAAGAAAGATGAAACTTTCACATCTTGAAAAAAATGATATTCTTAAAAGGCGTAGGTTTTTTATACGCCTTTCCGAGTATAGATAAGACGGGAATGAAATTATATCTATAGCCGGAAGGGCGTAGCCACCATGAAGGGAAAGGAAGGAGGAGCTTTCATTGTTTGAAAGAATTAAGAAGGATTTTGCTGGCTGGTTTGTAGTTGTTGCCGGGTTCCTGCTTCTATTGGAAATTTTCGTTTTGCATCCAGGATTAATCTTTTCCTTTCTGATTTCCATCGGTCTGATGTATTACGGAAAACGGGGATTAAAGGGGAAAACAGGAAAGTTGATGTTTTGGGCTGGATTGCTCGTGCTGCTGATTAGTGTGCTCAATATGTTTACAGTGAAGTTCCTGTTATTCAGTCTCCTCTTTTATTGGTTTGTGCAGTTTATCCAGAACAAAAACAATAAAGAGGTAATCAAACCAATTATTAAGGAAAAGAAAGAAGGGGACGGAGAGGATATAATCATTAAAAAGGAGCCGATGTTTCGCAACAGGCTGTTCCATCGGAATGAAACTCCTGATCATGTTTATGAGTGGAAGGATATCAATATTCAAACAGGTGCAAGTGATACGATTATTGATTTGAGCTATACGGTACTGCCGCAAGGGGAAACAGTCATCTCCATCCGGAATCTTGTCGGCAATGTCAAAATATATATACCATATGATTTGGAGGTCAGCATCAACCACTCCGTCCTGTTAGGCTCTGCCTCTATCTTCGATGAAGTAAATGAAGGGAATGCCTTCAATCTGAATGTAATCAGAAGCAGCGCTGCCTATGACCAAGCGGAAACAAGAGTGAAGATCATCACCTCTTTTTTAGTCGGAAATTTAGAGGTGAAAAGAATATGAGCATCATACAACGGCAAATTATATGGGGAATAAGCATTGCATTAATTTTGCTGATTTTCACTTCTGCTGTCTTTTTGCTCGTGTTTCCGCCGGACAGCTGGAGTGATATTTGGGATAAACAGGTTCTTGATATTCCTTTTGTCTTGTTCGTCGTTAGTGCAGATGTGGCGATTGGGCTCTTTTTTGGAGTGTTGAGCGGTTACTCATGGAGAAAGCAGTTTAATGCTCTTGATGGTATGATTCACAGCGGGGAAAAGAATAAGGAGCTGGACCGGGAAAGCTCAGGCTTTTATGAAGAAATACATTCTTTAGGGACCAAAATAACAAGTGTGCAAAACAAGCTGAAGGAGCAAATTAAACTATCGCAGAAGCTTGTCACAGAGCAGGCTGAGAATCAGCATACAAGAGTTCAAGCTGTCATTGCTGATGAACGGAACCGCCTTGCCAGAGAGCTTCATGATTCTGTGAGCCAGCAGCTTTTCGCTGCCTCCATGCTCTTATCTGCTATCAACGAAAGAAGACAGCCTGATGGTGATCCTGTTGAAACAAAGCAGCTAAAGCTTGTTGAAGAGACCATTCACCAGTCGCAGCTGGAAATGCGGGCACTGCTGCTGCACTTAAGACCTGCGGCATTAAAGGATAAAACCTTAAAAGAGGGCATAATGGAGTTATTATCAGAGCTTTTGCAAAAAGTGGAAATGCAAATTACGTGGAAGCTCGAGGAATTTATATTGGATAAAGGTATAGAAGACCATTTATTCCGAATTCTGCAGGAATCTGTCTCAAATACACTCAGGCATGCTAAAGCAAGCAAGCTCGATGTGCAGCTGCTACATAGAGAAGAGTACGTCATCTTAAGGGTTATGGATGACGGCATCGGATTTGATGTGGAAGAGAGCAAAACAGGTTCTTATGGTCTGCAAAATATGCATGAGCGGGCAGCTGAAATCGGCGGCCAGCTGAAAATAATCAGCTTGCAGCAGCAAGGGACACGGCTTGAGGTGAAAGTGCCGATGATTTTAGATGAGGAGGAGAAAGGATGATAAGAGTTCTGTTTGTCGACGATCACGAGATGGTCCGGATAGGCGTTTCCTCTTACTTATCAGCACAAGCGGACATTGAGGTTGTCGGTGAAGCTGACAATGGAAGAACGGCCATAGATATGGCTTTAGAATTACGCCCTGACATCATCTTAATGGATTTAGTCATGAAGGAAATGGACGGGATTGAAGCAACAAAACACATTATCGAAGCGTGGCCGGAGGCGAAGATCATTATAGTTACAAGCTTTTTGGATGATGAGAAGGTATATCCAGCATTGCAGGCAGGAGCGACCAGCTATATGCTGAAAACATCGAAGGCAAGTGAAATAGCAGATGCCGTCCGCTCCACCTTCAAAGGACAAATTGTCCTCGAGCCGGAAGTCACTGATAAGATGATGATGAAGATGCGGGAGAAGCCGCAAAGCTTACTTCATGACGAACTAACAGCAAGAGAGATGGAAATACTGCTGCTCATGGCCGAAGGAAAAAGCAACCAGGAAATAGCAGATGCATTGTTCATTGCTATCAAAACAGTTAAGACCCATGTGAGCAATATTTTAAGCAAGCTTCAAGTACAGGATAGAACACAAGCCGTCATTTATGCCTTTAAGTACAGGCTAGTTGAATAAAAAATCCGCGAGGGAAACCTTGCGGATTTTTTGTTTTTATTCGGATAAAAGGTGTTAAAGTCGGTGTTTAGGTCTTTTAAACAAACGTTTGATTAATAATAAACTTTAAAACTTGTAAATATATTTTTATAACTTGTCTCATATGATGAAAGAAAAGCAAATAAAAATAATCCATTTTTATTGTAAGGAGAGGTCCATGAGTTCATTTTATAAAGGTACGTTCCTACTGATTGTTACGGCGTTTTTTGGCGAATGCATTGAATTTTTAATCAATATGGTAATGGCAAGAGAACTGGGGGAACAAGGACTGGGGCTTTTTATGACTATCCTGCCGACGATTTTTCTTATTGTTCTGCTTGCAAGCTTTGAGCTGCCAGTCTCTATCTCTAAATTTATTGCAGAGAAAGACTCAGTCTATCATCACAGCATGCTTCAGCAGGTGATAAAATGGACAATCATCTTTACGATTGTACTGACTGTTATTGCTGGTTTTGTTATCCCATTTATTCCTATTTTCAAAGACTATCATCCAATATTAAGATGGCTTGTGCTGTTGCTGCTGCCGATAATCTCCTTTACTTCGATTGCAAGAGGATTTTTTATGGGGAAACAGCAGATGGGGAAGATTGCTGCATCTAATTTCTTGCGTAAAATTGTTCAGCTGGGAATGCTCGTCTTCTTGTTCCAATGCTTTTCTTTTGATTTGGAGACCTCTGTCCTAATCGCTTTTTGTACGATTGTAGGCAGTGACTTAGTTGTGTTTTTATATTTGCTTCATATGTTCTTTGTCCAATATCAGCGCATTAGAAAAGGAAACAATGAGAACATGGGCGGCAAGGCTATTTGGAAGGACCTATTAAGTGTATCTATTCCAACAACAGGTCTGCGGATTTTTCATGCATTGTCCCATGCTGTCCAGCCGTTTCTAATAAAAGGGGCATTAGTGTCATCTGGAATTACCGCTGCCAATGCAACAGAGCAGTTTGGGATGCTTGCAGGAATTGCGTTAACTATCGGTTTCTTTCCGGCATTCATTGCTCATTCCTTTATGACCATGCTGATTCCGACCGTTTCAAAGGCTTATGCAGACAGAGACTACTTGCATTTGCAGAATTTGCTTAAACAGGTGATGCTGATAACTCTTGGGTACGGATCCGTTGCTGTAAGCATCTTCTACTTCTATGCAGAACCGCTGACAATGAAATTCTTTCACTCATCACAAGCAGCTTCGATTGTACAGTTACTGTGGCCGTATTTCTTCCTCCATTATTTTACGATTCCAATGCAGGCATTCCTGATTGGGTTAGGCCTTTTAAAGGATGCCGTTTTCCACTCTATATGGGCTACAGTGTTTTCGTATACCGCCATCTATTATCTTGGCTCGTTAAGCCATTTGCAGATGGGAGGAATAGCAATCGGCATGAATTTAGGTGCAGTTATATTAGCCCTGCTCCATTATTTGACCATTTGCAAAAAAATCGGCTTTTCGATTTGGCTTTCACCAGGTAAACAAGTACATCAATAAAAATTTCTTTTAAAAAAATTTTTTTTGAAAAAAGTGTAGGGGTTGAAGGATGCCGTTTCGTTTATTGTATAGGAAAGCGTCCTAGGGGAAGGAGGACAATGATGAAACCCCTAAACAATAAATATTCAGGTGATTGTAAAGAAACCTGTTATGAAGAAATAATTAAAGAACATGGAAATGCTATATATGCCTATATTTTTTCATTGGTCAAACATAAAGAACTAGCTGAAGACATTTACCAGGAAGTACTCATATCCTCTTATCTGTCGTTTTCTTCCTTCGAAGATTACAGCAAAGCAAAAAGCTGGCTGTACAAAATAGCAATAAATAAATGCCGTGATTATTGGAGAAAAGAAAAGACATCGAAGAAGTTCTGGGAGGAGACCGTATATACATACGTAAGGGATACTTCTGTTTCCCTGCCGCCAGAGGATACAATTATGAATAAATGTGCACATGAGGAAATGATTGATACATTAGAAGAGCTGCCGCCAATGTATAAGGAGCCACTTCTATTATTCTATTATCATAACAATACACTGCTTGAAATTAGCGACAAAACAAAAACGCCCCTTTCAACTGTGAAAACACGAATGAAAAGGGCAAAAGAACAGCTTCGTCCTAAAGTAAATAAACTGGTTTCCATTTAGTATGGAAACCTTTTTTTATCTTCAATCTTCCCGCTGCTTGTTATAATAGTTAACCGAATACATGGCACCTTCACTGACCATATTGTTATCCCCAATATCTTGCGGATCAGGATTGCCGGTTTTTACCATAAGTGGCTCGTCCTGTTTGGAGTTAAACTTCTGAGTGACTCGCTGCATCATTTCTTTCCCTTTTGAGGTAAAAAGAAGGTAACTCCCAACTCCTGCACCAACAACAGCTAATGTACGCATCGTTTTCATTATTCATCCCTCCGATAAGTTTGTCCAAAATTTTTACTAGTCTTTATTTACCCAAGAGTAGCTGAAGGGAAACCTGCCTATACATTTAAGTTTTTTTTCCACCAAATGAGGGAAAGATAAGAAAAAACGTGATCGGAGTGATCTTTTTGAAAAAGTATCACATGAGCAACTGGGTATGGTATGCACTTGAAAAGATGGAAGAGATCGATCAAATAGAGGCAGAACTGAATTTACAGATGGAAGACTGGGGAAAAATCATTAATGAGAAAAAAGGTAACTATTTAGAGATGGACACCTCAATAATTGGCAAGGAATCATTGAGCGGGTCCCTTATCTATAATCGAAAGATCGAGGAACGAGGCGATTATGAGCTGTTTTACTTCTTTATATGCGGCAATACGCTTATAACATTGGACTATCATGATAACAGCCTCCATCTAAAAGACAGGACTACTATTATTCGTGCGGCAAAAAACGCAGAGTCCTCTGTTGATGGCTTTATGGTGATACTTGGCAATATTATGACAGACATTTTGTATCATATTGATGCATATGAGGAAAAGCTTGATGAGCTAATTTGGGATGTAAAAGAAAAAAACAGTACAAATACATTAGATAAGATTTATCAGTCTCGCCATGAAATACTTATTTGGAAAAACGTAATGATGCCGTTTTTAGAGCTGAAGTTTGCGATAGAGGAAGCATTTGGTGATGCTGTGAATAATGGCAGAGATTATAAGCGTGTTTCTAAAAGAATTCAAAGAGGCCTTACTTTAGTAGATGAATATGAAAAGGAATTAAATAATCTCGTCCACTTTGAAGAGGTTGTTTCCCAGCACCGCGGAAATGAAATTATGAAGACATTAACGGTTTTTACTGCCCTTTGCACGCCAATCATGGCACTTGGAGCATTATGGGGTATGAACTTTAAATACATGCCTGAGCTTGATTGGAAATACGGCTATGCTATTTCCCTAGCCTTAATCGTCCTGACTACTGTCATTATTTATGCTTATTTGAAAACACGGGGCTGGATGGGCGATCTTTTAAGAGCCAAAAAGAAAAATTCTTTTTTTCAGTAGCATGAAGGCACAATAGACGGCAAATAGTAAATTACATATAATAATATTAGTAAGTTATTATCCGCGAAAGCTACTCTAAGGAGGATATATGGAAGGTTCTAAATATTGCAGTGAGTCGCTCGTTATAAAAACGAGCCTTGTTTTCCCTACAGATACGAACACATACGGTACTTTGTTCGGAGGGAAACTGATGGCATACATCGATGATACGGCTGCTATTGCTGCCATGAGACATGCAAGAAAACATATTGTAACAGCCTCGACAGATTCAGTCGATTTTCTTCATCCAATTCAAGAAGGAAATTCAGTTTGCTTAGAAGCATTTGTCACTTATACAGGAACATCCTCTATGGAAGTGTTTGTAAAGGTGACAGCAGAAGACTTGCTGTCAGGGGAAAAGAATCTCTGTGCTCTCAGCTTTTTAACTATGGTCGCTATAGATGAACATGGCAAACCGACAGCGGTGCCGCAGGTTGTCCCGCAAACAGAAGAAGAAATCAGTCTGTTTGAATCAGGTAAAGTGCGGGCCCAGATGAGAAGAAACAGGAAAGCAGAAACACAGGAGCTTGCTCGGAAATATAAGTCAAAATGACGTTAATCTGCCACTCAAAAGGCATGACCTGACAGGTAATGCTGTCGAAATTGGCAAATTATTTTCCAGGAAATGATGATATTTCTGGAATGATGTCTTTTTTGCCTTTCATTGTCTTATCTAGGCGAAATGTGAAATGGCATCCTCATTTAGAGGATGCCATTTTTTTTATTGAAATTATTTGCATAATTTTCTCGAGGTTTACTAAAACAAGGCTGCATAAAATCAGCATTACCCCAATAAGCATGACTGGATGAACAACTTCCTTATAGAAGAGGCGGCCGATAGTTAAGGCGATTAGCGGCGACACGTACAGCCATGTCGAAGGTAGAAACGCATTCGTTTTTGCTACAAGATAATAATAGATTGTATGGGCAATCATGGACCCTGCTACAGTTAAATAAACAATAGATAAAAAACCCGGCATTGTTATAGCAGGTGCTGTTTCTCCAGTGAATAAGGATAAAAGCAGCAACAGCAGCCCTCCGTATATCATTTGTACAGCATTTAAAGCCATTGGGCTTTCTACTTTGAAGGTTTCAACGGTCTTTCCAGAATAGATGGAGCCTGCTGCATAGCCAATTTGACCAATAAGGATGATTCCACACCCGATAATCCAATGGATGTCCCAAGCAATCGACAATCCTGGCAGAAAGAGACATACTACCCCGAGAAATCCTAATAGGACACCACAGATACTTGCTTTAGTAATTTTAACCCGCAAAAGGGCAGTCTGAATTAGGATAATCATGATTGGTGCTGAAGCAGACAAGACGGCTGCAATTCCTGAGGAAATAAATTGTTCGGCCCAATATAGACAGGCAAAGGTAATGAAAGTTAAAGATAATCCTGTAAGCATAAGCTCTTTGCGCCAAAGGAGCTTCCATGTCGTCTTTTTTCGGGCAAGCAATAATACGTAAAGAACGGCACCTGCTGCCATAAAGCGTATTCCAGCCGACAGGAATGGTGGAAAGCCTTCGTCGACACCTACCTTGATAGCTAAGAATGTTGTTCCGAAAATAAAACACATCAGACTGTATAAAAAAATGGTCATCATAATCCCTCCTGCCCTAATTGTAAGCCAGACAGGACAGACCAGATGAATTCATGTAGAACAGATTTAAGGAAATGGTACAATAATAATAAGTAGGAGGGGTTGGAAATGGTTATAAAATCGGAACATACTGCACTATACAAGCAAGTTTATGAATATATGCTGACCCGTATTCAAACAGGAGAGTGGGAAAAAGACAGACGGCTTCCCTCGGTAAGAAGTCTTGCAGAGCTGTTGGGGGTTCACCGTTTGACCATCTTAAAAGCGTATCAGCTTTTAAAGGAGGAAGGTCATGTTTATGCAAAGGACAAAACAGGCTATTATTGTAAAAATAGTAATCTTTTAAGCGGGCCAGGAGAACAGCCTGCCATCTACTCTTATATACAGAACAGCATCTTGTCAGATATTCATCGTGAGCAAACCTTTTTTAAATTTTCTGCTGCTGTCATTGACCCGACTTTATTGCCAAACAGATACCTATCTCAGCATGCAAAGGAGATATTCGATAAATATCCTCATTTGCTAGGCACATATGCACCCGTAAAGGGAGATGAAGAACTGATTGCAGGTTTGTCAGCTTATTTTCAAAAGTATGACCGATTGTACATACATGAGGATTCAATTATTATCACATCCGGAGCACAGCAGGGCATTGATATTATTGCCAAGGTATTCGTTCAGGCACATGATCATGTGCTGATTGAAAGCCCAACATACAGTGGAGCAGCAGATATATTTGTAAACAGAGGCGCAAAACTAATTCCTGTTCCGATAACCTCAGCAGGTTTTTGTCTTGAGGAAGTAGAATTACTTATGAAGAAGCACAAGCCAAAGCTTTTCTATACAAATCCAACTTTTCATAATCCGACAGGCTATACGGTTCCGACTGAGCAAAGAAAGCAGCTGGCAGAGCTTGCCGAAAAATATCAATGTATTATTTTAGAAGATGATTCTTTCCATGAAATCTATTTCCACGAACCGCCGCCGCCGCCGATTTTCTCTTATGATACAGGAGGATATGTCATCTATTTACGAAGCTTTTGCAAATACATGGCTCCAGGATTAAGAATATGTGCGATGGTTGCCCATCCGAGTTTAACGAAATGGCTCATTAAAGGAAAGGCGCTCGCAGATAACGGAACACCATTGCTTAACCAAAAGGCCTTTTTATTTTATCTTACTTCGGATAGAGTCCGTACACATATGGAAAAACTGAGGATAGCTTTGCAGATAAGAAAGGAGACAATGGAAGAGGAACTAAAGGGTTATTTCAAATGGGACAGTCCAGGCGGAGGTCTTAATTTATGGGTTCGCCTTCATGATGCCATTGATAAAACCGCGTTGAAAGACAAGGCGCTTGAAAGTTCTGTTTCCTATGTACCAGGTTATATTTGTGATCCTCTTGAAAGAGATATTCCATATATAAGGCTCAGCTACTCCTACTTAAATGAGCAGGAAATCAAGAATGGAATGGAGCTTCTAACGAATATTTATGATTCCTTGACTAACGGAATGGATGATAAACCGAACAGGAGGTTATAATGGCAGAACTGGCTTATTATGTTGTGACAAGAAGAATTGAGTTCAACATGCAGGTTATAGATGAAGTAGAAAAATGCTTGATTCTATCGAGTGACAAAATCAAGACTGAAAATGCAGCCTTTTATTTAGAATCTGTTTATGACATATCTGTTAAAAAAACAAATAACCTCTATCAAATTCTTTATTTGCATACAAATAAAGGTGTTTTCTCTTTTATTGTTAAAGAAGATCCAGCTGACTTCATCCGTCAAGTGAAGGGGAAATTAAGAAAATAAAAAATGCTGCCGAAAAGCAGGCAGCATTTTTATTAGTCCTTGCTTGAGAGAATCCCAAAAATTCGCAAGATGTTGATGAATAGGTTAACAAAATCCAAATACAGATTCAATGCCATTAATGGAACCTGCTCTGCAGTTACGCCATAATGCTTCATTCTGTTAAAGTCGTACAGCACATATCCACTGAATACAAGCACGCCGATAAAGGAATAAGCAAGCATTGCTGTTGAGCTGATTGGCCAGATTATGTTGAAAATTCCAATGACGATTAATGCCAGCAAGGCTGCCATCAGCATGCCGCCAAGGAAGGACAGGTCACGTTTTGTCGTTGTTGCATAAACAGCCAGTCCAGCAAATACAATCGTTGTTGTTCCTAATGCCATAATGACAACATTCGCGCCTATTGTAGAAACATAATGGGACACGATTGGATATGTTGTAATACCTGAAATAAAGGTAAAGGCATAAAGGAAGGAGTATGACATAGACTTTCCTCTTCTCAAGAAGAAAGCGATAAAGAGCAATACGAGCTCCAATATAGCCAATGGTAAAAACAGAGAAGCTGGAACGAAATTCCCTGCTAAAGTACCGATAGTAGCAATTCCTAATGATAAGGCAAATGTCCTTAACACGGCAGGTAAATGATCCGTTTTCATACTATGTGTGTACATAAAGTCACTCCATTGATATTATTTTAATATTTTTACGTTTAATAGAGGAGAAGGTTTCAAAAAAAAGCATTAATTTTCTTCTTCTCTGACGCGATCCTTCTTTAAAAGATCGCGGATTTCCATCAACAGCTCTTCCTTCGCATCAATGGAAGGGGCTTTTTCTTCAGCCATTTCTTCTTTCTTCTTTTTAAACTTGGAAAGCAGCTTAATAACCATAAAGATGGAGAAAGCCACAATAAAGAAATCTAGAATTGTCTGGATGAATTGTCCGTAAAGCACAGTTGCTTTACCGTATGTTATTTTAAGATTTGTTAAGTTAACACCGCCGAGGAGGACCCCGACAATAGGCATAATAATGTCATTTACGAGAGAGCTGACAATCTTGCTGAATGCTCCGCCGATGATAACACCGATTGCTAAGTCAATCACATTGCCTTTGACCGCAAAGGCTTTAAATTCTTTCCACATTGTTAAACTCCTAACTTTATTTTCGTTTTTAAATCTAGTAACGGATGCTGAATGAGCGGAAGTGCTCAGGCTCTTGCTCCGTAATATCGACATGATGGACAGCCGCAAAGCGGTTTCCCTTTTTTATGTCGTCTATAAAAGAGGCTAGTGTCTCCTTTGGTCCTGAGATAACTGCTTCAACAGAACCGTTGTCTTTGTTTCTGACCCAGCCGTTTACATTATATTCGATTGCTTTCATTTGTACAAAATAGCGAAAGCCGACTCCTTGAACCTTTCCAGTGATGGCAAGATGATATTGAATCATAATAATTATTCCTTCCATTATTGTTTTTAGGAATGCTAACTATAGGATAACATAAAAGTGAGCTCGGCCAAATCGAGACTTGGCATATGTTGAAATTGCCAATTCAAAAGGTTTGCAAAGATGGAAAAACCTAGATTTGTAGAAAGGAAGCCATTTTGTTAATATTAATAAGTACGTCTAATAAAGCAAATTAAATAAAGCAAATTACGTGTTTTTAAAATCAGGAGAAAATAATGAAACCATATATATACATTAGCATGCTTATACTGTGTGCTGTTTTAATTGTCGTTGGGACAATCCAATATAGTATTAACAAGAATAAAGAGAGTGAAGCTTCTGCTAAAGCAAGTGAAACTAAAAAAATCAATTGGATTATAGAAAATGCCATTTCGTCTATAACAATCAAAGAAGATAATGAAGTATATGAAGCATACTTGATCGGCGATGAAACAGAGAAATATACGCTAGAAGAAGACAATTTTCTTGGTGACAAGGATGATACCATTGTCGAGGGGGCTTTTTCGCTGTATTTAACAGCAGAGTCAGAAGATGATACAAAAGAATATAAACAAGTGATTAAGCTCAGAAATCCGCTTATCTTTAACACAAAAAATAAAAATATCAGTACTTATACTGTAAATAAACATAGTATTATTGCAATCTATCAGACGAAGTCTAAGGATAATACAGTTGCCTCTTTGTATGCAGTTGACGATGGGGAGCTTACATCCCTTACTACAACTGAAATTCCAGTGTTAAAACGGAAAATAAAGAGCATCCAGCAAAATTACTTGCAAACAGCAGAAAAAAAGCAGGATAACGTATATGAAGTGACTTCATGGACATTAGATTCAGGCCGTCTTCAGCTCAAAGAGGCAGACAAGACGTCCATTGACAATGAAAAGGCTATAGAGAGATGGGTGGAGGAAGAAGACTATTATTTGCCGTTCAAAAATCTCACTATATCCAAAGATATTTTGACTATAGCAGAACAGGGGATGCTGATGGGAAGCCAGTATCCGATTGGTACAAGTATTAGCGAAATAACAAAATCAAATGATGAATATATAAAAACAGAGCAAAATGATGGATTAATGATGGTCGAATATCCAGAAGTTACCTACTATTATGATGGGAAGACAAAGCAGGTAAACTCTATCGCCATTCCCGGCATGCGTTTAAAGGCCGACATGTCTGCAGTCAATAAGGCATTAGGCAAGCCGGAAGCCATCGCGGCAAACAAAGAAAATAACGGTTATATTGCCACATATTCGGCTAACCATTATGAAATGAAGTTTATTCTTGACAGCAATCAGCATGTCCAGTCGATTCAGCTTGTGAAAAAACAGGACAGCAAATGAAAAAGAACCTAGCAGGTAGCTCCTGCTAGGTTCTTAATGTTGAGTTGGTTATATTAGAAAGCCCAATCTCCGTTACGGAAGACAGCTTCTGTTTTACCGTCAGCTGTAATACCGTCAATATCCATTTTGTCAGAACCAATCATGAAGTCTACATGCGTGATGCTCTCATTTAGGCCTGCAGAAGCTAATTCTTCGCTGGACATTGTTTTTCCGCCTTTAATACAGAATGCATAGGCGCTGCCGATTGCCAAATGGTTTGATGCGTTCTCATCAAACAATGTATTGTAATAAAGGATATTAGACTCTGAAATAGGGGAACGATGGGGCACAAGCGCCACTTCACCTAAATAGTGGGAGCCTTCATCTGTTTCCACAAGCTGTCGTAAAATTTCCTCCCCTTGTTCTGCCTTTACATCCACAATTCTGCCGTCCTTGAACGTAACCGAAAAGCGGTCGATGATATTTCCGCCGTAGCTTAGCGGCTTGGTGCTTGAAACAGTACCGTTTACACCTGTTTTGAATGGAACTGTGAACACTTCTTCTGTCGGCATATTTGCCATGAACTCGAAGCCTTTTTCATTAACACTTCCAGCTCCGCACCATAGATGGTTTTCGGGAAGCTCAATTGTTAAGTCTGTTCCAGGTGCTGTATAGTGCAGCTTTTTGTATGACTTGCTGTTTAAGTAATCTACTTTTTCATGAAGATTTTTATCGTGCTGCTTCCATGCCTCGATTGGTTCGTCTTGGTCCACTCTTGATGCTTTGAAGATAGCATCCCACAGCAGGTCAACACGCTTTTCTTCCGGCTCATTGGCAAAAACAGTGTTAGCCCATGCGGCAGAAGGAACACCGATTACTGTCCAGCTGACCTTATCTGATTGCACATATTTGCGGAAAGTGCTTAATGCCTTTCCAGAAGCCTTTTGGAAGTTGGCAATTTTTTCAGTTGAAATGCCTTTAAGCAAATCAGGGCTAGAAGAGAGGACTGACATGAATGCAGCTCCGTCTTTGGCAAGCTCTTCTGTTTCTTTCGCTCTCCATTCAGGATATTCTAAAAATGCTTCACTTGGTGCAAGCTCGTACTTCGTTCTTGTAACGATGTCGTCCGTCCAATTTACAACGACATTTTTAGCGCCTGCTTCATATGCTTTTCTGACAACAAGACGAACAAATTCAGCTGCATCGATTGTTGTATTTACGACTAAAGTCTGTTCCGGCTGAATATTGACGCCAACTTTCACTGCAAGTTCTGCATATTTTTCTAAATTTTGTTGAAATGTACTCATGACCCATTCTCCTTTATTAAGAGCTAGTATGTAATGATTGCCTATTTTGGAATTTTAGAAAAGCCGTTCCACTTTATCAGTATAATGTATGACATAGGAAATCCTTTCATCCATTGTAGCTTGTTTATACATATAAATAAACTGATTTGTCTAATAGTTGCAGATTTATTTGTTGATGAAAGCTATGTTCCGATAATGCTTTTGCACAAACTCACTCTTATAATCGCAACAGAAGGTGTCACCTCCAGGTTTTTGCTATAATATAAAGACTATTACGATTCGGAGGAAATCATGAACCCATCTTTAAAAGCTGTTATTTTTGATTTTGACGGAGTTATTGCTGATACTGTGCATCTTTATTATGAGGCAACAAAAAGAGTTGCTGATGAGCTGAAGGTGTCCTATACAATGGAAGATAATCTTCGTTTTCAGGGGATACCAAGAAAAATATTAATGGACGAGCTTGCCAATAGATGTGCAAGAGAAGTGACAGAGGAGGAGAAACTGTTGCTTGGCAATAAAAAAGGGGAATACTACCGAGAACTGATTACCGGCTTTACGAAGGACGATATGCTTCCAGGCATGTATGAATTCTTGTTTAGTCTAAAGGAATCGGGCATCAAGATGGGGATTGCCTCCTCAAGCTCCAATGCTCCATTTCTTTTAGAGAAATTCGGTATCAAGGATTGGTTTGGGTGTATCGTTGATCCTCATAAGCTGAAAAAAGGCAAGCCAGACCCAGAAATATTCCTTACAGCAGCAGATTGCCTTGGTATTCCCTATGACTGCTGTGCTGCAGTGGAAGATGGTGAGGCAGGATTGCAGGGCATTATGGCGACACCAATGTTCTCTGTGAGCATCGGAAGATCAGTTGAATTAAAGCAGGCGGAGTGGAATGTGCCAAGCACGGATCATTTGACCCTTGATGAACTGCTGCGCAGGTTTGCAAACAGATAAAAAAAATCCAGCAAGCATAGACTTTGCTGGATTTTTCTATTTATTGTCTTCCTCGGCCCACTTCTTTAAAGCAGCTTCAGCTCGGTTCTTCAGTGACAAAATATCTTCCTCTACTTTAAGGATATTTTGCTTTTTTTGTTCAATCAGCTTCAGTTGCTCTAATGTTGTTTCTAAAATTTTCTCTAGCTTTTCTCTTTGCAGATTCGTTCCCTTTACTTGGCGGTAATCTAGTTTTTGCAGCTCTAAAGCATCACTTAAGGCAATGAAATCCTGGAGTTCCTGAAGAGAAAAACCGAGAACATCCTTAGCATTCGTTATTTTTTTTAACAGTGACACATGTTCTTCTGTATATAAACGGTATCCGCCATCGCTTCTTTGTGGAGAAGGAATTAATCCTATCTGCTCATAATAACGAATGGTCCGCTTCGTTAATCCGCTCATTTTTGCTACATCATCAATTTTTAGCAGTTCCATAGCTCTTGCTCCTTTTAGATAATGCTCCCATTCAGGCAGCAGTATTGCGTTAAATCTTACTAATAACTTTGGCATATTAAAAAGAAAAGAGCAAGTGATTCACTGACAAACATTAACGTTGACGTAAACGTTAATTAGGTCTATACTTTTATTTGGATTATTAAATGTATTAAATTATAAAAAGAAGGTTGATATGAATGAGCAGGGAGACTGTTACGTCATTAGAAACACCAAACAAGCAGCCGCTTGTTATATGGGTCATCTTTTTTGCAACCATCATTTCCTTTATGGGACTTGGGCTGGTTGATCCAATCCTGCCAGCGATTGCTGTGCAATTGGATGCGACACCAAGCCAGGTGTCTTTATTGTTTTCCAGCTATAACTTGATTACAGGAATTGCTATGCTGATTACAGGAGTGGTTTCAAGCAGAATTGGTATAAAGTGGACGTTGTTGACAGGAATTTTGTTTACAATTGTCTTTGCTGGATTAGCTGGATCGTCTAACGGTATTTGGCAGATTGTCGGTTTCCGCGGTGGATGGGGACTTGGGAATGCTTTATTTATCGCAACAGCGTTGTCCGCTATCGTAGGCCTGTCAACTGGTGGAACGGCAAAAGCGATAATTTTATATGAGGCAGCCATTGGACTGGGGATCTCAGTAGGACCTCTTCTAGGAGGAGAATTGGGTTCCATTTCGTGGAGAGGCCCATTTTTCGGTGTAAGCATATTAATGATTATTGCGTTTTTGGCATTATTGCTGAAAATGCCTAAATTAGAAAAGCCGAAGGTAAAAAGCTCTGTATTAGATCCGATCAAGGCACTTAAATACCCAGGCTTATTTCGGTTAGGCCTGACTGCCTTTTTATACAATATTGGATTCTTTACATTGATGGCGTACTCACCATTCGTAATGGAATTAGATGAACATGGTTTAGGATATGTCTTCTTAGGGTGGGGATTATGTCTCGCAATTACATCAGTCTTGATTGCGCCAAGGCTGCAGGAAAAATTCGGTACAATTAAATCCATGACTGCTATGCTGCTGTTATTTGCGCTGACTTTACTTACGATGGGTATTTGGACAGACAGCAAGGAAGTGGTTATCTTATCTGTTATTGTGGCAGGTCTTTTCTTAGGCACAAATAATACACTGATTACTACAGCCGTTATGGAGGTTGCTCCTGTTGAAAGAGCTACAGCCTCAGCTGCTTACAGCTTTGTCCGCTTTTTTGGTGGTGCGGTTGGTCCATGGCTTGCAAATAAATTGGCAGAGGTTTATTCACCTCATGTGCCGTTTATAGTTGGAGCAGTGTTTGTATTGCTTGCGATGGTAACTGTTGCAACAGGCAGAAAACATCTTCATCACGTGGACCGGATTTCTCATTAAAAAAAGTAGACCATAGGGTCTACTTTTTTTATTTATCTTCATCCTTATTCATAGCGGCCTTTAATAAATCACCAAGGCTGTTACCGAAGCTTTCATCCTTCGTATACTTTTGCACAAGTTTGCGTTCTTCCTTTTTGCTGACGGATTTTTTACGGTCAGCAGCCTTTTCAACTACATTACATGAGCGGCATTGGAAGTATGTTCCTGCTACTCCGTTATGAATTTCCATTTTCTTATGGCATTGCGGGCAACGCTTGTTGGAAAGCTTAGGGTCCTTCCGTTTGCTGAAATTGCAATCCATGCTTGAGCAGACAAGAAGTTTGCCGTTTTTCGTGTTTTTCTCTTTCAAGAAAGATCCGCACTCAGGACATTTTGATCCAGTCAGATTTTGGATTTTATAGGCTTTATTGCTATTTTTGATTTCCAAAATAAACTGCTTTGTCTGTTGCTTGATTTCCTCCATGAATTTATCTGGATTTGCTTTGCCTTTTGCAATATCTTCTAATTTTTTCTCCCATTGTGCTGTCAGCTCAGGCGACGTCAAGTCATCATTGACAAGTTCAAGGAGTTGTTTACCTTTTTGAGTTGAATAAAAGCGGCCGTTTTGTCGTTCTACAACCTCTGTGGCGACAAGACGCTCAATAATTTCTGCTCTTGTTGCTGGTGTACCAAGTCCGAATTTCTCCATTTTCCCGAGGATATCAGCCTCACTGTAGCGAAGCGGCGGCTCTGTCCACTTTTGTTCGCTTTTTATAGAATGAACACGGACCTCCTCACCTTGCTTCACGGAGCTTAGCAGAGGATTGTTTGCAATTTTTGCACCTGTTAATACTTTAAAGCCTGGTTCGATAACATTCGTATCGTGGATGACAAATTGATGTTCGCCAATTGTCAGTGTTGTCGCAATAACCTCATATCTATGCTTCGGATAGAACAGGCATAAGAATCTTTTCACAATTAAATCGTAAATTTTCTTTTCGTCTCCATCAAGCTTGTGTAGGAATACTGGCTGTTCTGTCGGAATGATGGCATGGTGATCAGAGACCTTGTCATTATTAAATATATTAGGAGCTTCCACTTTGCCTTTTTTAACAAGCAGCTTTTGAGTTTCTTCTTTATAAGCGGCTGACACGCTTTGCAGTCTGTCAAACATCGTATCCTTCATATCTGTCGTTAAGTAGCGGGAATCTGTCCTTGGGTATGTCACTAATTTATGCTGCTCATACAGCTTTTGAAGGACATTTAATGTCTTTTTCGCTGAGAAGCCGAAAATCTTATTCGCATCGCGCTGTAGTTCTGTTAAGTCATACGGTAGCGGATGGTGTTCTGTTTTCTCTTTGCGTGTCATGGAGACAACTTTTGCTTGTTTATCTTTTGTACTGTTAATAATGGCTTCCATTTGTTCTTTTGAGAAAACTCGCTTTTCGCCATTCTTTTCATAGTGAGCAGTTGATTCACCGATTCTTGCACTAATTGTCCAATATTCCTTTGGAACGAATGCTTGAATTTGTTTCTCTCTTTCAATAACTAGAGACAGAGTAGGTGTCTGCACTCTTCCTGCAGAAAGCGGGTCATTAAACTTTGTTGTTAAAGCTCGGGATACGTTTAAGCCAATCAGCCAATCAGCTTGTGCTCGGCAAACAGCGGAAGCATAAAGCCGGTCGAACTCTTTGCTTGGCTTTAAGCTGCGGAAACCGTCAAGGATAGCTTTGTCAGTCTGAGAAGAAATCCAGAGACGCTTCATCGGTTTTTGGAAGCGGATTTTATCCAATATCCATCTCGCAACTAATTCTCCTTCACGCCCAGCATCTGTTGCAATGATGCACTCTTTAATGTCTTTTCTTTTAGCAAGCTGTTCAATCGCCTTATATTGGTGGCTAGTTTGCTTCATAACTTTAAGATCCATCTTTATAGGAATAATTGGCAAGTCGTCTAAATTCCAAGTTTTATATTTAGGGTCATAATGCTCTGGCATCTTTAATTCAATTAAATGGCCTAATGCCCATGTCACAATATATTTGTCTGATTCTATATAGCTTTTCGCTGTCTTTTGGCATCCGAGAACTCTGGCAATCTCTCTGGCCACACTCGGTTTTTCACAAAGTACAAGTGATTTCATATTTGCTCCTTCCAGCACCTGTTTTTCTAATAAACAAGCTAAGTTAGCTTGCAATTTTTAGGTCTTATCAACAATAGTATACCATTTGTTGTAATGGAAGTGATAAAAGGGAGGTTGGTTATGAGGGAAGGGCAGCCGGCAAGGAGCCGGCTTGCCTAGCAGTCAGTCTTCTTCTATACGATTTTTAAATGCTTCTTGTGTGACGATAAATTCCTCGTCTTCAGGTGCATCCTCTGCATGTGTATGTTTTCTTACACCCTCTGGAAGCGGACCAGGATGATGTTTTTTCTTATGTTCGAAATCTTTTCCTCTTGCCATCATTACACCCCTTTCTTTTCTTTTATATTGTCCTGAAAAATAAGAATTCCTATTCTTGTACGAAACAATTTTTAAATGGATATTATCGAGCATTTTAAGATAGGTTGTAAGTTATAATAAAAATAAAGGAAAGGATGTGCAAATCATGGATTTCTCTACAATCGTTTCGGAAGACAAGATAAAAAGAGCGTATCAAGAAGGTGAATTTAATAATTTGCCGGGATTTGGTAAACCGCTGCCTAAAGACAGCTTGGCAGCAGTGCCAGAGGAACTGCGCATGGCTTACCGGATTTTGAAAAACAGCGGCTTTTCTCTGGAAGAAAATGAACTAAAGCAAGAGCTGCTTACAATAGAGAATCTCTTGAAGGCATGTGCTGATAAAGATGAAGCGGCCGAATTGCAGACGAAATATAACCAGAAGCAGATACAATTCCATAAAATGATGAAAAAACGGACAGGGAACAGCCATTCAAAACTTTTCGGCAGCTACCAGCAAAAGGTAGAAGATAGGCTGACCCGCTAAGTTCATACTCTGATGATGCTGAAATAGGCATCTTTTTTTTGTGTTTTTACAGTGTTCAAAAAAAGTTCACAAAAATCATATAAATAAAAATCACTTTTTTTCTAAAAATTTGCTGGGAAATGTCGAAGAAAAGGAAGAGAAAGTAATCAAACTGTAATGAAACAAAAAAGCAATAGTAATAAAAGATAGAAGAAATAAACTGTAAGATAGGTGGTTTTTATGGATAAAACATCATTAATTGGTATCATACTAGCAATCGTTGCAGTAGGGGTCGGAATGGTCTTCAAAGGGGTAAGTCCTTCCGTGCTTGCCAACCCAGCAGCCCTTCTGATTATCGTATTAGGGACTATAGCGGCAGTTGTCATCGCCTTCCCTACTAGTGAAATTAAAAAGGTTCCTAAATTATTTGGCATCATCTTTAAGGAACAAAAGGTTCCAGATACGAAGGAATTAATCCGCATGTTTTCTGAGTGGGCACAATTAGCTCGTAAAGAAGGTCTTTTGGCATTAGAATCAAAAACTGACGAAGTAGAAGACCCATTTTTGAAAAATGGCTTGTCTATGTCAGTAGACGGACAAAGTGCTGAGTATATTCGTGATGTTCTATCAGAAGAAATTGAAGCAATGGAAGAGCGCCATCAAGCTTCCGCATTAATCTTTACACAAGCAGGAACATATGCACCGACACTTGGAGTGCTTGGGGCCGTTATTGGTCTTATTGCTGCACTAGGTTATATGGATGATTCAGAAGGATTGGGACATGCAATTTCTGCTGCGTTCGTTGCAACAATGCTTGGTATCTTTACAGGGTACGTATTATGGCATCCATTTGCCAATAAGTTGAAAAGAAAATCAAAAATTGAAGCGAAACAAAAATATTTAATGATTGAAGGTATCCTTTCTATCCTAGAAGGGGAAGCACCACGTGTTATCGAACAAAAACTAGCATCTTATTTGCCGATTTCTGAAAGGAAAAAATTCCTAGAAGAACTGGAAGGCAGCGTGAGCGCTAATGAGTAAAAAAAGAAAGAAAAAGGAGCATCATGAGGAGCATGTAGACGAATCATGGCTTGTTCCATACGCAGATTTGCTGACACTACTGCTGGCATTGTTTATCGTTCTTTATGCAATGAGCTCTGTTGATCAGAAAAAGTTTGCTGCATTGGCAGAAGTTTTTAATCAAGAATTTCAAGCAGGTACTGGTATCTTTGAATATCCAAGTCCTACTCCTGTAGAAGTAGAAGAGAAGTCTGACTTAGATGAGAACAATAAAACCGAAGGTGACGCTGCAGAAGAAAAAACCTCTGCTAATAAAGAAGTGTCAGAAGAAGAGTTAACCGAAGCTCAGCAAAAGCAGGATCAAGAAGAATTGCAAGGTATTCAAGATAAAGTTAATAGTTATATAGAAAAGAACAATTTGGAGGACAAGCTGGAAACCTCGTTAACAGATGAAGGCCTGCTTGTTTCCATCAGAGATAATGTTCTGTTTGCCTCTGGTAGCGCCAATATCCGCGGAAAAGACGAACATCTAGTTTCCGAGATTTCTAAACTATTAGTTATGGAGCCGCCGAGAAGCATCATAGTCAGCGGACATACAGACGATGTGCCAATCAAAAATTCTGAATTTGATTCAAACTGGGATTTAAGTGTTTCAAGAGCAATCAATTTCATGAAGCTGTTAATGGATAATAACAAGCTGAACCCAAGTTCCTTTAGTGCAAAAGGCTATGGAGAATTCAAGCCAATTGCCAGCAATAAAACAGAAGAAGGAAGAGAAAAGAACAGACGTGTTGAAATCTTAATACAGCCGAGAACCGTTTCAGAAGACTAGAGATAGTCTTCTTTTTTTTGTGAAAAAACAGTGAATTGGAAAAATTAGAAATTAAGACTTGTTCTCTAATTAACAAAAGTTTATAATATAAACAAAAGTTTAAAAAGCTGATACATACTGTTCGGGGGTGAAAATATGAATGAAAAAGAGATTACCATTTTGCAGCTTATCCAAGAGAACCCTTTTCTAACACAAAATGAACTAGCAGAAAAAACAGGGTTATCCAGATCAGCGGTTGCCGGGTATATTTCTGCTTTAACACGTGAAGGAAAACTTCTTGGGCGTGCTTATGTTTTGCCGCAGAAAAAAGAAGTTATTTGCATTGGTGGAGCTAATATTGACAGGAAGATTCAAGTGGAGGAAAGAATTAAGTTTGGAACCTCCAACCCTGCCAGCACCAGTCAGTCCTGTGGCGGGGTTGCCCGGAATATTGCGGAGAATCTTGGCCGGCTTGGAATGGACAGCTCCTTATTGACTATGGTTGGAGCAGATCATGGCGGGGATTGGATCATCGATTATACGAAGCTCTATGCTGATATGAAGCCGACTATTATCTCAGAAGAGTATGCAACAGGCACTTACACTGCTCTTCTTGATGTAGAAGGGGAGATGACTGTCGCTTTAGCTGATATGTCGATATACGACAGTATGACACAAGACGTTATTGAAAAACGCTGGGGGCATATTGCGTCATCTGAATTGATTATATTAGACACTAATTTCCCTGCAGACGTGCTAGAGCAAATCATTGTCAGATGCAGGAAGGAAAATCTCCAGCTTTGTGTTACTCCAGTTTCTTCTCCTAAAGTGAAGAAGCTGCCAAGTGACTTAAGAGGGGTGACATGGCTGATTGCCAATAAGGACGAGGCAGAGGCATTGTCAGAAATGAAAATCTATGAAGAAGGAGACTTCTTTAAAGCAGCTGAAATCATCATGAAAAAGGGTGTTGAACGGGTTGTAATTACCCGTGGTGACAAGGGCTTAATATTCTTTACGAAGCTTGGAGAAGCCGGTGTTATTTTGCCGCCTCCTGTTGAGGTTGCAGATGTAACAGGTGCAGGAGATTCTTTAGTTGCCGGAATCATGTACTCGTATTTAAAAGGATTAAATACGGAAAACTCCTGTAAAATTGGGGTTGCCTGCTCATTAATGACACTGCAATCACATGAAACAGTCAACCCGTTATTAAATCAGAAGAAATTGCAAGACACGTTCAAAAAATACTTTGATTAAAGGAGATATTATAAATGAAAACAGAATGGCTAGAGTATTCAGTAGAGGTATTAGAAGCAAAGAAGAACAATAAAGCGATTGTAGCCCTTGAGTCGACAATCATTTCACATGGTATGCCTTATCCGCAAAATGTGGAGACAGCGAAAGAAGTAGAGGATATCATCCGCAAAAATGGAGCAGTTCCAGCAACGATTGCCATTATTGACGGAAAGATTAAAATCGGGCTTTCAGATGATGAAATTGAATTTTTGGCGAAAAGCGATGATATTGAGAAAGCAAGCAGAAGAGATTTGCCATATTTGATTGCCAATAAGAAAAATGGTGCAACTACTGTTGCTGCGACAATGATCTGTGCTGAGCTTGCCGGGATTGAAGTGTTCGTTACAGGAGGCATCGGGGGAGTCCACCGTGAGGCAGAACAGACAATGGACATATCTGCTGATTTGCAGGAATTGGCTCAAACAAGTGTGGCAGTTGTGTGTGCAGGAGCAAAGTCAATCCTTGATATCGGCTTGACACTTGAGTATTTAGAAACATTTGGTGTGCCGGTTGTTGGATATGGCACTGAAATATTGCCGGCATTCTATACAAGAACAAGCCCATTTAATGTAAACTTCCGTATTGATGAGCCAGGTTTGGCGGCTGACATGATTCGTACGAAATGGGAGCTTGGCTTAAAAGGCGGTGTGGTAATTGCTAATCCGATACCAGAAGAGGATGCAATGGAAGAATCCTATATAACGAACATCATTGAAACTGCATTGAATGAAGCAAAAACAAACGGCATCAGCGGGAAAAATGTTACACCATTCTTGCTTAGCAAAGTAAAGGAACTGACAGAAGGATCAAGTCTGACAGCTAATATCGCATTAGTGAAAAATAATGCTGAGGTCGGCTCTAAGATTGCTGTTGAACTAAATAAATAATAAATGACTGGCAAAAGGCTATATGGTGCTTTCTTTAACAGGGAAGCTTCCATATGCCTTTTTTTTTAGGAAACGATTCCAAAAGCCTTGTCATTAATCTGCAGATGTCTTCTTGAATTTAATGAATTCTAAGTAGCATGAGAATTCTTCCTTTGTAATTCCTTCTTTTATAGCATCTTCTACTAAATTAATCCATTCTGAATCTAAGTATTCCGCCCCGTTAGAATTTGTTTCGAGGAGTTCTTCCACATGAGTATCAAGCGTGGTAGCAAGCTTTGAAAGGACCTGTAAAGAGGGATTCTTTTGGATGCCTCGCTCAATATAACTCAAATAAGACTTCGAAACACCTGCACGGTCAGATAGCTCGTTAATGGAATAGCCTTTTTCTAACCGCAGTCTTTTTAGTGCAGCACCAACCATATAGAATAATCTCCTTATGTATTATTAAACACATTTTCATTATAACGAACGAATTGTTCAATAAAAAATACAAAAAAGCTAGCATTCACGAGAAAATTCGAGAAAAAGAACGATAACCGTTCTCTAAAGAGAAAAAATAGCGGATTTTAGAATTTTCCAAAATGAGATAATTGAACTATACTAAACTCATTGGTTCGATAAAAAGAACGAAAAATCATTTAAAAAGAACTAATTTTGTTCATTCATAAAGCATATATTTGAAACTAATAGGTTAGCAGGTGGATTATGTATAGAAAAAACTGCGATAAGTGCAACAGACCATCTTACAGCAGCGCAGAAAGAGGGGAATGGTTCTGTCCGGTGTGCAACAATGACCTGACAAAATACCCATTTTTTGATGCAATGACCTTTGAAAAAATTCATATTAATTACTCTTTTAAAAAAGTATTGTCGTCCTATAGAAACCAATATATTAAAAAAGAAACCAGAGGATTCATGGGGGAGTTCGACAAAATATAACAATTCCCCACAAAATTAACGTTATATTGTAATAAGAAAAGGTATTGTTGTAGAAAAAAGTAGAAAAATATTTGGTAAAATGTATAAATTTCTTACAAAATTTTGCACATATGAAAAAAGAAAAGATATATAATTAAATGCATAAAAGATTGAAGGGCAAACCAATTCGAAAGATTGGGACGCAAAGTCACGGGTCTAATGTTTCTGAACAATGACAGCCGGACTGCCAAAGTACAAAGAAAAGTATTTTTGGGAGAGGGGCATAATTAAGTGATTGAAGAAAAATTAATGGTAGAAGAACTAGACACAGAATGGATTCAGTTAATGAAGGAAGCTAAAAGTATCGGGCTGGACATACAAGATGTGCGCAATTTCATCCATAACGATTAAGAGATTGCTTAATTAATATAGTATCCTAATGAGAACTCTGTACACCCTAAAGACAATATGAATGCATTCATTTAACTGCGCTTATAATTATTATAATATTCAGAATATTTAAGGGCAAGAAAGTTATTTCTGCTCCCTTTAGGTGCATGTGTAAAATAAAAAAGACACAAAATATTTGTGTCTTTAAGTAATCTTATTTAAGCGAACTGTGAAAAGTTCTATTTTTTTTGTTCAATTCTCCATTTATTATACTCAAGGAATTCGCGAAACTCAGATTTGGAAACGCCTGAGTCCATTGCCTCTTTAACAATTTTCAGCCATTCTGAATCAAGATCATCTTTATTTTGCTGTTCATTAATTAGATGATCTACAGGAACATTAAAAACAGTAGCTATTTTTTCTAAAAACTGTATGGATGGATTTGACTGGAGATTCCGCTCCAAGGAACTTAAATAAGATTTTGCAACACCTGCTTGTTCAGCAAGTTCTGACAAGGACATTCTTTTTTCTAAGCGAAGTTTTTTTACACGATCACCGATCATACAGTCTCACACACCTTATCACTATATGTAATAATATCATAACAAATATAATCCAAAAGTTCCATATAAAGAACGAATTGTTCGATGGTTTTGTTAATATTACCAAAAAAAATTCATAAAATATACAATTATTCCTTATTTGCTGGTAATTTTAATGCTTCCACTTTTAATAAGAGCAGTGTTTATAAAGTGTCATCGTATCCAATACCCTGTTCTGTTAGCATTTAAACCTTTTTTTATTATTATTTTATTTTTTTCGTATTTAGACAAGCTCGTATAAAAAAGGTAGAATAAAGGCGAAGATAGAGGAAGATTTGAGCGATGGTGATAAGGATGAATAAATACCTAATTATATTTGAAGAAATAGAAACAGCAATTAGAAACGGCAGTTATGCCCCAAACAGCATATTACCTTCTGAGAATGAACTGGCTGAACGCTATAACACTTCACGCGAAACAATTCGCAAGGCGTTGAACATTCTTGCTCAGAAGGGATATATTCAGAAATTGCGCGGCAAAGGGTCGCTTGTCCTGGATATGCAGAAACTGCAATTCCCAATATCCGGTCTTGTAAGCTTTAAAGAACTAGCAGAGAAAATGGGCTCCAGTTCGGTGACACATATTGAAAGCTTTGAAAGAAAGAACCCGTCACCTGTTCTTCAAAAGGAAATGAACTTGAAGAAGGATGAATCCATTTGGGAAGTTTTACGTATAAGGGAAATTAATAAAGAAAAGATTATCCTGGATAAAGACTATATTATTGAAAAATTTGTACCAGGTCTGACAAAGGAAATATGCAGACGCTCTATTTTTGACTATATTGAAAAGGATTTAAAATTGAAAATCGGCTTTGCGAGAAAGGAATTCACGGTGGAAACACCTACTGAGGAGGATTATCGCCTTCTTGATTTAGAGGGGTTTCAGGCCATTGTGGTCGTTAAAAACTATATTTATTTTGAAAACGCTGCCCTTTTTCAATATACAGAATCCAGACACAGGCCAGATAAGTTTCGATTTGTAGATTTTGCAAGAAGAAATGAATAAAATTTATTAAAGGATGTTTTATCTTGTCCAATAAGGGAACTTTATCTCTGAAATCAAAAATAGAAGGAGATGTTCCCTATATGAGTAAAATTGCAACATTAATAACTAATATGTTCGAGGATTCAGAGTATACGGAGCCGGCAACATCCTTCAAGGAAGCTGGCCATGAAGTAGTAACAATTGAACTCGAGGCCGGCAAAACGGTGACAGGCAAACAGAACAAAGCTGAGGTTAAGATTGATAAAGGCATTGATGAGGTCTCTGCAGGTGATTTTGATGCTTTATTTATTCCTGGAGGATTTTCTCCTGACCAGCTGCGCGGTGATGATCGTGTTGTTGCGTTTACAAAAGAATTTATGGACAGCAAAAAGCCAGTATTTGCAATCTGCCATGGTCCGCAGCTGTTAATCACAGCAAAGACATTAGAGGGCAGAAATGCTACCGGGTATAAATCTATCAAAGTCGATATGGAATATGCTGGTGCAACATATAAGGATGAAGAAGTTGTTGTATGTGGCGGACAGCTTGTAACAAGCAGAACGCCAGAAGATATTCCTGCTTTCACAAGAGAATCATTAAAGCTGCTCGAAAAATAAAGGTTTTTTAAAAAAGTGCCTGTTAGTTTACTAGCAGGCATTTTTTTTCGTTTTTGCTTATAATCTTGATAAAGATATGCAATAAAGAAAATAATAACATGCAACTAAAAAAGGAGAATATAATTCATGATTGTACTGAAGTCAATGAGAGAAATCGAAAAGATGAAAGCGGCTGGCCGAATTTTAGCTGCCTGTCATAAAGAGATTGCAAAAATGATAAAGCCTGGGATTACTACAATGGAGATAGAAAAGTTTGTTGAGGGTTTCTTAAAGGAAAGAGGTGCTACGCCTGAGCAAAAGGGCTATCGTGATTACCCTTATGCCATTTGTGCAAGCATTAATGATGAGGTTTGTCACGGATTTCCTAGAGAGGAGGAGCTAAAGTCTGGTGATATTATCACAGTTGATATGGTTGTGAATTTACATGGAGGCTTGGCTGATTCTGCGTGGACATATAAGGTTGGAACAGTATCTGATGAAACGGAAAAGCTGCTGGAAGTTACAAAAAAGGCTTTGTATATTGGAATTGAGCAAGCGAAGATTGGCAACAGGATTGGTGATATTGGCGCTAGCATTCAACAATATGCAGAAGAAGAGGGATACTCTGTTGTAAGAGATTTCATCGGCCATGGTATTGGTGCTGTTATTCACGAAAAACCTGAGGTGCCTCATTTTGGCGAGAAAGGTAAAGGACCGCGAATTAAAGAAGGCATGGTTTTCACCATAGAGCCAATGATTAATATCGGAGCATATCCTGTCAAAATGGACGCAAATGGCTGGACTGCCCGGACAAAAGATGGTACATACTCCGCACAATATGAACATACAATAGCCATAACGAAGGACGGGCCGATTATCCTGACAGACCAGGAAGAAGGTATATAAAAAAGAGAAGGATAGCCTTCTCTTTTATTTTTTGCGGAGATTTCCCAATTCTTCTGCTAATGCTTGCATTTCATTCGGGCTGAAGGAATCTCTTTTCATGATATGATCATAAATTTCCTTCAGTTCTGTATACATTTCTTCATCGAAATGTGTTGGTTTAATCGCTCCAAGGTTCAGTACTTTCAGTTTTTCTTTTATTTGTTCAATCATGTATTCCACATTTTCAGTCGATTTAACATCTAAATTCAAAAGATATCTCTCCTTTATGCAGGCCTTGATTCATATTTAATCTATGTCCCACTTTTTTTTCTATCTTTTCATGTGTAAAGAGAAATGTCAATTTAATTTTGCCTTTTCAATTGGAAGTAAATTACGATAAGCTAAAAACAAAACATCTAAATGAAATGATGTATGTTCTAAATAAGTTGGAGGGAAAATAGGATGGAAGTTCGTGTGTTATTTATTTGCTTAGGAAATATTTGCAGATCACCAATGGCAGAGGCAGTATTTCGGGATCTTGTAAAAAAAGAAAATTTGCAGGACAGCATTACATGCGATTCAGCAGGAACTGGTGGATGGCATATAGGTAATCCGCCGCATAGAGGTACAAGGGAGATTCTAAAAAAGAATCTAATAAGTGATGCAGGAATACTAGCAAGGCAGCTTCATACAGCTGATTTGGAAAGCTTTGATTATTTAATAGCGATGGATAACAGCAATCGTGAAAATATCAGGCTTCTAAATGAGCAGCTCGAGGAAAATAAAGTTCATTTGTTGATGGATTTTGCCGAAATTCGGGTATATGATGAAGTGCCTGACCCTTATTATACAGGCAATTTCGATGAGGTATTCCAGATGGTAACGGTGGGCTGTCAAGGCTTGCTTCAGGATATTAGAAGTAAATACCATTTGTGATTGCCGCTAACTTTTAAAAGGAAGGAAGATGCATAATGGCACAGCTTAGCTTAGTAAAAGGACTTTTATTGGGCGGTTTGATAGGAGCTTCGTTGAGTATGCTTGATAAACGGACAAGGAAGGCTTCCATGTACAATATGAAGCGCTTAACGACTTCAATCACTGACTTTGACACGATGTCTTCGAGCATTACAGAAACTTCTGAGAAGGTGAAGCAAACAGCAGAGAAGGTCTCCAATGATGTGGCTTTCATTTTGGATAAGGTAGAAGAATTGAAAGAAGTTACACCGACAATTGCAAGCATTGTGAAAGAAACGAAGGAAGCATTTACTACTGATGGTACTCAGGAAGAGTACAAGCCACAAGGTTTGACTTCCAGCACGCAGTATTTGCCGCAGTATACACACTAAACAGCTTATATGCCTAGTGAGGGGATAAATGCTGATAAAAGGTTTGTCCTTGCATGAAGTAGGGGAAAAGAACATTATTAGCTAAACCGATATATAGGCAGGTGGAGTTTTATGGGAGAGGCAATGGGCTTTGTTAAGCAGCTGGCAGTAAAAATAAAAAATGATGATGTATTTGATTTAGCGGCACAGCTCGCATATTACTTTTTGCTGTCGATCTTTCCGCTGATCATTTTCATGATGACGTTATTGCCGTATTTACCTATCACAAAGGATGATTTATTAAACTTAATTTCAACCTTTGCTCCAGGGGAAAGTATGGATATTATTGAAACAAACCTGGAGCAGGTTCTGAACAGAAATGGGACATTGCTGTCCTTTGGTATCATCGCAACAATCTGGTCTGCTTCAAATGGTTTAAATGCTATTATCAAGGCATTTAATAAAGCTTATGAAGTAGAAGAAACACGTTCCTTTATCGTTGCAAGAGCGATGTCTGTTGTACTGACATTAGGTATGATTGCTGTAGTGGTTATTGCACTGCTGCTGCCAGTATTCGGCGAACAGATAGGAGTGTTTTTATTTTCTCAGTTTAGTTTATCGGATGAGTTTTTAAGTGTTTGGCGAGCACTGCGATTTTTAGTGACTCCAGTAATTTTATTCATTGTATTTTTAGCATTATATTGGGTTGCACCAAATAAGAAAATCACTTGTGTGAGTGCTGTTCCAGGCGCTATTTTTGCATCAGTGGGCTGGGTTGCAGTTTCATTAGGCTTTTCTTTTTATGTAGGCAACTTCGGTAATTATTCGGCAACATATGGCGGGATTGGCGCCATCATTGTATTGATGATCTGGTTTTATTTGACAGGCATCATTATTATTATCGGCGGTATCGTTAATGCCATTTTCACAAGCCGTAAAAAGAAGCCTTGCTAAACTTGGCATACTTTACAGTGCTAACCGGTTTTTACCTATCATAAAAGCTGTTCGTCATCACACACTAAGCTTGGGGAAACTATTACTGAAGAGGTGATAACGAATGGGCAAAAAGACTAAACAAAACAGTAAAAGTAAGCCGAAGCATAAAACATCTGGTTCTTCAAATGGACAAAATGGTTATCACTAAATAAGTAAAGGCAGCCAATTGGCTGCCTTTTTTTAGCCTCTTAAAAGACGGAGGCTGTTTAATATAACAAGAATGGTGCTGCCTTCATGGCCAATCACCCCAAATGGAAGGTCTACTGCTTGAAGAAGATTTGATATTACAAGCAGCATAATTACAGATATCGAAAATATAATGTTCTGATTAATTATAGCATTCATTCGTTTTGACAATTTTATCGCTTCAGCAATCTTTGGCAAGTCATTTTTCATTAAGACAATGTCAGCTGTTTCAAGGGCAACATCTGTGCCGCCACCCATGGCGATACCAACATTTGCTGTCGCTAATGCCGGGGCATCATTGATGCCGTCACCGACCATCGCCACAATCGGATAACGCTCCTTAAGGTTTTTTATATGACTAACCTTTTGTTCAGGAAGGCATTCTGCAATATATTCCTGAACATGGCTTTCTTTGGCGATTGTATTCGCTGTTCTTTCATTGTCACCTGTAAGCATGATAGTATGAATTTGATAGTCCTTTAATAATTGAATGGCAGCTTTAGCCTCTGTGCGGACAATATCCTTTAAGGCGATGCAAGCGATAATCTCATCTCCAGCTTTGACGAACACAACGGTTTTCCCACTCTCTGACAACTGATTAAAAAGAGTAGGGTTAAAGCTTAGAGCACTGTCTTGACCAACAAATTCTGCCTTCCCGATTTTCCATTCTTTATCGTCTAGTTGTGCAGTTACACCAAAGCCAGACAGATTTTGAACACTATCAAGCGTAAGGAGCGGCTTATTGATGGTTGCGGCAGCTTTTTCGACAATTGCTTTTGCAAGCGGATGAGTAGAGTGATTTTCAATACTTGCAGCATACAAAAGAATTTCTTCCTCGGAATATCCTTGTTTAACGTGGATATCTGTTACTGTAGGCATTCCTTTTGTAAGTGTTCCAGTTTTATCAAAGGCAATAGCCTGCACTGCACCTAAAGTTTCTAAATGAATGCCGCCTTTAAATAATATTCCGTTTCGTGCTCCGTTAGATATAGCGGATAAAGTAGCTGGCATGATGCTTGCAACAAGGGCGCAAGGGGATGCGACCACAAGAAGAATCATTGCTCTGTAAAATGTTTCATTCCAGCTCCAGCCTAGTACGAAATGAGGCAGGAACATCATAATAACAACAATGCTCAAAACGACCTTAACATAAGTGCCCTCAAACTTTTCAATAAATGCTTGCGAAGGAGACTTTTCACTCTGCGCTGACTGAACTAGAGCGATAATCTTTTGAAAGAGTGTCTCATGTGCATTTTTCGTAATTTCTACTGTGATAGAGCCGCTTATATTCACTGTTCCCGCAAAAACCTCATCAGAGCTGTCTTTTATAACAGGCAGTGATTCCCCCGTAATTGCCGCTTCATCAATAGAAGTTGTTCCAGATAATATTCTTCCATCAGCCGGCACTCTTTCA
Organism: Niallia sp. Man26; assembly: GCF_022049065.2. NCBI lineage: Bacteria > Bacillati > Bacillota > Bacilli > Caryophanales > Bacillaceae > Niallia > Niallia sp. Man26. The sequence goes on from NZ_CP095743.1 coordinate 527,339, forward strand.
CCTGGTTTAATCAATATTCTGTCATGGATGGAGAGTTCAGCGACAGGAATTAATTCTGTTGTACCGTCAGTATTTAATTTCCAGGCTTTTTCAGGCTGTAGATCCATCAATGCAGATATTTCTTTATGACTTTTATTCATCGTGTATGTTTCCAGTGCTCCGCTAACTGCAAAAATAAAGATAAGAATGGCACCCTCTGTCCAATAGCCAATTATCGCAGAACCAACTGCAGCAAAAACCATCAGCATTTCCACATTTAATTCCTTATTGGCAATGGTTTCTTCAATGCCTTCTTTTGCTTTAGCAAAACCGCCGATAATAAAGGCGAGCACATAGGAGATAACAGATAATGTTTGTTCCTCCTGATGGGCCATAAACCACCCAGTTAAAATGAGTAGACCGCTTATACCTGCCGCAATTAGTTCAAGATGCGGCATAATCTTTTCGGAAAATAGGGAAGGTGATTCAGAACCCTTATGTGCAAGTGGTTTCGTTTCCGTCAACATATTTATTCCTCCTTTAGTTTTATCATCTGTACATGAGAAAGATAATCAGCTTCATTACCCTTAAAAAACACGAAAGCTGCCACCTGTATAGGTGACAGCAAAATTTATGCAGGCTCTCATATAGAAAAATAGAGGTTCCTGCTGTTCGTTACTATTTAGTTATTCCTATCCTAACATAAAACGGAAGCACTTGGTATACTTTTGCCTTAATTTGGGACTGAATTTACTTCTTTCTGGATTTTCTGACTGCCAGAAATAAAGATGATTAAGCCTAGGATTAATAGCATTATGCTTATGACGATGAAATAGCTAAGATGATTCACATATTCTATAAATAGTCCGCCTAGATAAGGGCCTGTCAGACTGCCGATGCTGAATGCCATCCCGCACAAAAGATTTCCTGTCGGCAATAAACTCGACGGAACTAAATCAGTCATATAGCTGACACCCAAAGAGAAGGTAGAGCCTACTGCCATACCTGCGGCAAACAGACAGATAGCGAGACCAATAAAGGTATGTTCCACCATGCTTGCTGTCAGGAAGCAGGCAAAGCCGACAAAAAGGATTGTAACTAAAGTTCTTCTTCTGCCAAAACTATCACTTAAAATACCAAGGGGAAACGAAACACAATCGCCCCTATCGCAAAGCAGGTTAATAAAATAGAGATTTCAGAAACCTCGAAATTTAGTCTGAGTCCGTAAACAGGAAAACTTGAATTTAGGCTTGATTCCAGAAAACCATATGCAAGCGGTGGAAGAAAAGCAGCCCAGGCATATTTTAAAGCAGCAGAAAAACGGGAAATCGTCTCTTTGAAGTTATTAGCTTCAGCTGTCTGCTCAGGGAAATCGTTCTTTAAAAACAAAGTGAAAATCCACGCTGTGAAACAAAGAGCAGATGAAAGCATAAAAGGAAATGCTTCATTTACTTTCACTAATGGTGTCATTAGTGGTCCTACAGCGAATCCAATTCCAAAGAAAACTCCATATAAGGAAATATTCCTGCCTCTGTTCTTTTCAGAGGATACAGTAGTGATCCATGTTTGTGTAGCGAAATGGAGAGAGTGGTCGCCAATGCCGATAAATAGACGCAGTAAAAACCAAAACCAGAATGTTTTCCATAGTGGAAACAAAGCCAAGGAAATAATGACGAGCAATCCGCCGAAAACGATAGCTGGTTTGTACCCGTATTTGCGAAGCGGGTATTCCATAAATGGTGAGATGAGCAGGATGCCGATATATAAGCCTATCGCATTTAATCCATTCATGCTGGAGGACAGGCCGTCATTTTCAAAGATGACAGCAATCAGCGGAAGCAGCATTCCTTGACTAAAGCCAGAGATGGAGACAATGCTGATTAAAATCGCAAATTTATTTTTAGTCATTATGTAAAATACTCCTTATGGTGGTAGAAAAAATTTAGTATCCCTAAATGATGGTAACTTAAAAAGGGAAGTATTGGCAACAAGAAAATTATCCCTATAATGAAGAAAAAGCTGCCGCAGAATTTGCGGCAGCTTTCTTATCTTATTACAGCTCTAAAACCTCTGCTTTAGAACTAGAATCAGCGAAATAGCGGATTTTTTGCGGCTTCAAGTGGAGCAGCACATAATTTGGATCATCTGGACCGCCCAGCCATTTGCTAAGCTTGTCACTCCAATATTTTTCTTTTTTCTCTTTAGAATCTTCAATTGTAGCTGTTGCCTCAATTTCACAGTAGGCACCAGAAAATCCAGCATCCTGAACACCAAGCAGTATATGGACATTAGGGTTTTGGCCGAGATCATCGACTTTATGTGTTTCCTTATTCGTTGCTGTATAAAGAGTCAATTCATCGTGAAAGAACAGCATAAACCGGCTGTACGGCTTATCGTCTTGTATGGTTGCCAATGTGCCTATTTTGTGATTATCGAGCAGTTCCAGTATTTTTGATTGTAATGCGTCATTCATTATAAAAAAACTCCTTTCCATTCTTAGTTAGTATGGGTGGTTTGTCTATATTTTATATACCCTATTATCTATTGAAAAAAGCTGATTTTGTTGGTATATTATGGAATGGTTTAGATAAAGCTGAAATATATTGGTCTGTAATGCGGATTATAAAGGAGTATTACAGCCTAAAAAGAGGAGAAGTTTTTAAAAAATGTTTAGGAAATTTATAAACAGGGGAATGTTAATTGTTAAAAATAAAAGGAGTGGGGAAAATGGTGAATAAAATCTTTACCGTGGCAGTCCTCATCGGCGTTCCAATATCTATTATTGGTTCTTTGCTGCACTGGCCGAGTATTGTAATGTTTATCGTGTACTGTCTAACAATCATTGCCCTCTCTAGCTTTATGGGAAGAGCAACTGAAAGTTTAGCAATTGTCGCTGGACCGAGAATCGGCGGGCTGTTGAATGCCACGTTTGGAAACGCAGTCGAACTGATTATTGCAATTTTTGCTTTGAGAGAAGGACTGACAGAGGTTGTTTTAGCTTCCTTAACAGGATCCGTTCTTGGAAACCTGCTTCTTGTTGCAGGGCTGTCATTCTTTATTGGGGGCCTTAAGTACAAGGTCCAAACATATAATGTGTTTGATGCAAGACATAATTCTGGCTTGCTGATGTTTGCTGTTATCGTAGCCTTTGTTATTCCAGAGGTCTTCTCCGTATCAATGGATGACTCAGAAACCTTAACGTTAAGTGTGGGAATTTCCATTATCCTTATTTTGTTATATTTAGCAGCACTATTCTTTAAGCTTGTTACACACAGGGGAGTATACCAATCTGAGAACAAAGAAGGTACAGAAAGCAGCCATCATGAGGAGCCTGAGTGGACCGTGAAGCGCAGTGTCCTAATACTTGCACTTGCCACATTAGCGGTAGCCTATATCTCTGAAAATCTTGTACATACATTTGAGATTGTAGCTGAATCATTCGGATGGTCAGAGCTGTTTATCGGGATTATTATTGTCGCGATTGTCGGAAACGCGGCAGAGCATGCTTCGGCAGTGCTTATGGCGTATAAAAATAAGATGGACATCTCTGTTGAAATCGCAATCGGTTCAACCTTACAGGTTGCGATGTTTGTGGCACCGGTGCTTGTACTGCTGTCCCTTTTATTCCCGACAAACTTGTCCCTTGTTTTTAGCCTTCCAGAATTAGTATCCATGGCATCAGCTGTACTGCTCATGATTATTATATCGAATGACGGAGAAACAAACTGGTTTGAAGGAGCAACATTGCTTGCTGCCTACTTGATTATGGGAGTAGGATTCTACTTGTTGTAAGTTTTTTCGCCCTAAATAAACAGAAAACCCGTCCAGCTTTCTTTACAGCTGGACGGGTTTTTTTAGAAGGCATTCTCCTTTAAGTTTAAATGAAAAGATAAGTATATAATTGTGTGCTTATGTGTTCTTGGACAAAATCAAGTCGCTTCCATTAAGACCACCACCAATTCTTTTTAAGTAGACAATACTGTACTTACTAAACTGATGCTTTGCCAAAAATGGTCTATCCTCCTTTTGTAATAAGCGATTTGATTAGCTGCCCTCCTTTTGTTTGATAAGCTTAGTATAATATAAATTTAAATAAATGTAAATATTCTGATAATTTATTTTTTACATTTTTGTACAAGTTTGCTGTGACGTGGGCATAAGTATAAAAGACGAGCATTAAAACGGGAGGGGAGTTAGGAGAATGGCGATGGTTTACCGCAGTCTTTTTTATGGTATCGGACTATTGATTTTGTCATTCGGCGCGACATTGACAATCAAGGCAAACTTAGGGGCAGGGCCATGGGATGCTTTAAATGTAGGCTTGTCAGCATTGTTAGGTTTGACAATTGGCAGCTGGATAGTTATTATCGGCATCTTGCTGATATTTGTCAATGCACTTCTATTGATGAGAAAACCTGAGCTGCTGTCATTATTCACTGTGTTCATTTTAGGTTTTTTCGTAGATTTTTGGATGGCGCATCTTACGAATGTCTTTAATTATTTTCTTTTCCTTAATCAGCTGCTTCTGCTTATTGCTGGACTCGCTATTATCGGCTTAGGGATTGCTACCTATTTGCAGGCAAGCTTTCCGCTGAATCCGATTGATGAGTTCATGGTCAGCCTGCAAGAGCGATTTGGACTTAATATCATGGCTTCCAAGCTGATCGGCGAGGTTTTGGCATTAGTATTTGCTTTTTTAGTCAACGGACCAATTGGGGTCGGGACAGTGATTATTGCTCTTGGAATCGGACCTGCCATTCAAGTGTTTCATCCGCTTTGCTGTGGAATAATGGACAAATTAGCGCTTAAATAAAGATATGCAAAAAATTGTTTTTGACAGGAAGCATAATCTAGGCGAACTCCGAAAAAAATAACAGTAAATATTACTGTTATGTTTGAAAGGAGTTCTTTAATTTGTTGAAACGAATTGGTATTATTCTACTAGCTTTTCTAATGATGCTGCCTAACATTGCGCCAGCATTTGCAGAAAAACCGAAAGACAAGCAAGATATGCCAAAATCAAAACTGGTTGCCATTCCGAATTCAGCTATGAACATCACAAAGGAAAACACATATCCGAATCCTTCGCAGGACTTGCCGAAGCTGCAGCCGAGTGAGCTGACACAGACGCTTATTGATTCTTCAAGGGTGAAAATTGAAAATCCTGACTTAATTCGCATGCTGAATGAGACAACGGTCAACAGCACACCATTTGCGATAGGATATAAGGCGATTGTCTATTTGGGTCAATGGCCATTAAATTATGAATCAACAGAAACAGCCCCTAACTGGGAGTATCAAAAGATAAACACAAACTTTTATGACAACAGAGGCGGAAAAGCGCCATATCAAATACACTATGTGCAAGAGTCTCAGAAAATCATCAGAGGCGGCCTGACTGCAAAAATTCCGAATGCAGAGGAAGTCAAAAAAATGATGATGCTCAAAGCAATGCAGAACTCCGGGCTGCCGCTTGCTTTTGAAACAGTGATAGGAACTGGCACGAAAAAAGACCAGATTTATAATATTCCTGCCAAAAGATTAGGCTATTTATATGGATACGCACCTGCTGTGAATGAAAAAGGAAAGGTCACTTATGGAGAAGTGTATTTAATGCTGAAGGGCGGAAAGAAATCAATTGTCGTTAAAAATGTAACGTCCCAAGGTATTGGTGCATGGATTCCAGTTCAAGATCATGTTTCCTTCGGATTTGTGGCCAGCGAAAAGCCGAAATAAAAAAAGTGAGCAGCATTAGTTCAGACTAATTAGCTGCTCACTTTTTTAACGTTGAATTAATGCTGCTTTTTTCGAGAAATCAATATCTCGGTAATAGCTGTTTTTAACAAGCACATTTGGACCTAAACATTGCACACTTGGGCAGTGGCAGTTAAGGGAAGATGCTAAATCTGTTGCCAGCCATTTTTGGAATATATCTTCCAGGTTATCTGTTTGAATATTACCTAATGGTGGTGTATCCCCAAAGTCTGTAACGATAACATCTCCTGAGAAGATATTAACATTCAGACGGGAACGGCCGTCAGGATCGTTGCGGACAGTAACATTTTTACTTGCATACAGGCGTTTCAGCAGCTCTTGATCTTCTTTTGTACTGCTGCATGGATAAAATGGCAGTGTTCCAAACAGCATCCAGACATTTTCATCTCTTATGTCTAGCAAGTGATGGATGCTTTGACGCATTTCCTCCAGTGTTAATGTTTCCATCGTTGAAGCGAAATCAGATGGATACATTGGATGTATTTCATGGCGTTGGCATTTCATCTCATCAACAATTTGACGGTGAATATGCTCTAAGTAAGGAAGTGTCTGTTTATTCAGCATCGTTTCTGCAGAAACGACCACACCTGCTTCCACTAATGCCCTGCTGTTAGTAATGATATTTTTGAAAAGTTTGCCTCTTTGTTCGTAAGACGGCTTTCTTGCCATCATCGCAAAGCCTCGTTCAGCAAACTCCTCTTCCGTACCCCAGTTATGAGATATATGCAAAACATCTAAATATGGAATGATTGGTTCATATCTGTCAAGACCTAGTGTCAGATTGGAGTTAATCTGTGTCTTTACACCTCTGCTATGGGCATATTTGAACAGCGGAACAACATAGTTTTCGACAGATCTGCGGCTCATCATCGGCTCACCGCCTGTGATGCTCATAGAGCGGAGATGAGGAATCTCATCAAGTCTCTTTAAAAGCAGATCAATCGGCAATGCATTCGGGTCTTTCGGCTGAAGGGTGTAGCCGACAGCACAATGCTCACAGCGCATATTACATAATGTTGTTGTCGTAAATTCTATATTGGAGAGTGTCAGCCCTCCATGCTGAGTTATATCCATATAAGCTTCCCAAGGATCATTCTTAGGGTTTACAATCGGATTTTTTTGAGAAATCATGATATTGCTCCTTTAAAAAAATTGCGAAATAAAGCGCCCGCTTGTTTAAGTATTCATTAGACGGGAAAAGACAAGTAATGATAATAAAAAGGGAGATGATCTTATGTCTAATGAAAACAAGGGAAACAGTAAACTATTGGCTGGAATCGTCATTGGAAGTGTCATTGGGACAACATTATCCCTCATGGACCGTACAACAAGGACAAATGCTAAGGTGAAAGTGAAGCAGTGGAAGGAATCAACCAACCAGCTTGTGCATGAGCTGAGAGAAAACCCTAGTCAGGTAAAGCAAGATACTAGTGAAAAACTGCATTATTTAAGTGATACAATGCGAGAGGTTATGAATGACAGCCAAACAATGTTTCAGCATATTCAAAACACAATCAATGCAAGGACACAAGATTTAAAAGAAATAGCAGGCGATTTCAAGCAGCTTTACTTTCAATCGAAACGCCAATATCAGTCTATCCAACATAAATTGCAACAGACAAAAGAACAGATTGGCATGAACGGAAACTCATCCAGTGACAATCAGCTGTTGCCAGTAGTCGCACAGGACCACTCCCTGATGGAAAGGGAAAAGGCTACCCTATAATTATGTGAGCAGACGCACGTATAGTATAGTTTAACATAAAAAAAGTCACCTATAATGCCTATAGGTGACTTTTTTTAGAAAGGAAAGAGAAGCACAGGTGTAAAATCAGCGGAATTGAGCAAACATATAGAATAGAGGAAAAAGATTGCCGGAAGCTAATATTTTCGGTACGATGGATATGAGAGTGAAAGGAGAGATTTTTGTTGGGCAGTTCGATTACAGACAAAAATGAACAAGTTGATTTTTTAAAAACGAGATTAAATATGTTTCTTGATGTATTGGATGCGATTGATCCAGAAGAAGCGGAGCTTGAGGATATTGACCGCTTGATTGAAATGATTGACGATATTGAATCGAAATGCAATGAATTTAAACATAGAGACATTTAATTAGCGAAGAGCTCCAGTTGGGGCTTTTTTTGTTAGTATTTATGTAAACGATTTCAGTACACTGTTCACAAACTCCGATGTAAGAGTATAATTTAAGAGAAAGATCGTTAAAAGGGTTGAGGGGGAGAAAATTAGTGAATATCAAGAATTTAAAAACAAGCATTTATCAGTTGATTGAAGAAACATCCACAAATCTTCCAAAAGATGTCCGCCGCGCTATTAAAAAGGCAGCGCTAAGGGAAAACGCAGGAACAAGATCGGCAATGAGCCTTGATACAATTCAAGCCAATATAGGCATGGCAGATATGGAAGTATCGCCCATTTGCCAGGATACCGGTCTGCCTACCTTTAAAATTAAGACACCAGTCGGTACAAATCAGCTTGAAATAAAAGCTGTAATCTATGAGTGCATGGAATTGGCGACACAAAGGGGGAAGCTTCGCCCGAATTCTGTTGATTCACTGACAGGAGATAACAGCGGCAACAACCTAGGAGCAGGAACGCCTGTTATTAAGTTTGAACAATGGGAAAAAGACTACATAGACATTGGCCTTATTCTTAAAGGTGGAGGCTGTGAAAACAAGAATATCCAGTACAGCCTGCCTTGTGAGCTTGATGGTCTTGGCCGAGCTGGCAGAGACTTGGACGGTATCCGTAAATGCATCCTCCATTCTGTTTACCAGGCCCAAGGGCAAGGCTGCAGTGCAGGCTTTATCGGTGTCGGCATCGGCGGCGACCGCTCAAGCGGCTATGATCTGGCTAAGGAGCAGCTTTTCCGTTCCGTAGATGATATCAATGAAAACGCAGAGCTTGCAGCCTTAGAAGAGTATATTTTGGAAAATGCTAATAAGCTTGGAATCGGTACGATGGGGTTTGGCGGTGAAACAACCTTGCTTGGCTGCAAGATTGGTGTGATGAACCGTATTCCAGCAAGTTTCTTTGTCTCTGTCGCTTATAACTGCTGGGCATTCCGCCGCTTAGGAATTAAGATTGACGCCATATCAGGCAGTATACTTGCGTGGAAATATGATGATGGAGAGAAAATAAACTTTGCAGGCAAACAAGAAGCTGATTCACAAGAAGAGGATAAAGTTATTAAGCTGACAGCACCAATAACAGAAGCAAAAATCCGTTCCTTAAAGGTCGGCGATGTAGTTGAAATCAGCGGAATGATGTATACAGGCAGAGATGCAATCCATAAATATTTGAGCACAAACGATTCACCAATTGATTTAAATGGACAAATTATCTATCATTGCGGTCCGGTTATGCTTAAAAGTGAAGATGATGTATGGCATGTAAAGGCAGCAGGACCAACAACGAGTATTCGTGAAGAGCCGTATCAAGGCGATATTATGAAAAAATTCGGCATCCGCGCTGTTATGGGTAAAGGCGGAATGGGTCCCAAAACCTTAAAAGCATTAGGCGAGCATGGCGGTGTTTATTTAAATGCAATCGGCGGAGCTGCTCAATATTACGCTGACTGCATTAAGTCTGTTCAAGGTGTTGATCTGATGCAATTCGGCATACCGGAAGCAATGTGGCATCTTCAAGTCGAAAATTTCCGTGCCGTTGTAACAATGGATTCACACGGCAATTCCTTGCACGAGGATATAGAGAAGTCATCATTGGAAAAACTTTCTCAGTTCAAGGAAGCTGTCTATAGTTGATTGTTTAATTTACCAATCATACTCCCTCTGTCACAACAAATAATAAGCTTAGATAGCTTATAAAGGAGGGAGAAAGGTGAAGCAGTTTAAACTAATATGTGCTTTTTTTGCATTATTTATGCTAGTACAGCATCCTGTGCTGGCGAACGTTTCCAACCAGCCTCAGCATTGGGGCTTCAAAAAATCAAGCAATGAGCAGCCGGCAGAAGCAGGGCAGCCGCTTGATCAACTTCTCCAGAAATATGGAGCATTTTATAAGGACAGCCCCGATGAGAAGGTATTGTACTTAACTTTTGATAATGGCTATGAAAATGGCTATACAGGGAAAATCCTTGATGTGCTGAAAAAAGAAAAGGTACCAGCAACCTTCTTCGTAACAGGACATTACTTACAAAGCGCCACAGATTTGGTGAAACGAATGGCTGATGAAGGGCATATTATCGGGAATCACTCGTACCATCATCCTGATTTCACACAAGTATCTGATTCTAGACTAAAAGAGGAACTGGATAAGGTGGCGAAAGAAACAGAAGAGATTACAGGCAAAAAAGGGATGCAATACTTACGGCCTCCCCGCGGTGTATTTAGTGAACGTACTTTGAAGCTTGCTAAAGATCTCGGCTATACACAAGTGTTCTGGTCTTTAGCGTTTGTTGACTGGAAAACCGATCAGCAAAGGGGCTGGCAATACAGCTACGACAATATGATGAAGCAGGCGCATCCTGGCTGCATAATGCTTTTGCATACTGTATCAAAAGATAATGCAGATGCGTTAGAAGCTGCGATTAAAGACTTAAAGAAAAGAGGCTATACTTTTAAAAGCCTTGATGACTTTATGGAAAAGCAGCAAAAAGCTAAAGAGAAAAGTCCGAATTAAATCGGGCTTTTTTCTTTTTTTGTAAAGATTAGTTAATGCATAGAACTTCCACATATATCCATGCTATAATGAGTGGAAAACAGAACAGGTGATTCTATTGCATATTCTTCCAGTTGCAGGACCATATAATTTTGATCTTGTGTTAAGCCGATTAGCGTTAGATCCGTTGCAGCAAATAGATTTTCAGGAGAGGTCTGTTAAAGTTCCGCTTGTTATTGGTCAAAAGCAAATGGTTACAACTGTAAAAGCGATTGGCACAACAGAGAAGCCAGCATTCCAAATAGAAGGCTATACGGACGAATTTGAAGAGAGTGTTATTCGAGAGCTGACGCGGATTTTTCAATGGGAAAGCTCTCTTATCGAGGTGCATGAACATTTCCAGCACACACAATTACACGAGCTGTTTAACAGCCATTTCGGAACACCGCTTGTCCTTGATTTCCATCCATATAACTGTCTTGTGAAGTGCATTATCCATCAGCAGCTTAATTTAAAGTTTGCCCATATATTGACAGAAAGATTTGTGAAAACATATGGATTTGAAAAAGACGGAGCATGGTTTTACCCGGAACCAGAACGTGTTGCCAGCCTTACAGTGGCAAACTTAAGAGAGCTGCAATTCAGTACAAGAAAAGCTGAATACATCATTGATATTTCGAAGGAGATTGCTTTAGGAAGACTGAATATAGAGAGTCTGCATGATAAAACAGAGGAAGAAATTATGAAAGAACTGATAGTGTACAGAGGAATTGGGCAATGGACAATTCAAAATGTGCTTCTGTTTGGGCTAGGAAGGAAAAATCTGTTCCCGATTGCAGATATCGGCATCCAAAATTCCTTAAAAAAGCTGCTTGGCTTAAAGGCCAAGCCGACAAAAGAGCAAATGGAGGCAATGATTCCGGCTTGGGAGCCATATTTAAGCTATGCTTCTTTATATTTATGGCGAAGTATTGAATGATTTCATGAAACCAACGGATAAGCCTTTACGTCTATAAAATTAGACAAACATGATTATGCTAACACATGTATTGTGCAATTCGGGAATATATTATATAAAGGAAGAGAAAAAAATCTTGTGAAAAATGGAGACATTTATGAACTATGGAGGAAAAGCGCTTTTTAATGGCGTAAAGTTTCATTCAAAAAATGTTAGTGTTAAATCAATCCGAAAAGATGGCAAGATTACGACAACCCACCAAATAAAGGGGAGGGAAGAAGAGGATATAGATGACTTTGATATCGATAAATATTTAAAAAGAGTGCCGATAGTCAGAGGTATGTGGTTTTTCATCACATCATTCCTTGATACATGGAAGTCGTTTTTGTCTATATTAGCTTTTGGGTTTACGTTTCTTTTTGTCATGTCCAAAGGAAGCTGGTCAATCGGAGGTTTAAGTGCAGCAGAGATCGAAACAGCAGTTATACTACTTATAATTTTATACTTACTGATCTACAAGCTCACACCGCTCGGAAAGTACCATGCTGCCGAACATATGGCAGCCAACTGTTTTAATAGAAGAGAAGACCTTACATTAAAAAATGTGCAAAGCCAGTCCCGCATCAGTGAAGACTGCCATTTGAATCTTGTCATTTTTATTGCGCTCTTCAGTGTAACGGTTTGGCTTATTCCCTATTCTAATCAAATCGACGGTATTGTTGTGTTTTTCGTTGTACTGGCACTTGCATATGAGCTGTACATCATCCGAAACAAGCATGTGAAGAAGCTGTTGAGACCGATTTATTTTATCGGATATGGTCTGCAGTACCTTCTTTTCACAACGAAACCTGCCGCAGAACATCTTGAAACAGCTATTCAGTCACTAAAGAAAATGGCTGCACTCCAAGAAAGCATGGACAAAGAGGAAGCCGCTAAGAAGGGAACTGAAATAGTGTTTCATCCAGCTAAATAAAAATGAAAACAGCTCAAATGAGCTGTTTTTTTATTGAAGATGCTTGCCTTCATATTCATTGTTGCTGTTATCATACGTATTAATAAAGATTGCTTCTTTATGTCTATATATAAATTCATAGTTTAAACCCTTTTCATCTTTAAATACGACAGTGACGTAATAATGACCTGATTTTTCATCATACCACGGTTCTATTTTTTTGATGTTTTCCTCAAGTTCTCCGTTAGCCTCTAAATATTGCAACACAGCTGTTTCAGACTTTTTTTCCATCCAAGAAAATCCGTATAATTCTCCATATAGGTAGACAGAAAATCCGATTATTACAAGCGAAACTAAAAAAACAAATAAATTTTTAGCCAATATTACAACACCTCCATTTTAGTGTAATTTTACTCTTTTATTGTTAGATTGTCTATTTAATGGTAAAAAAACCTAAAGAAAAAGGTGGTTTCTTGATAATTCATTCGTATAAGTTCCTTGTTTTATTCGTAAATATGTACGAACAATTATAATTGATATATTGACACGTACGTATATGTGTAATACGATAATCAAAGTTATGAAAGTGTTTACATAATAGAGCTAAAGCAAGAGGGGATAAGCTTTCGTAGCAATAATAGAGAAACCGTATTGGCTTAAATGGACAAGTATAAATGCTACTCAACAAAGCTGACACGGCAGGGAGGAATTCACAATGAAAAGGAATGGATCTCGAAGGTTTTTGATGTTTTTCTTGGCAGTTGTTCTCGTAATTCCGCAGTTTTTTCTTTTAAGCACAAATTCAGCAGTAGTTAAGGCTGCCACAGAGCCGGTCTTTAAAAGGGCTTCTGTTCATGACCCTTCTGTTATTGAGGCAGACGGGGAGTTTTATGTTTTCGGTTCTCATCTTGCCTCTGCAAAAACGAAGGATTTTATGCAATGGGAGCAAGTCTCCTCCACTGTGTCTGCAGAAAATCCTCTGTTTGAGAATGTTTTAGAAGAGCTGAAGGAAACATTTGATTGGGCAGAGTCCGATACACTCTGGGCAGCAGATGTTATCCAGCTTGAGGATGGAAAATATTATATGTACTATAATGCCTGTAAAGGTGATTCTCCCCGTTCAGCACTTGGTGTTGCCGTTTCTGATAGTGTAGATGGACCATACAAGGATCTTGGCATTATCTTGAAATCAGGCATGTGGGATGAGGAAAGCGAGGACGGCACGATTTATGATGCGACAAAGCATCCGAATGCTGTTGATCCTGATGTGTTTTTCGATAAAAACGGCAAGCTTTGGATGGTGTATGGCTCCTATTCCGGCGGGATTTTCATCCTTGAAATGGACCCGGTAACAGGCAAGCAGCTTCCAGGCCAAGGCTATGGGAAAAAGCTTCTTGGCGGCAATCACAGCAGAATTGAAGGCGCCTATATTCAATACAGCAAGGAAACAGATTATTACTATATGTACTTGTCGTTTGGAGGATTGGATTCGACTGGCGGCTACAACATGAGGGTCGTCCGTTCAAAAACTCCAGATGGTCCGTATTATGACGCGGCAGGCAATGATATGACGAATGTAAAGGCAGATCCGACATTGCCATTATTCGACGACAAATCAATTGAACCGTATGGCGTTAAGCTGATGGGCAGCTACCTGTTCAAACGAGAGATTGGGGAAAGCGGAACAGGAATTGGCACAGGCTATGTCTCACCAGGACATAACTCTGTTTATTACGATGAAAGCACAGATGAACAATATTTAATTTTCCATACCCGTTTTCCTGAAAGAGGAGAGCAGCATGAACTTCGTGTTCACAAAATGTATATGAACGACGAGGCTTGGCCTGTTGTGTCTCCATATGAATATGCTGGTGAAAGCCTGCAGGATGTAGCTGCAGCGGATATATCCGGCGACTATAAGTTTATTAACCATGGCAAAGATATTTCAGCAGACATTAAACAGTCTGTTTTAATAAGTTTGAACAATGATGGAAGCATTACCGGTCAGGTTTCAGGTACGTGGAAGGAACAAGGTTCTAATAAAGCAGAGCTGACGATTGACGGTAAGGTATACAATGGCGTGTTTGTCAGCCAGTGGGACCCAACTTCGAAATCGAATGTAATGACATTTACAGCTACATCAGATGAAGGTGTATCTGTCTGGGGCAGCAAAGCGGAAAGTAAATCAGATGAAGAAATAGTCGAGGCAGTGAAAGCTGGTCTTGATTTAGGTGATACAACAGCGGTTATCAGCAACTTGAAGCTTGTAACAGAAGGGCTGCGCGGTGCGGTTATTAGCTGGAGCTCCTCCAATGAAGAGGTTGTCACAAGTGAAGGAAAAGTCACAAGACCGACTAATGGAGAGGCTGTTAAAGTGACATTGACGGCAACAATCACAAAAGGGGAAGCTACGGCTAGTAAAGCCTTTGAGATTACGGTCTTGCCAGAGGAACAAGGCAAACTTGCTGCACACTATGCGTTTGAAGGCGATTTAAAGGACAGCACAGGCACGCAAGCAGATGGACAGCCAACAGGAAATCTCATTTCTAACACAGGTGGTACAATTTCTTACACAGAAGGTAAAACTGGCCAAGGTGCAATTTTTGACGGTGCATCAGGCGTACTATTGCCAAAGGGACTGATTTCCAGCAATAAATACAGCGTATCCTTCTGGCTGAACCCTGAGCAGCTTACTAATTATACGTCTGCGTTTTTTGGAGCCAAAACAGATGCAAACTGGATTAGTTTTGTACCGAAAGGCAATGATGCTGTCAGCAATAACAGCATGATCTGGTCGAATAGCGACGGTTGGTATGATGCAGATGCAGGCACACAAATTCCCGTCAATGAATGGTCTCATATTGCCTTTACTGTTGATAACGGACAAATCAATATTTATATCAATGGCGAAAAAGCATTCAGCGGCACAGAATTCTTTAATGTTTTCACAGACAAAAATGCCCTGTTCGCTCTAGGTGTGAATTATTGGGACACCCCATTCAAAGGGCTGATGGATGAAGTGCTTGTGTATGATTCTGTTGCTTTGACAGAAGATGCGGTTAAGGACTATTACACTACTGGAACAATTCCAGTAGTTGCGGAACCAGAAACACCAGCTCCAGATGATGAAGAAGAAATAGACAAGCCGGATGAGAACGGCACGCCAAGTCCAGAAGATGGAACAGATAAACCGGACGATAACGGCAGTCAAGAAAGTGGCGGCAATGACACGAATGATAACGAAGAAGGAAGCAGTAATACGACGGAAGATGGTGAGAAGGACAGTGTGAAAGGGGAAGGACATGGACTGCCTAATACGGCAACAAATTCCTTCAATTATTTACTGGCAGGTATTGCCATGATTGTGATTGGTGCATGTGCGTTTCTTTTTAAAAAGAAAAGGGCTAGAATAGAATAAGAAAAAAATCCCTCAAAGAATTCATTTTGAGGGATTTTTATTTGCAGGATAACTAGATTATCGAATAAAGAAGTATTAGTATAAAGGTTGCAGATTAGACTGATTATAATGAATAAAAAATAGAACCTAATTACAGGAGCAAAAGAATGAATGATATTAAACAAACAAGCACGGTAAAAATAAAGCTAGGACAAACCTTCCCACTGACAATTAAGCGGCTCGGAATTAACGGAGAAGGTGTCGGTTATTTTAAACGGCAGGTCGTTTTTGTCCCAGGCGCCCTTCCAGGGGAAGAGGTTGTTGTTGAGACAACAAAAGTTATGCCGAAGTTCTCAGAGGCAAAGGTCAAAAAAATCCGCAAAGCATCACCATTCCGTGTACAGGCACCTTGTCCTTTTTATGAACAATGCGGCGGCTGCCAGCTTCAGCATTTGGCTTATGATCAGCAGCTTCGCGAAAAACGCGATATTGTTATTCAATCACTTGAAAGACATACTAAGCTGAAAATTGAAAATCTCGAAATCCGTCCGACAATCGGTATGGAAGACCCATGGAATTACCGTAACAAAAGCCAATTCCAAATCGGCCAGCAAAAAAACGGCAAAGTGATCGCAGGGCTTTACGGTATTGATTCCCATCGCCTTGTGCCAATCCAAAACTGTATGGTTCAGCACCCGCTCACTAACAAAGTGTCAGAAGAAGTCCGCAACATCTTAGAAGAGCTACAGGTGCCAATCTATAATGAACGGACCCAAAAAGGCATCGTCCGTACCATTGTAACAAGAGCAGGCTTCCAATCAGGAGAAGTACAGGTCGTCTTAATCACGACCCAAAAAGAAGTGCCGCGCAAAAAGCAAATTATGGCGGAAATTCAAAAACGTCTGCCTGAAGTGAAGTCACTCGTGCAAAACATTAATGGCAACAAAACATCCTTAATATTTGGCGAGAAAACGATTCATCTAAGAGGAGAGGAAGTTATCCAGGAAACACTCGGTGACTTGAACTTTGAGCTGTCAGCCCGCGCCTTCTTCCAGCTGAATCCAGTGCAAACAGTCAAGCTGTACGACGAAGTTAAAAAAGCAGCCAGACTGACAGGCAAAGAGAAGATTGCTGACGCCTATTGCGGAGTCGGAACAATCGGCTTATGGCTTGCAGACGGTGCCAGCGAAGTCCGCGGCATGGATACAATCGAAGCAGCCGTTCTCGATGCCCAAAAAAATGCCGATAGACACGGCATCAAAAACGCCACATACGTAACCGGCACAGCTGAGCACTGGCTTCCAAAATGGGTCGAAGAAGGCTGGCGCCCAGACGTAGTAGTAGTCGATCCGCCAAGAACCGGCTGTGACCGTAAGCTGCTTGACGCCATCAAAAAGGTCAAGCCGAAAAAGTTTATTTACGTATCCTGCAACCCATCAACATTGGCGAAGGATATTGATTATTTGAGCAAGGATTATAAGGTAGAGTATTTGCAGCCTGTGGACATGTTCCCGCACACAGCGCACGTTGAATGTGTGGCACAGCTCGTATTAAAATAACAATCACATAAAGCAAATCAGACCCTGCTTTCGTAAAATAATTTGCGATTGTAGGGTTTATTTTAAGTATTGTTTCACTAACAAAATGCCTAATTAACCATGTATTTAATTAAACAGAGTAATAATACAGACTTTTTCACTTTTGTGTGAAAAAGTCTGTATTAAATTATTTTAGTATTCCTCCTATACTGAAATCAGTGATAGAAAGTGCTTTCAAAACACAAATGTGGAGGAGGAATTACTAATGAGTGATACATGGTTAAATTTAAAAGGAAAAGTTGCGATTGTAACAGGCGGTGCCTCTGGTATTGGTTTGGAAATTACGAAGGGACTTTTAAATAATGGAGTTAAAGTTGTAGTTGCAGATTTAAATGCAGAAGAAGGAGCTAGAGAAGATGGTTCTTATTTTCTAAAATGTGATGTGACAAATAAAGAAAGTGTTGATAACACTGTTTCTAAAACAGTTGAAATGTTTGGCACTGTAGATATCTTAGTAAATAATGCTGGTGTTAACTTGCCAAGATTGTTAGTGGATGATAAAGGGGAAAGACCGGAGTATGAATTGAGCGAGGGTGATTTTGACTTTATGGTAGCAGTAAATCAAAAAGGTCCTTATCTTTTTGCTCAAGCTGCTGCTAAGGAAATGTTAAAGCAAAAGAAAGGTGTCATTATTAACGTTTCGTCTGAAGCTGGTCAAGAAGGTTCTGCTGGGCAAAGCTGTTACTCTGCTACAAAAGGTGCCGTTATTTCTTTCACTCGTGCATGGGCAAAGGAACTTGGAAAGTTTAATATCCGAGTTGTTGGTATTGCTCCCGGTATCATTGAAACAACAGGTTTAAGAACAGATGCTTATAATGAAGCGTTAGCATACACTCGCGGCGTTACTGTAGATGGATTATCCACAGATTACAGCAAATCCATTCCTCTTGGAAGAGAAGGCAAACTAACAGAGATTGGCGATTTGGTAACCTATTTAGCTTCCGATCGTTCCAGCTATATCACGGGTACAACATTGAATATTTCAGGAGGAAAATCTAGAGGTTAACAGTGAAGTCAGAATGCCTTTAATGATTGTTTAAAACGAGGTTGACTGTCATTCACTTTAAGTTTTTCTAACCTGCTGTTTTGGCATTCATTTAGCAAAGAGGTGGTAGAATGTCTGACTTTACATTAGAGGATAAAGTAATTCAGATTATAGAATTATCGCAACAAAGAGACTATAGCTCTTTAGAGTTTTTAGCAGAAGCTTTAGGAGTAGGAACTAGATCTGTCCGAAACTATATCAAGAAGGTAAATGAGGAATTAGAGGGCATTGCATGTCTTGATAACAAAAGAGGCAAAGGCTTCTGGTTATCCATACAAGATCAATCTAGCTTTGACCTTCTAATGAATCACATCAGCTCTAAAAAAAATTTAATGGATTCATCGAAGCGCCGTATAGCTTATATCATTGAAAGGCTTATTAATAATGAGGTCATAATCACTTTAGATGAGCTGGCTTACGAGATGAATATAAGCCGAACCACACTCGTAAATGAATTGAAAAAAGCTTCTGTATCGTTGGAAGCCTATAATCTTAAAATTCATGGTAAACCAAATACAGGAATTAGCTTAGATGGTGTCGAGCTGGATATTCGCTTTTTTATCATCAATAATGTCTTTGAAATGATTTACAGGTCCTATCCATTAGATCAAGACATCGAAGAAGAAATAACAACAATTGCTGCCCGCCACGATTTCGAATCTAGTACACAAAAGCGATTGATGGAATTTGTAATAGTAATGCTCGATCGACTGTTGAAAAATCAACCATTAAAAAAAGTAAAGGACAGTCATTTAAAGCTCAAGCATACGCATGATTATCAAATCGGTTTAGAGATTGCCGCCGTCATTGAAAAATGTCTTCCAATCACAATCCCGGAAAGTGAGATAATTTTCATTACTATTCCAATCGCGGGGAGAAGGACGCCAACAAATAATCGCTCAATAGAAAATATTGCAATACCAGGTGAGATTAAGAGATTACTAGAGTTAATTGTCGAAAATATTGGCTTCAAAAAAGATATTATCGAAGAAAATGAATCATTCTTTATCGATTTGCAATATCATTTAACATTTATGATTAACCGATTAATGTTTGGTTTGCGAATAGAAAATCCGATGTTAATGGATGTCAAAGAAAAGTATCCAGTAGCTTTTCAAATGGCAAAGATTGCAGGGGACATCATTAACAAGGAATATGATTTAGATGTTTCAGATGATGAACTCGGTTACATCGCTTTCTATTTTGGGGTGTTCATTTCGCAGAGTGAAGTGAAGGTTAAAAGCATTAGAAAAGCAGCAGTTATCTGTGGAACAGGAAGAGGAACAGCTAAGCTAGTCTCCAATCAGCTGCAGCGCATCCTCAATAAAGAGACAGAATTAAAACTTTTCTCAGAAACAGAGGTAACAAAAGAACTTCTAAATGAGTTTGATATTATCTTTTCTACAGTAAAACTTTCTATTCAAACTAGCAAACCGGTTATTTTGATAAATGAAATCTTTGATGAACAAGCTATTTCTCGAAAAATAGACGAAGTAGCATATATGCAAGCGTTTAGGATAAAGGCTGATTCTAATTCGCATTCATCCATTTTAAATCATTTAATAAGCAAAGAAAGCTTCTTCCTTTTAAATAGTAAGGTTGATTATCATGATAACTTATACACGATGGTGGATGAACTGGTTAAGACCGGACACTTGGATCATGAGTTCATAAACCGACTTAAGGAAAGAGAGAAAAAAGGATCAATGGTATTTGATCGTTACATTGCAATACCACATACCTTTAATTATCAATCTGATCAAATTAAGCTGGCACTAGGAGTTTTCCCCGATACAGTAATCTCTGATGGAAAAGATATAAAACTTATGTTCTTATTAGGCATTCCAGAACAACAATCTGAAATGACCGAACATCAGCTAGTGAGTGTTTATGATGAAATTATTCGAATAGCAAATGACGAAAAGGTGATAAACCAGCTAGCTAGTGCAGCAAATTATGAGGATGTATCAGAATGTTTAAAAAAGATTAGTAAGTTTAGTTAATCGTTATGCAATATTTTGTAAGCGTTTATCTTTGCAGCTGGAGAATTTAATGAAAAGGGGTAAGGAAATGTTTTTAGGATTTATTATATTGATTGGTATTGCATGGCTGTTACAAAGTATTTTTGGTTTTCTACAAATTAAACATTTCAATAGGAAGTATAGTGAATTAAGGCGCTTAGGCCGTGTAGCTATTGGCAAAAAAACCGGTATGTTCAGAGCAGGAACGGTTGTTATGTTCGCCATTGATAAGCGAAATAACATTATAAAAGCCGCTAAAATGCAAGGAGTTACGGTGTTTTCCCGAGTGCGAGAACTAAAAGGGTTTGAAGGGAAAAATCTATTGAAAATTTCAGATGGAGATTATAAAGGTATAAACAAATTAACAAAGTATGCAATAGAAGATGCTTTAAAAAGCTACGATGTTATTTCTAAAGGCGGAGAGTTAAGAGTTAAAAAAGGCTGGATTGATTATCTAATTCCTAAAAAAAGCTGACAGAAAAGGAGAGATTAGTATATGGATATCTTAATTAAAGGCGCAGAGAAATTTATGGACTTGTTCCGGCATGGGGGCGAGACATTTATAGGAATGGTAACAGATATTGTTCCTTTGTTAATCATGCTGCTGGTTGCGATGAATGCACTTGTCCGTTTGGTTGGGGAAGAAAGGGTGGAGAAGCTGGCAAGAAAGTCTGCGAAAAACCCATTTACCCGCTATTTTATCTTACCGATCATCGGTACATTTATTTTAGCTAATCCAATGACATTATCATTAGGCAAGTTCTTGCCTGAAAAATATAAGCCAAGCTATTACGCAGCTGCTTCCTATTCATGCCACACTCATAACGGGTTATTCCCGCATGTTAACCCAGGAGAATTATTTGTTTTCTTAGGTGTTGCAGCAGGGATTACGGCACTAGGTTTTGATACTGCAGAATTAGCTCTTCGTTATTTCCTAGTTGGGATTGTAACGAACTTCTTGCGAGGCTGGATCACAGATTATATGACAGCCTATGTAGCTAAACAACAAAATGTAAAATTAAAAGATACTGTTAAACTATAATAAATGGTGGTGAAGGAAAATGAAAACATATCAAGCTATTAAAATATCAAAAGGTTCAGGCGGATTTGGCGGACCATTAGTCATTACACCAACAGAAGAAAAAAATAAGGTTGTGTATATTACAGGTGGCGAAAAACCTGATATTGCAGATAAAATTGCTGAATTAACTGGTTGTGAATTAGTGAATGGTTTTAAAACAAGTGTTCCTGAAACAGAAATGGCATGTGTCATTATTGATTGCGGCGGAACATTGCGTTGTGGTTTATACCCGCAAAAACGCATACCAACAATTAATATAATGCCTACAGGTCAAAGTGGTCCATTGGCGAAACATATTACGGAAGACATCTATGTGTCAGGTGTAAAAAAAGATAATATCCAGCTTGCAGACGGGGAAGTGCTGCAAAACACAGCGAATACTCCTGCTGAGAAAACGGAAGAAAAAGAATATAAATATGATTCCAGCAAAAAAATTAGTGAGCAACAGAAACCAAAAGGTTTAATGGCAAGAGTTGGCATGGGAATGGGGAATATCACAAGTGTTTTCTATCAAGCAGGCCGAGATGCAATTGATACCGTAATTAAAACGATCCTTCCATTTATGGCCTTTGTTGCCATGCTAATTGGAATTATCTTAGAAACAGGCATTGGCGATCTTTTTGCAAGTATTTTATCACCATTTATCGGTAATGTTTGGGGATTGATGGCGATAGCACTTGTTTGTTCCTTCCCGCTGTTATCACCATTTTTAGGACCTGGTGCTGTTATTGCTCAAGTAGTAGGAACGCTAATTGGTGTAGAAATCGGTAAAGGCAATATTCCACCACACTTAGCACTTCCTGCATTATTTGCAATCAATTCACAAGCTGCAGCCGACTTTGTTCCCGTAGGGTTAGGATTAGCTGAGGCAGAGCCTGAGACAGTGGAAGTCGGAGTGCCGGCTGTGCTGTATGGCAGGTTTTTGACAGGAGCGCCAACCGTTTTTATCGCTTGGCTTGCTAGTTTTGGACTTTATGAATAACCATATAACAACACAGTTTGAATAGCACAAAAAATTTTAGAGTAAAAGGAGTAAAAAACCATGCAAAAGAAATATGAAACAGTCATTAATAAAATAGGTCCTTCAGTATCCGCATTTCTTGGCGACAAAATGTTGATTCTTTTTGGAGAAAATGCACCAGCAGAACTTGCTGATTATTGCTTATCCATTACGGTAAATAATATTGACAATGAAATAAAAGCAGGAGATACACTTCAACTAGGGGATAAAAACTATATAATTACATCGGTCGGAGATGCTGTGGAAAAAAACCTGACAGCCCTAGGACATATCACTCTCAAATTTGATGGATCGGAGAATCCAGAATTACCAGGAACGCTATATTTAGAAGACAGTGAAATAGCTGATGTGAAGCAAGGCGACATCATCCGAATATATTAATTATTTTTTGTCAGTAAAGTTTATAGCTTAACATTTCTAGGTAATCAGATAAATGGTCGTCGGAAGTTAAGCTATTTTATTTTTTCCTAAAGGGAGTGGAAATATGAAACTATTCATTGATTCTGCAGACATAAACAAAATTAAAATGCTTACTGAATACTATTCTATTGACGGCGTAACCACAAACCCAAGTATTATCGTTAAAGAAGGCAAACCTTTTTTACCTTTACTAAAAGAAATCCAAAGCAGTCTAGGCGTAGAGAAGGAACTTTTTGTGCAAACAATTGCTGACAAGGCAGAAAACATAGTGGAAGAAGCAAAGTACATTCAGAAGTCATTACAAGGGAATATAGTAATCAAGATACCTGTGACAAGCGAAGGCTTAAAAGCAATTAAATTGTTGAGCGGCATTGGAATTCGGACATTAGCAACAACAGTTTATACTCCCTTAAATGCATACTTAGCTGCCAAAGCAGGTGCAAACTATGTAGCTCCATATGTGAACCGAATTGATAACTTGACAGGCAACGGTATCCAAGTTGTCAAAGATATAGTAGAAATATTCGTAAAATCTAATTTTAATTGTGAAGTATTAGCAGCAAGTTTTAAAAATACCCAACAAGTACTAGAGGTTTGCCTAGCAGGAGCACATGGGGTTACAGCTTCTCCAGACATTATTGAAGCATTTCTTAAAGTTCCATCTATTAAAGAGAATGTAGAAACATTCAGTAGAGAATGGTATGAATTATACGGAAATAAAAGCCTTTTGGATTAAGTGGAAAGAAGGGGAAGCAGATGATAAAAGCGATTGTTTTTGATTTTGACGGATTAACGATTGATACAGAATACGCTTTATATGAAAGTTTTTGTGATATTTTAGAAATGGAACCAGGAAAACTGCCAATAAGTGAATATGCTGTCCATATTGGCACTGATTCTAGCAGCCTTTATAATTTTATCCTAAGCCAATCGAATGGGCTTTTAACAAGAGACGAAATCATCGAAAAATCAGCTGTTTTACATAAAGCAAAATTGAGTAAGCCTTTTGCACGAGATGGAATCGAGGATTATTTGAAAGCAGCTAAAGAGCTAGGGTTAAAGATTGGCTTGGCATCAAGCTCTTATAGGGATTGGGTTGAACATTTTTTAAAGGAGTTGAACATCCTTCATTATTTTGATGTTATTCAAACAAGAGATGATGTCAAAAAAGTGAAGCCAGATCCAGAGCTTTATAAAAATACAATCAAGCTTTTAGGAGTTAATCCGCAAGAAGCAATAGCATTTGAAGATTCAGCTAATGGTTCTAAAGCTGCACTTGCAGCCGGTCTAAACTGTGTAGTAGTTCCAAATAAAATTACAGAGCATCTTCCATTCGAGAATTATCATTTGAAATTAGCGAGTATGGCAGATAGATCACTGCAAGAAGTGATAGAGAGTATGGAGAAATCTGTTAACTTGCTAGAGAAGTAAAAAGACGACACTTTCAGTTATGATAAGATAATGTTTTTACAATTAATAATGATAAAAAAATAGACCAACACCTGTAAAAGCTTTGCAGGGGTTGTGTCTATTTTTTTTTCCAAAAGTGAAGTTTAAGTGAATTATAATTCCATGTAATTAAAATAATAGCCAGCTCCACAAAAACGAGGAACTGACTATTTCTCTATTTAAATCACAAAGCCCCCATACCACCATCAACCCGATACTGCACACCTGTAATAAACGCACTTTCATCCGAAGCAAGGAATAGAACGAGATTGGAGATGTCCTCGGATTCTCCGTATCTTCCTAATGGAATTGATTTTTCCATGTCTGCTTTCGCTGCTTCAGCTTGTCCTGGTGCGAAGCCTTCTTCTAATGAGCGCATCATTCTTGTGTTCACTGGGGACGGGTGAACGGAATTGACACGTACTTTGTATGGAGCAACTTCTACTGCAGTGGCTTTTGTTAGGCCGACGACTGCGTGTTTAGATGCAATATAAGGTGTTACGTTCGGGCTGCCGCTTAGTCCGGCTACAGAAGAAGTATTGATAACACTTCCGCTTCCTTGTTCCTTCATGACGGCTAACACATGTTTTAGTCCTAAGAATACGCCGCGAACGTTAACGGCAAGAACTTTGTCTAAGTCTTCTACTTTTTGTTCTGTGATTGGAGCTACTTTACCTTCGATTCCTGCGTTGTTAAAGAAGACATCTATTCTGCCGAACTTCTCGACAGTTTTCTTTACATAGTTTTTCACATCTTCCTCTTGGGATACGTCTGCTTGTATAACGATAACTTCTCCGAAGGCTTCTAATTCTGCTTTTGCCTGATTAAGAGGTTCTTGAAATAAATCTACTAGAACTACTTTGGCACCTTCCTCTAAAAAACGTTTTGCTGTTACTTTCCCAATTCCGCCTGCTCCTCCAGTAATAAGGGCTACTTTGTTCGCTAATCTTGACAAAATGATAACCTCCTCTAAAAAATAACGCTTACAATTTGCTGCGCTAAATATTGTGACAATTGTGTGAATAATAAACCTCTATTTATTATAGGCTAACATGGCGCAAGATTTCTAATGAAAAGCCTTATTTCAATAGTGTTTAAAGGCTTTTTCGGCGTTGGAAATTTTTATTAGGTTAACGGTATGAAAGTAGTTGTCATAAAATCGTCGAATTTTTAAGTCTTTTCTACCTAATGAAGCAGATATAATGGAACTATAAAAGATGCATTTCCACTACTTCTTTATAAGGTTTTGTATTTAGGGGGGAATATTCAATATAGTTTTGAAAACTTATAGTTTAAGTGTAACAACTATATATGTGATTTATTTCACAATCATATCGATTTTCTAGTCCTTATCTTGGAGGGGAAGACAATGAAAAAGAAATTAGTCATGATTGGAAACGGCATGGCAGGAGTCCGAACTGTTGAAGAAATACTAAAGAGAAATACTGATAGCTTTGATATTACCATTATTGGAGATGAACCTTATCCAAACTATAATCGCATTATGCTTTCAAATGTTTTGCAAGGAAAGACGACGGTCGATGATATTTACATTAATGACTGGAGCTGGTATGAGGAAAATCACATTCACTTAATAACGGGAGAAAAGGTTATTAAGATTGATAGAAATAAAAAAGAACTAGTCACAGATAAAAACCAACTCATTAACTATGATGAGCTAATTATTGCTACAGGATCGAGTGCCTTTATCCTGCCGATTCCCGGAAGTGAATTAGAAGGAGTTATCGGATTTAGGACGATTAAAGATACAGAAAAAATGCTGGAAACAGCTCAAAACTATAAAAAGGCTGTTGTTATTGGCGGTGGCTTATTGGGATTAGAAGCGGCAAGAGGGTTAATTGACCGTGGCATGGATGTCCATGTTGTTCATTTATTGCCGACCTTAATGGAGCAGCAGCTGGATGCAGCAGCAGCGAATCTCTTAAGAAAAGATTTGGAAGCACAAGGTATGAAGTTTTTGATGGAAAAACAAACAGCTGAAATTTATGGAGAGAACCGTGTGCAAGGCTTAGCGTTCACAGATGGATCATCTGTTGAATGTGATCTTGTTGTGATGGCTGTCGGGATTCGTCCGAATATTGCAATTGCTAAAGAAGCTGACTTAGAAGTGAACCGCGGAATTATTGTTAATGATTATATGGCAACATCTGATCCTTCTATCTATGCAGTCGGAGAATGTGCGGAACATAACGGGATAGCATATGGATTAGTTGCACCTCTTTATGAGCAAGGTACTGTCTTAGCTGATTATATAACAGGGAGACAGAGTGAGGGCTATCAAGGAAGTGTGCTTTCTACTCAGCTGAAAGTAGCCGGCTGTGACTTATTTTCAGGTGGAAAGATCCATGAAGATGAAAATACGCAAGCAATTATTGTTCATGACCAATTTGCAGGATTATACAAAAAAATCTTAGTAACAGAGAATAAAATCGTGGGGATTGTTCTTTACGGAGACGCTTCTGACGGCAATCGCCTGTTTAATATGCTGAAAAAACAGGCAGACATCAGTGAATACACAAGCTCGTCTGTTTTGAGTAAAGCGGGTCAGGAAAGAGAAGAAGATTTAGTTGCAAGCATGAGTGCGGAAGATACAGTGTGCGGCTGTAACGGGGTAACAAAAGGAACAATCATCCAATCCATTCTAGAGCAAGGACTAAGCACATTTGAAGAAGTGAAAGGCTGTACAAAAGCAGGCGGATCTTGCGGCAAATGTAAACCAATGGTAGAGAGTATTTTAGCACATACCCTTGGAGACGGTTTTGATGCATCTTTGCAGAAGACAGGAATGTGCAGCTGTACAGCATTAACTCGTGACGAAGTAGTCGCACAAATAAAAGAGAAGCAGCTGAAATCACCGAAGGAAGTGCGAATGGTTCTTGAGTTTGCAAGTGAAGAAGGATGTTCTAAATGTCGTCCGGCTTTGAATTACTATATGCGCATGCTGTTCCCGGAAGAATACGAGGATGATAAAGCATCAAGATTCGTGAATGAAAAGATGGAAGGAAATATTCAAAAAGATGGTACATTTTCTGTTGTCCCTCGGATGTATGGCGGAACAACGACGGCAGACGAATTAATTAAACTGGGCGAAGCAGCGAAAAAGTATAATGTTCCGTTAGTGAAAATTACAGGTGCAAGCCGCATCGGACTGTACGGAGTGAAAAAAGAGGATGTACCACATGTATGGGAGGACTTAGGAATGCGTTCTGGCTATGCTTATTCTAAATCACTTCGAAACGTCAAATCCTGTGTCGGTTCAACATTCTGTCGTTTTGGGACTAAGGACTCTTTAGGGCTTGGCATTAAACTTGAACAAGCGATAGAGATGGTGGATACGCCGCATAAAATGAAGATGGGAGTTACTGGCTGTCCGCGTAACTGTGCTGAAGTGCTGACAAAAGACTTTGGGGTTGTTTGTGTAGAAAATGGCTATCAGCTGTATTTCGGCGGAAATGGAGGCACCGAAGTTCGAGAGTGTGACAGCTTAACTACTGTTAAAACAGAAGAAGAGGTTATAACATTTGCAAAAGCATATGTACAATATTACCGGGAAAATGCGAATTACGGAGAAAGAACAGCTCCATGGGTAGAGCGCACAGGCGCTGATAAGGTGAAAGAAACACTATTAAATGAAGAGAATGTTAAACAGTTTGTAAGCCGTTTTGAAAAGGCGCGATTAACATATAAAGAGGCTTGGTCTTCCATATTGAGTGATGAAACGAAACGAGAAATGTATGAAGTAATTAAAGGATAATCGTTAAGGATAAAAATGGAGGGGGAAGTAAAAATGACAGCAACAAAAGAATGGACGAAAATTATGAAAAAAGCGGATCTGCCAGTTCAAATCGGCAAAGAAGTGCATCTGAAAGGAAAATCAATTGCTTTATTTCATCTTTCTAATGGTGAAGTAAGAGCGATAGAGAACCGCTGCCCACATCAAAACGGCCCTTTGGCAGAGGGGATTGTGTCTGGAGAGTATGTTTTCTGCCCGCTGCATGATTGGAAGATTTCTTTAGTTACAGGGCTCGTGCAAAAACCAGACGAGGGCTGTGTAGAAGTATATGAAACATTAATAAAAGACGACGAAATTTATGTAATGGTGTAAAAAATGAAAACAAACAAGGGGTATGTAGCATTTGTGGGAGCAGGACCTGGAGATATTGGCTTGATTACTGCAAAGGGGATGGAGTGCTTACGGAAAGCGGATGTTGTTTTGTACGACCGTCTCGCCAATCCGCGGCTTTTACGCTTCACAAAGAATGACTGTGTTTTCATATACTGCGGAAAGCTGCCAAATCATCATATTATGCGGCAAGAAAAGATTAATGAAACATTAGTAAGGGAGTCATTAAAGGGAAAATATGTAGTCCGGTTAAAAGGCGGTGATCCTTCTGTTTTTGGCAGAGTCGGCGAAGAAGCAGAAGCAATTGCCAAATACAATATACCGTTTGAGATAGTGCCTGGAATAACAGCAAGCATTGCCGCGAGCATCTATGCAGGCATTCCAGTAACGCACCGCGATTACAGCAATAGTTTTACGATTAGAACAGGGCATAGATGCAAGAAAAATGAAGGTTTAACATCCTTACCTAAGCAGGAAGCGGCAGGAGAAACACTAGCGTACTATATGGGGGTACAAGGCTTGCCGGACATCTGCGAGCAGTTACTATTAGAAGGCTATGCTAGTAATACAAAGGCAGCTGTTATTGAATGGGGGACTTTAGGAAAACAGAGGGTGGTAGAAGGCACATTAAAGACAATTGTTGAAAAGGTAACGGAAGCAAATGTGAAAAACCCTGCTTTAACGATAGTTGGTGATGTGGTCAAGCTGCGGTCAAGCATTGCTTGGTTTGAGAAAAAACCTTTTTATCAACGAAAGCTGCTGATTGCAGGTGACCAAGAAGAAAGCATGCTTGAAAGGCATTTTACAATCAACGGAGCAGAAGCTTATGCATTTCCTGCTTTACTAACAATCCCTCATTCCTTTTCAAATGAAGAATTGCAAATAGTGATGGAAGCTGAAAGATTAATTTTTGCTTCTCCGGAAGGAATAGATATCTTATTCTCCCAGCTGTTTAAGGCTGGGTATGATATAAGGAATCTTCCGCGGCGGATTGAACATCTGTCTGAAAAAGTCCGTGAAGAGCTACAAAAAAGAGGAGTGCACAGTAATAAGGCATCCTTTGATAGAAGCAAAGCGGTTTTAATTGGTGACATGCAGGCATTAACTGAAAATACATTTTCGAATAATTTGCTCGTAATACCAAGTCATCATGTGGATATCGATACTAGATTTGATGAGATAAATGAACGATTATTGACAGAAGATGCTTGGGAAACTGTTGTTTTTTCGAATAAACGCTCAATCGATCTCTTTCAGCAAGAATGGAATTATTATACTAAAAGAGATCCTAAGGAATTGTCTTTTGCTGCAATAGGTCAATCAGTAAAAAAATATGCATTACAAATGGGATTCAGGCGTGTAGATGAGAAGGTCCAGCAAGAATTAGATAAAAAAGAATGGATGCGTGATCACGAATGGACGCAATTGTATACATTGGACATGGCAGCATTAAGCCTATAGGAAACAAACAGTTTACAACGTTTGTTGAAGAAGTAAAAAAAGAAGTGAATATACAGGTTCAAGAAGTTGCCTTTTTAGAGCTTGTTTCACCATCAATTTCTGAAACAATGAAAAAGGTAATTACAGGCGGAGCAAAAGATATCTTAGTAGTTCCTGTTTTGCTGTTTGCGGCAACTCATTTTAAGAGAGATATTCCAGAAGAGCTAGCTGAAATGAAAGTGATATTTCCAGAGGTAAACTTCTATGTTTCTAGACCATTTGATGTTCATCCCAAAATGATAGACTTAGTCATAAAACGAATTCAAGAAAAACGAATCGACAATGAAGGAAGTATTCTAATTGTCGGCAGAGGCAGCAGTGATCCTGAACCAATTCTGAAGCTGTTGGAAATGAGCCATCATATTTACCGCAGATTAGATGCACCTGTCTATACTGCCTTTTTAACTGCTGGTAAGCCGGACTTTGTTAATGAGTTGAATAAACTTCAGCAAGAGTACAGCAAAATTTATATTGTCCCATATCTATTATTTACAGGTATGCTGTTAAAAAGAATGGAAAGTGCTGTTGCGAACAGCCGCCAAGAGGTCATTCTTTGTGATCCGCTGCAATACGACTCACGCCTGAAGCAGGTGCTGTTAGAAAGGATGCAAGAGCAAATAATGGCTGAACGGGGAAATGAAGCAAGATGAGGAGTGTTTAACATGAAAGATGTAATTACAGCTTTTAGTAACACTGCATTAATGAAGACAAATGCACTTAATGCAAACAAAAGTAAGTATATAGTAGGCTCAATGCTTGCTGGTTTTTTCGTTGGATTAGGGATAATTCTTATTTTTACAATTGGCGGTATGCTGGCTCCAGCTGAGTTTGCTGGTACAAAAATTATCATGGGAGTCTCCTTTGGTATTGCTTTGAGCTTAGTGATTATGGCAGGCGCAGATCTTTTTACTGGCAATAATATGGTGATGACAATTGGGATGCTGGAAAATAAAGTGACCTGGAAAGACACGGGCAAAGTATGGGGATTCAGCTATATCGGCAACTTTATCGGCTCTATCCTTGTGGCATTATTATTCAGTTATTCTGGTTTAGCTATTGGCGGTGTAGCTGATTTTGTAACAAGTGGAGCAGCAGCAAAGATGAATGCTCCTTTTATGGAATTGCTTATCCGCGGCATTCTTTGTAATATATTAGTTTGTTTAGCTGTATGGTGCTCCGTCAAGCTCAAGGATGAAACGGCTAAATTAATTATGATATTTTGGTGTCTCTTTGCATTTATCACTTCTGGCTTTGAACATAGCATTGCAAATATGACGTTGCTATCTATTGCGTTAATCATCCCGCATCCTGAGACAGTCTCTTTTGGGGGGATGTTTGCTAATTTGCTGCCAGTAACACTTGGCAATATTATCGGAGGCGCTGTTTTTGTAGGTGCTGCGTATTGGTATAATATTTCAGAAAAGACACAAGCGGTTGTTAAGTCTTTTAAGAAGGAAGCATAATATAATATTATGTGAATTTATTCACAAAAAAACAGGAAGAGGGCAAGTTATCCAATTATAACTTGCCCCTCTTCCTATTTTTTAGCGCCTGCATCTATAAGAATATCTTTTATCTCCGTAAAACCTAGCTCCTTTGCATGTTGAAGGGGAGTAACCCCATTCGAGTCAGGGATGTTAACATCTGCTCCATGCTTTATTAATAATTGAATTGTTTCCTGTTGATTTTCCCCGCCATCACTAAGCACAATTGCTTCTAGCATAGCTGTCCAGCCAAGATTATTAACATGGTTAACATCTATATCCGTGTTGTCGAGAAGCTCTTTAATAACATCCACATAGCCGTGCTCAGATGCAGGAATTAATGCTGTTCCGCCAAATCTATTTACCAGCTTTGGATCTGCTCCAGCATTTATAGTCAGCTTAACAATTTCTAAATATCCTTCTGCCCCAGCATACAAGAAAGGGTTATTTTTCATATTATCTTGAATATTAACATCAGCACCATTTTCAATCAGAAGCTTTACTGTTTCTGGATCATTGTTGTAAGTAGCAACCATTGCTGCAGTCCGGCCCTCTTGATCGACACTGTTAATATCGATTCCCTTTTCTATGAAACTCGTAATTTCAGATATATTGCCAGTCTCCACTGCTTGAAAAAACTGCTCTTTTTCTTGATTACTCATCGGTTCTTCTGAGTCAGCCTCCTTATGTTTCATCATTGTTTCTTCTGAGTTGTTCTCTTTGTCCTGGTTAGCCGTTTTCTGTTGTTCTGGAGCTGGTTGACAACCAACCAAAATGATTGTGGCTAAAAATAAGATTAATAGAGTTCGCAAAAAGAATTTTCCCTCCTTTATCCTTTGTCGGTATTAGCGGGAAAGAGACCCTGATAGCAATGTTCCTTTATAAAAGACTGCTTCTCTAGTTGCCCGTCTTGCCACTGCTTCAGCACTGCATGATGCTTTAACAAGATTCATATCAGCATCATCTCCAACAATTGGCCAAACTTGTTTGCCTTGCTTATTTAACGGTGTTTTTCCCCCAGTCGCAAACCGCAGTGACTGTGATAAAGACCATTCATCCACATAGCCGTAAAGCTCTGCGAGACGGCCAACCTTTTCTAAATTATCGCCGTTGCCAAACGGGGACCAATGGTCAGTAAGGCTGTCTGTGCCTAGTAATACTGGAACACCTTTCTTTGTTAATAATGGAATAGGCATGATTAATTTACCAATAGGGACTGTTGTAGTCACTGCGATTCCAAGATGAGCAAAGCGCTCGGCCAGTTCAGCAGCTTTTATATCAGGAACACCGGCAAATCCAAAGGCGTGGCTGACGGTTACTTTGTTGTGCAAACCTGCTTGCTCCGTTAAATCAGCCAATCGATTCATTGTAAACAACCCTAAATGGTCTCTGTCATGGATATGGATATCCACCTCTGAATTAGTATCAACGGCCATCTCTATAATCGTATTCAACGATTTTTCTATATTCCCGTCGACTGAATGCGGATCCACTCCGCCAACATGTGTAGCACCATTTGTTAGTGCTTCTTTGACAAGACTCGCTACACCAGAATGAAGCAAACCATGCTGAGGGAAAGCAACAATCTCATGTGAAATCTTTCCCGAGAAGGAAGCAAGAGCTTCTAGTGAAGCTTCTAAATTTTTCAGTCCGATGACAGGATCAATGTTAACATGGGTGCGGACATGGGTTGAACCGAACCCAATCAGTAAATCTAAGATTTTCATTGCTCTTTCTTTGGCAGTCGGCAGCAGTTGAGGCAGCAGTTCTTTTTCCTCTGCAAAGCGATCAAAGATGTTTTTTGCTGGTGTAACAGCTTTCCATGGACCGCCATAATAAGTTTTATCAATGTGAATATGCATTTCTTTAAATGTTGGCAGCATTAGAGATTTTCTTGCATCATACTTGATAACATCATCACTAATGAATGTTGACTCAGGAACAATCTCAGCAAATTTTCCGTTTTCAATGAGAATATGGAAAATGGATGTGTTTGTGCCAGTAACTATATCGTCTTTAAATTGATATCCTGTTTCTAAACGGACATTTTTCAGCCAATAAGAAGAATGTGTCATCTATGAATCATCCTTTCGTAAATCCACCTGCTACTAATTTTCCTTTATACAGAACTGCTGGGCGGTTTGATCTTCTGGCAATTGCTTCAGCAGAGCAGCTTGCTTCTGTAAAGACAATGCTTGCCTCATCGCCGATTTTCGGCCAAACCTGCTGTCCATTTTTGTTCAATGGTGTAATTCCGCCTGTTATAAAACCAAGAGTTTCTGCAAGCTTTTGTTCTGTTGATCTGCCGGAAAGCTGGGCTAATGTGCTGGCTCTCTCTAAAATATCTCCATTGCCAAAGGGCGACCATGAGTCAAAAATATTGTCACAAGCAACTGCAACTTGAACTCCTTTATCATGAAGAAAGCTGACGGGGGGGATGGTTCTGCCAATTGGTACACTAGTAATAATGGAAATGCCAAGTTCAGCAAGCATCCGTGCCATTTCATCAGCTTCCCCTTTACCCATGTCTCCTAATGCAAAAGCATGGCTGATGGCCACTCGTCCATGCCAGCCGGCCTCTTCTGTCAGTTTTGCCAGCCTTCTAATTGTCGCTAACCCAAGCTGACCAGGATCATGTAAATGCAAATCAATACCTACATTTTCTTCCACAGCAATATCCATCATCTGCTGTAAGGATTTTTCCATATTTCCATCAACATTGGCAGGGTCAACACCACCCACTAAGCCTGCTCCATTGCGGACAGCATCTCTTACTAAATCTGCGCAGTTATTCAATAGCAAGCCATGCTGTGGAAAAGCAACAATCTCGTAAGATAATTTCCCTTCATATTCTGCAAGTGCTTCCTGAACCTCAAAGAAGTTTTTTAGGCCTGCTTCTTGATAGATATCCACATGTGTGCGAATATGTGTAGAACCAGCTTGTAGCAGAACTTCAATAAGTGCTTGAGCCCTTTCTTTTGTTGTCGTTGGAAGGGTGGGCAACACGTTTTTTTCAAGTTCAAACCGTTCAAAAATGCTTGAAACAGGTGTAACTGCACGCCATTTATCTCCAAGTAATGTCTTGTCTAAATGAACATGCTTTTCAACAAAGGAGGGTAAAGCTAATAAATTATGAACATCTTTTTTTGGTAAATGATCGTCCAGCAACGTATCAGCAGAGATGATGTTGGCGATTTTGCCATTTTCGACAAACAGGTGGCAGTTTTCCGTTATTGTGCCAATAATCGCCCCATGTTCATAGCGATAACCTTTTTCTAAACATACATTTGTTAGCCAGTAGGATGAAGACATTGTGTCACCACTTTCTTTGTGATAATTAGTTAAGGAGAAATAAGTTATACATAGTTGTTTACAGTAATCATAACGAACTAAAAATGCATATTCAAGCAAAAAAACTTAAATAAAATGCGATATTTTGCAAATTGACTTAAAAAAACTTATAATAAAAGAACGAGGTGAAATAATGTTACAAGATGAAAGACTCGAAGCAATTGTCCAATATTTACATGTAAATGAGAGAGTTGATATAGAAACAATCTGTGAAATGAATCATGTATCTAAAGATACAGCACGAAGAGATTTAATACTGCTAGAAGAAGCAAAAAAAGTAATTAGAATCAGAGGCGGAGCAAAAAGAGCACAATTATCCAACGAGGTTTATAATTTCGATGAGCGTGCAGAAATGGCACTAAAAGCAAAAAATGAGATTGGCAAACTAGCAGCCACATTGATTCGTGATGGAGACCATCTTATTTTGGACGCATCAACAACAGTACTCGCTTTAACAAAATACTTAACAAGCCAGAACCATAATATTGTAACGAACTCAATGGATGTGGCCAATGAATTATTAGTAAGAGAAAACATCCGCATTAACCTGTTAGGCGGAACTCTGTCAAAGAATCACCGTGCTATATACGGATCACGGGCAATGAAAGATATTCAAGACTATAAAGTGAACAAATGCTTTATCGGAACTTGCGGTATATCTGAAACTGGTCTGTCTACATCTATTGAAGAGGAAGGTCTTCTTAACCGTGAAATGGTAAAGTGTGCTGATACAGTTATTGTCCTTGTAGACTCTACGAAGTTTAATAAAACCTTTTTTCAAAAAGTATGCGGCTTAGAAGACATCGACATAGTCATTACGGAAAAAGAAATACCGAAAAATATGCTTGAACTGCTAGAAAAGCATAATATCCAAGTAATCGCTGCTCCTGACGAGCTCGGAAGGTAAAAAAAACGAAAACTTTTTAAATTCCAGTTGTTTTCCATTTTAGTACATTATACGATGTGTTCAGACATCGATGTACTTTAATTGGAAAGGGATATGAAATGAAACTTAGAATCGAAAACATGCCGTCTTGCCTAGTAGCCTATATGAGACAAATTGGTCCGTATGGACGTAGAAACGAACAATTAATGAAGAAGTTCAAAGGCTGGCTGAAGGCTAATAACTTACTGAATCAGAAATCTAGCATTCTCGGTATTGCCCAAGACAATCCACTGTTAACTGCACCACAAGATTGCCGATACGACACATGCTTAATTGTCCCACAAGGGTTTGTAACAGATAGGGAGGAAGTCAAAACTGGGCATATGAGTGGAGGGAAGTACGCAGTCTTTAAAATTGCCCACACTGCAGAAGCTGTTCAAAAGGCTTGGGTTGAATTTCCTTTAGTATTAGATGAACAAGGGTTAAAGCATGATGAAACGAGGCCTGTGTTGGAGAGGTACAGCCTTGAGCTTGTTGAGGAGCATTATTGTGAGTTGTGTGTTCCGATTCGGTGAGGGTGGCAGAAGCATATAATCTTCCCGTAATTATTGTTTATCTCTGGAGTCTATTAAAGGGATAACGGGATTACCCCAATAAATCATTTATTGGGGTTTTAAAATTGCCCTTTCAACTAATAATAGAGGATGAAAAACTTTTCAAGACTCTGCATTTTGAATAGGAAAAATTATAAGAAATACGGAATTAATAATAGCAGTCTCATTTTTAATATACCTAGGAGGAAACCATGGGAAGATTAGTACATTTCGAGATTCATGTAAGTGATATGGAGCGGGCAAAGAAGTTTTATGGAGAGGTCTTCGGCTGGACGTTTCAGGATTGGACGGGATATGCAGGAATGCCTTACTTTGGAGCAGTAACAGGGACAGAGGAAGAGCCGGGAATAAATGGAGCACTAGTGCAGCGGCAAGGTTCAGCTCCTGAAGGAAATCAAGCTTTAAACGGCTTTGCCTGTACGATGGGAGTAGGAGATTACAATCATACTGAAGCAATCATTCTCGAAAATGGCGGCGCGGTTGCTTTGCCGAAATACGCCCTGCCTGGAATGGCTTGGCAAGGCTATTATAAGGATACAGAGGGGAATATTTTTGGGATTCATCAGCCAGATGAAAATGCAAAATAAAATAATAAAAATTGCTGCTCCAATAAGGCGGATAGAGGTAACTTTATTTGCTTTATGGGTTTTTTTATTGGTGTGAATTTTTGGAGCTTCATTAATGGGGGTTGCTGCTTTTCAAAAATGGGACATAGCAGCTCGGGATTCGATGGTGAATTTAGGTAGTGGATATTACTAAGTGGCAGGACAAGTAATTTTTAACATTTAGTCAGAATAGCTAAGCTTAAAAAATATGTAATAAAAAAAGGCAACGAACTAGCCGTTGCCTTCATCTGTTGCCTATCTGCTCCCAACCTCATCTGTCACCTTTAACACCACATTATCACGCGATGCAGCACCGAGTCGGTCGAAGCTGCCGTATTTCTCTCTCACCAATAATAGGACAGCTCCTCCAAGAATGCTCGGAATCGCAAAAGCCATAAAGGCGCTTTTCGGTTCGAGATTTGTTGCCAGCAGCAGGCCGATAACGGTCGGGGCAAGAATGGAGCCAATCCGGCCGAATCCTACTGTTATGCCGACTCCTGTAGAGCGGATTTCCTTCGGATAAAACTCAGAAATATACGGGTTTGCCAGGTTTTGGGTTCCGCCTGTGCAAGCTCCTCCTAGTGCGATTAATACGTACAGCAGGATTACATTTGATGTCAGGCTTAATGCAACGAAGCAGACTGCGCCGATCAGCAGCATGGATACTAACACGTTGCGATGGCCGATTTTGTCAACGAGATAGCCGCCAAGCAATGAGCCGATAATTTGGCCGACACTTAACACAAGTGTGAAGGAAAGGGCGGATGTTAAGCCATAGCCGGATTCCTGCATGATTTTTGGCAGCCATGTGTTTAGGCCTGATACCATTAAGAGACTGCAGACTACGAAAATCCAGAAAGCGAATGTGCTGATTGCACGGCCGTTTGAGAACAGCTTTTTGATTGGTGCGCCGCTTTCGGCTTCTTTTCCTGTTGTACTTACATAGTTATCTGTTGCTTGATAATTGCCGTTTGGGTCTACTTGATTCAAGATGTTTGCTACTTTGTCATTTTGCTTGCGCAATAAGTAGTACGATACTGATTCAGGGAATTTCTTCATGAAAATTGGCAATGTGAATAATGGCAGAATGCCAAGCCAATATAATATTCTCCAGCCGAAGTCCTCCAGCAAGTACATGCCCAGCAGCGATGCTAAGATTCCTCCGACAGAATAACCGCAGTACATTGTTGCAACAATTAATGCTCTATTTTTCTTAGGGGAATAGTCGGTCATCATAGCAATAACATTTGGCATCAGTCCGCCCATTCCGATTGATGCGATGAATCTCATGATTGTAAAGATAGTAACCGAAGGTGCCAATCCAGAACCAAGTGTAAATACACTGAACAGGAACATACAGATTGCCAGCACCTTTTTCCGGCCGATAATATCAGCTACAGGACCGAGAATGAAGGAACCGAGCATCATTCCGACAAGGGTATAGCTCCCGACAGCTCCTGCTTCGACAGGTGTCAGGTTAAAATCCTCCATCATTAATGGCAGGCCAACACCGTACATGGCTATATCAAAACCATCAAATGCAATTGCGTATACACACCATAAATAAACTAATAAATGAAAGCGATTGAACTTGCTTGCCGCAATTACATCAGACGGGTTGATGCTGCGTGTTTTAAGCGTAGTTGATTTTGTTGTCATTCTTTGTTCTCCTTGTTATGTAAGATTGTGCTTGTATAATAGCATGTTAAAGCAAGTATAGAGTAACTGTTAATTTAGATAAGTGGATATAGCGAAAAGCTATAGCGAAGCAATGAATTTTACATAGTCTGGATATGGTAAGGCTTTCAATTCACCCCTAACAAAACGGGTATTTTTGCTAGGTACTCCTTTCTGGTTATAAACCTGTTTTTCTAGTACTATATTATTAAGTAGATAGCTAAATGAAAAGATTTGAGGTACTTTACCGTATGAATAAGGAGTTTACAATTAATGCCGAGGTTTGTTTCTCTAAAGAGGAGCAAAAGGCGTCTCTATATTTTCAGGAGCTTTATGGGCAGGTTGCAAAAAAGGCTTTTATTCCTATCCTCACTAATGATATTCAACAATGGAAGCATAATCATATTCACCATCCTTCTCTTTTCTCCTTTTTTTCAAGAAGCAAGGGCAAACAATCACCGTCAGGATATCTGCCCTATATTCAGTGGCTTAAGCACACAGGCAAGCTTGATAATTATCTCGATCGGAGCATTTCCTACCTCTATATGAGGGACTTGGGCAAATCTTTAGAATCACAGGCAACGCTTAGAGGCATAAGTCGCTCTGTTGAAAGTTTAAAAAAGCATCTCACTGGCAGTAATGATAAAAAAATCGGGGTATTCAGCATGGCTGGCTTATACCGGTTTGCGGAAAAGGAAGGAATAGAACCGACAATGATTTGGCTTATGGCTAAGCTTGAGTCCGTCTCCATTCATATTCCAGAGGGAATGGATGCAGCAAATGCACAGCGCAAGCTCATCAAAATTATTGCTGGTGTTATCATGCATGTTCTTGACGATTTGCCTGAAGATACTGCTCAGGCTGTCCGCTCCCAAAGACTTGGAGAAGCAATTAGGCTTGGTTACTCTTATGGCTTAACTTATCCGTTTATTGATGACCTTTTCGATGCGAAGATATTGTCGCCAGATGAGGAAAGACGATATGCAGGTTTAATCCGTACGGCACTGACAACAGGCAGTGTGCCTGAATTAGGTGACTGGTCTGGTGCCAATGCAGAATTGATTGCATATGTTCATACTGAACTGCGGGAAGCATTTGAATATATTAAGACCAATCAGCGTGAAGAAACGATTCAGCCATTTTTAGAGCAGGCATATGTGTTTTTCCATTCACAGGAGATTGATCGTGACAAGGACCTTTCCAACAGCGAATATACAAATGAAGAGTTGTTTATTCCAGTCATCTTAAAATCTGCGTCTTCACGGCTGATTGTCAGGTCTGTGATTAGTGCGGAGCTTGAAGAAGGCTTTGAAAAGCGGTCGTTTTTCTATGGTATATACAATCAGCTTGCAGATGATTTTGCTGATATGTTTGATGACTGGCAGGAAGGAGCTGTGACTCCGTATACGTATTATATGAAGCATCATACTGTACGCCCTGACTTAGTCAATCCGTATGAATTGTATTGGACAGTGATATCCCATTTGATTCACAACGTCTATCATTCAGATAAAAAGACATGTGAGGTCATATTAGACAGGGCCATTAATGGCTTGAAACGGTTTAAGAAAAAGTGGGGCAATGATAAATATAATGAAACAATGGAGCTTTTTGCCTCTCGTATGCCAGAGTTTAATCGTCTCATTCAAAAGATGGTCAAGAAGGCTGATGATGTTGATTTCTTTGATAAGCTTTTAAGAGATCATATGGTTGAAAATCTCCAAAGGGATAAGAGGGAGCGGGAGGAGTTTTTTGAAAAGGTTAAAGAGGTCCGAGGTCAAATTAACAGCGCACTTGCGATTACAAAATCAGCTGACGGTCCGCATCATGAGCCTCTTACTGATGGGGCGAACTACAGTCTTATTGGCGATGGTAAACGGTTAAGACCAATTATGACATGGTTTATGGGCACACAAGGCTATGGCTTGGACGATAAAGCACTGATGCCGCTATTGCGTTCCTTGGAATATATGCATACAGCATCATTGATTTTTGATGATCTGCCGTCACAGGATAATGCCAATATTCGCAGAGGGAAGGAAACATTGCATCAAGTTGCTAATACGGCGGTTGCTGAATTGACGGGCCTTTTTCTGACACAAAAGGCAGTTGAGGAGCAGACCTCAATCGACTCCTTCGATTCGCGGGCAGTACTGCAGCTGATTAAATATTCATCTCAACGAACGGCGGATATGTGTAAAGGTCAGGCGATGGATCTTGACTCGAAAGGTAGACAGCTGACTCTTGCGGAATTGAACAAAAAGAGTTTTTACAAAACAGGCATGGCATTTGAGGTTTGTTTATTGATGCCGGCTATACTTGCACAAGCAAGTGAAGCGGAAATGGACATTTGGAAAAAATTCTCCTACCATGCAGGCATCGCTTTTCAAATTAAGGATGATCTCCTTGATGTGGAAGGTAATACTAGTTTGCTTGGCAAACAGGCTGGCATTGATGCAGACAACAACCAGACAACGTTTGTATCTATACTCGGGATTGAAGGAGCGAAAAAAGCAATGTGGGAGCATTATTGCCTTGCTGTGGAGTCATTAGAACAGGCCCCCCGAAATCCGGCTTTCCTAAAGCACTTATTAGACTACTTTGTAAATAGAGATCGTTAAAGGCTGCAAAGCACTCTTCCAAGAGTGCTTTTTTTTGAACCTATTTTTAAAAAATTAGTCGAAAAACTATAGGAATACGCTTACAAAACAGTAGAGGTGAACATATGATGTATTAATAATAAAAGGAAGGGGGAATAAATGATGTTTCCTGAAGCTCTTCCTTCTTTAGTTTGGATACTCTACTATTTATTTATTGTGCTGACAATGCGTCATTAAAGCCAAGGACAACCTTTTCTTAGGCGGGTAAGAGCCCGCCTATTTTATTTGCATGTAAATAAGCGCCTAAATCTTTACAGAAGATATATAATATAAGAATATATATGTTAAATAATTTAAGCATTCATATACATATTAGGAGGTAGTTTTGTGGCAGAGATAAAATTTGAAATCACCGAGCATATTACAGTCCTGTCTGAATCGCCGAAAGGCTGGACGAAAGAGCTGAATCTAATTAGCTGGAATGGAAGGGAACCGAAGTACGATATTCGGGACTGGGCTCCAAATCATGAGAAAATGGGCAAGGGGGTTACCCTTGATTTGGACGAGGTATTGAAACTGAAAAAGGCTTTACAGGATTCAGAGTTATAATATTATGTAAGGGAAATGTACAGACAGCTCTGTACATTTTTTTTACACGAAAAATTTTCACAAAATAGTTGAAAAGCTTCTAAAGGTAGGCAGAGTAACCATTGCAGCAGCCTTTTCTTCGTGAAACATAAATTTCGGGAATGAAAGTAATTCCTATATATGTTATTATTGAGAATATTGAAACTACTCATCGGATATACTCTGATGCAGCTTAGGAGCGCGAACGGCATGTTAAGGTGGAAGCGTAATTTGCTTGTTTTATGGGTCGGAGTGTTTTTTACGGCAGCGAGTTTTTATATGGTCATCCCGTTTTTGCCGATTTTCCTGCTGGAGATTAATGTTCATGACCATACAGAATTATGGGCAGGCATTTTGTTCAGTTCGGCTTTTTTTGCAGGAGCGCTTTCCTCGCCGTTTTGGGGCAGGATAGCAGATAAGTATGGCAGAAAGCCAATGATAGTCAGAGCAGGCTTCGTTTTATTTATTATCTACACATTAGCTGCTTTTGTGACTAACCCATATGAGTTATTGGTTTTACGAATATTGCAAGGGCTTCTTTCCGGCTTTATTCCAGGGGCAATTGCTTTAGTCGGGACGAATACACCGACAGAGAAAGTAGGTTACGCTTTATCGATGATCTCCACCGCAAGTGCTACAGGAGGAATAGTCGGTCCGCTGCTTGGCGGACTGCTTTCAGAGCTAGTCGGCAACAGGCTGGCATTTGCGAGTGCTGGGTTCATCGTTTTCCTTGCAACATTCCTGATTATATTTTTGGTGAAGGAAGAGAATTTCAAGCCTAGCAAGGAAAAGGGCTCTGTCAAAAATGACATTAAGGTTGCGTGGTCAAACCGTCCGCTTATGCTTGTCATGCTGTTGACAGTCGTCACTTCTTGCTCAATCCTTTCGATTGAACCTATTTTGCCGCTGTACATTGTTGATCTTGGCGGCTCTAAAGAAAATGCTTCTTTGCTTGCGGGGGTTGTTTTCTCTTTGCCTGGGATAGCTAGTGTATTGTTTGCTCCGTACTGGGGGAAATGGGCTGATAAGATCGGCTTCAACAGAATATTATTTATCGGCCTCCTTGGAGGCGGATTAGGCACATTTTCGCAAATCATTTTCCAAGATATTTGGGGTTTTTCCATTACCCGCTTTATCTTCGGCATTTTCTTCTGCGCCGTTTTCCCTGCATTGAACGGACTTGTCGTTAGATCAACTTCAGAGGATTTCCGCGGCAGAGCTTTTGGTTTGAACCAGACGGCCAACCAAATTGGCGGTATGATTGGTCCAATGGTTGGTGGATTTTTAGGAGGTATTTTCCCTGCATATAGTGTTTTCATTTTGACAGGCGTTATGCTTCTGGCAGCAGCAGCGATTGCTTATCAGA
The DNA here is from genome assembly GCF_022049065.2 of Niallia sp. Man26. Lineage (NCBI taxonomy): Bacteria > Bacillati > Bacillota > Bacilli > Caryophanales > Bacillaceae > Niallia > Niallia sp. Man26. The sequence goes on from NZ_CP095743.1 coordinate 570,530, forward strand.
AGGATGACAGCCTAAAGCAGACTGTATTTAAAAAAGTCATGCATGGTAAAGGATAATCGCACCCACTGCTTATGCTGTACATAATAATAAAATTTGTTACGTACAATAAGCTTTGGGGGTGAAGATTATGACTACAAAAAAACGTGATAAGCAAGAAGACATAAAAGGGAACTTTTCAAAAGCTTACGACCATGAATTCGCAAATGAACCATTGTCTGCAGCAGAAAAGCTTAATAATAAGAAAACAAAAAAACGTCAATAACAAAACGGGCCGCTGTTTGCCGGCCCGTTTTGCTTTTACCAAATAACTTCTACCCACTCAGGGTGATCAATAAATGGATTGCGGTTATGCTGATAATCTTGATAAATTACTTCATTCCTGTTTCTTTCAAAATCGTCAACAGGATCAAGTTCGTTCCAGCGCTTCAATGTGGACAGTTTGCCATGGAGCGGGGCAGAACCGTTATTCACACTTTCTGTTACCTCTAAGTCAAGTTCGCCGCTATCACCTTCATAGCGCACAGCCATATAAAATATCATACGTGCAATGTCGCCTTTAACTTCATCCCGCGGTTCCCAAGAATCGCTGTCAGCATATGTATCTGGCGCTTCTTTTTGGGCAGTTCCTCCATCATCAAAATCCTTGTTGCCACGTGATGAATTAACGGAAACATCAGTAGGTCGCAAGTGATGCAGATCTGTTCCTGCTCCCATTGCTGTGCCAAAGTCACCATGGGATTTCGCCCATACATGCTCTCTGTTCCATGAATCGACACCGCTGCCGTTAGTCGTTTTGCTTTGCGATCTGCCTGTATAAAGCAGAATGACGTTATTGCTGTTGTTAGGGTTTTCATCTGTATGACGCAGCGCATCCCAAACCGCGCTGTAGGAAAGCTCTGTATGATCATCAATAATCTCATGTAAAGCAGTTTTTAAAGCTTCGCCAGTTTTACCTGAGGCACTGTTATAGTAACCTTCATAGTTCTCAGAAGGTGTAGGTGTGCTTCCTGTATCTTCTTCAGGCTCTTCGGGCAATTCCCCTGCAGCACTTATTGACATAGCTGTTACATTTTTTAAACCTGGATGAGAGAAGTAGGCGGCAGTGCTGCCAGTCACTTTTATTTTCGTGCCAATTAATTCCGGATTCGTTTTTAGTCCAAAGCTTCCTCGAAAGGAGGAGGGAATTTGAACATAAAGCATGGAGCCAGTTGCTTTCTCTGCTGGACTGTCTGCGAGTGCTAGGGCATAATCGTCAGAGAAGCTGCTCGTCTGAATGGAGGAAGCTGAAATGGGCTTTCCGACTATGTAACCTTCTACTGTCTGAACTGACCCGTTTTGAGTTTTAATTGCATTCGTTACGGAAAGAGTGGCTGCTCTCGGTGAAACTGTGAAATAAGACGACACCGCTATAGCAGCGATTACTGCAAGCAAAACAAAAATTTTTGAGCTTTTTTTCATTTTCTGCCTCCCATACAAAAATTAAATGCTCTTATAAAATAACATGTTTATATGGAGTAAGTTGTAGAAAAGTGTAAAGAATTTGCTATTATAAATTAATTTAGTAAATTATTTGAAAATTTACAGTTTTCTTATATAATAAAGTTATTCGTTTCGAATGGCGAAATATATGAAAAAGGGGAGAAGCTTACATGAATAAGCTGCAAGGTAAGACGCTGGCAAGGAAGGATGTTTCTGTTGAAGAAACGTGGAACTTAACCGATTTATTTCCTTGTGAAAAAGCATGGAAAATGGAGCTCGATGCTATTACCCAAGACATGGAAAAGTTTGCTGAATATAGAGGAAGTCTTGGAAACAGTGCGATAAATTTACTTCAGTGCCTTCTTGAAAGGGATTCATTATCTGAACGGCTTTCCCGTGTACTTACATATGCAAGCTTGCTTCAATCCGCCGATGGGACAGACCCTAATAATCAAGCAAATGAGGCGATTGCGGCATCTGTTTATGCTGCTGCACGCGCAAATAATTCCTTTATTGATTCAGAAATACTTGCTCTATCGGAGAAGAAAGTCCGTGAGTTTATGAATCAAGAAAGCGGGTTGCAGGATTACAAAAAAACACTGGAGGATTTATTTGAGGCAAAAGCTCATATACTTTCCCCAGAAACAGAGGAAGCCTTAGCTGCATACAGTGAGATTCATGAAGCTCCTTATATGATTTACCAGCGCAGCAAAACATCAGATATGAGCTTCTCATCTTTTACAACAGCAGATGGAACAGAGTATCCTTTAACATTTAATTTATATGCAAAGTATGAGGAGTCGCCTGATACGGAAATTCGCCGTAATGCCTATGACGCTTTCATTCAAACATTAAATCAGTACAAAAATACATATGCAGCTACATATGCAACAGAAGTGAAGAAGCAAGTGGTTGAAGCCAGATTGCGTAACTATGATTCTGTTACAGATATGCTGTTATTTGAACAGCAAGTAACAAAGGAAATGTACCATAACCAGCTTGACACAATATTAACAGAGCTTGCTCCTCATATGCGCCGCTACGCCGCATTAAAAAGACAAGCACTAGGTCTTGATAAATTGCTGTACAGTGATCTAAAAGCTCCTCTTGATTCAGACTTTAATCCAGAAGTGACATATGATGAAGCAGCAGAGCTTGTGCTTGAAGCACTGCAGGTAATGGGGCCGGATTATGCAGAAATTATGAGACAAGGACTGGAGAACCGCTGGGTAGACAGAGCAGATAATATTGGCAAGCGATCTGGCGCCTTTTGTTCAAGTCCATATGGAGCACATCCGTATATTATGATGACATGGAATAATTCCATGCGAAATGCATTTACTCTTGCACATGAGCTCGGACATGCAGGACATTTCGTTTTGGCAGGACAGAATCAGTCCATTTCTAATACACGTCCATCACGTTATTTTGTGGAAGCACCGTCAACCATGAACGAAATGCTGCTCAGCAGACATATTTTAGAAAAATCGGATAATGACAGAATGCGTCGTTGGGTTATTCTCCAATCACTCGGGACATACTACCATAATTTTGTGACACATATATTGGAGGGAGAGCTGCAGCGCCGTATTTATGAACTTGCTGAAGCAGGAACACCGATAACCGCCAAACTGTTATGTGAACAAAATCTCGAGCTGCTTGCAGCATTTTGGGGCGACAGTGTGGAGTTGGATGAGGGAGCAGGATTGACTTGGATGCGCCAGCCGCATTACTATATGGGTCTTTATCCGTATACGTATTCAGCAGGTCTGACAGCTTCCACTGCTGCTGCGTTAATGATTCAAAAAGAGGGTCAGCCTGCTGTAGATCGTTGGCTTGCGGCTCTTAAGGCAGGGGGAACAGTAAAACCTCTTGAATTAATGAAGCTTGCAAATGTAGATATGTCGACACCTGAACCTATCAGTACAGCGGTTGCTTATGTTGGCAGCTTAATAGATGAACTCGAACAAAACTTTTATTAAAGTTTGAACATCCTTGCAACTATTGCAAGGATGTTTTTTTATGAAAAATAGGATTGACACACTCCTGCTAATCTTATACATTACATAAGTATGTTTTTTTATTATAGGAGGAATTTATGAGCAACAAGAACTATACCCAAGTAAAAATGGTGACGGCAGATCCATCTGCACTTGGACTATTCGGTCTGGCAATGGTGACATTGGTGGCATCTTCACAAAAACTTGGTTTAACAGAAGGGTTATCTTTTATTCTGCCGTGGGCGTTCTTTTTGGGTGGATTGGCTCAATTGATCGCTGCTTTGCTTGATGCGAAGCATAATAATATTTTTGGAACAACTGCTTTTGCAGCATTTGGTCTATTCTGGTTTGGCGTAGGCTTTTCCTGGTTAATCCAACTTGGAGCGTTTGGCGAGGTATTGGCGCAAAATGTTGACCCTAAACAGCTGGGCTTTGCATTTATCGGCTATTTAATTTTCAGCCTTTTCATGACAATTGGGGCAATGGAAACACACAAGGTATTATTCTTTATCTTTGTTTTTATTGATATATTATTTATTGGATTGTCCTTAAGTTCTTTTGATGTGATGTATGAAGTGACACATATGATTGCAGGTGTGGCAGAGCTTTGTATTGCCCTGTTATCCTTCTATGGATGTGGCGCGATTGTGCTGAATACTCATTTTGGAAAAACGGTACTGCCAATCGGAAAACCTTTTGGCGTTTTTAAATAAGATTACGAAAAAGAGTCTATCTATAGGCTCTTTTTTTTCTCAAAATAATTTATCTATATTAAAGCAATACCTAGAGGATTTGTTGGCATTTCTAATGGAAAATTCTATAATATTTCGTTAAAATAAGTAATTGGCGATATAGTGACATGCTGATGATGGAGGTATATATGATTAGTGAGCTTCAAAAAAACATAAAAGACCTTTCGGAAGAGGAAGCAAAATCTTTGCTGCTGCAAACGGCTCTTTATTTGCAGATGATGAAGGACGCCGACCTCATTTCACAACAGGAAATCATGAAGGAGCTTAGCGATGATATTATGGATAAGCTTATGTCCCGATAATCATCTCTTAGTTTACATACATACTGCAATAATCCAAAACTATCTCCTCCCCCTATCTATGAAGGAGGCTTTTTTGGCTTCCTTTTCCCCGTTAATCATTTAAATAGATAACAATAAAAAGGAATAATATTATTCACCTGAACGTTTTTTTACACATATTTAATAATGTTTGGACGTATTTATAGTTAAATTTCTTTTTTAATATATAAAAAGGATAATTTAATTATTTTAAGTTTAGAAAGACTAAATGGTATTTTAGTAGGAGTTTTATTGTTATATCAATATATTTTATCGGTTTAGTTGTGGGCATTTGTTGTCCACCCTAAAGAAACAATTGTCTTTATTAATTGTCGATTTTTGTTTCTCGTTCAGTTACATCAAGTTTTCACTATAATTATATTAGTTGTTAGTTGCGCAGGATTTAAATCATGAATGGATAGCTGTTTAGAATAGTTATTATATTTGTATACTGTATTTCGTTTTAGAGAGTTGTATCTACAATAGTAGAAATGGAGGAAAACAGTGGGGATTTCTACTAAAAACCTAGATGATTCTACAAAAAATCTATTTTTCTGAAAAATTTGTCTTTACAAGAATAATAGAAAGGTATTATATTATTTATCAAAACGGTTTCTATTTTCAGAATAATTTTTTTAATTAAAAAGTTCCCTCAATTCAAAATTGATTATCAGATTTCATCCTACCAATTTATTACTACCCAAGAAATTAAACTTAAAACACATTAATTCAAGGATTTTAGCAGAGGTGAGTATATGACTAAACATGCGTTATTAGAAGTGGAAGGTTTAAAAACGTATTTTCAAGTAGATAAACACAGAGTTGCAAAAGCTGTGGATGGCGTTGATTTCTCTATAAATCCTGGTGAGACAGTGGCGCTGGTTGGTGAGTCAGGTTCAGGCAAAAGTATAACCTCACTGTCTATAATGAAGCTCGTCGGAAAGCCGGGAAAAATTAAGGGAGGGCAGATTCGCTTTAACGGCGAGGATATTGTCCCCTTTTCTAACAAACAGATGGCAAAGCTGCGGGGCAGTGAGATTGCCATGGTATTCCAAGAGCCGATGACCGCATTAAATCCAGTCTTCACGATTGGAAATCAGCTTATGGAAACAATTCGCAAGCATAAAAAAGTCTCAAAGGAAGAAGCGCGAATCAGAGCCGTTGAGCTATTAAGAATTGTCGGCTTCCCAAGGGCTGAAGAGACAATTAATGAATATCCTCACCAACTTTCCGGAGGGATGCGTCAGCGTGCGATGATTGCTATTGCCATTTCATGTGAGCCGAAGCTGCTGATTGCCGATGAGCCGACAACCGCTCTTGATGTAACGATTCAAGCGCAAATTCTTGATTTGTTAGATGAGATGAAGAAAAAGTTCAACATGGCAGTACTGCTGATAACGCATGACTTAGGTGTCGTAGCTGAATATGCTGACAGGGTCATGGTCATGTATGGCGGACAGATTGTTGAACAGGCGGAAGTAAACAAGATGTTCATTGAGCCGAAGCATCCGTATACGAATGGACTTCTGGAAAGTTTGCCGAAATTAGAGGATGACGTAAGCAGACTTGGTGTTATTAAAGGGACAGTACCGCCTGCCTATGATTTTCCTGTTGGCTGCCGCTTTTCTGACCGCTGTAAACATGTAATGGATAAATGCCGTGTTAGCAATCCTAATCTTCTAGATGTGGAACAAAACCATAAGGTGCGCTGCTACCTGTATGAATAGGAGGAATAAAATTTTATGTCATTAATGGAGCAAGATTTACGAAAAAAGACAGAAGAGGATTACATACTTCAAGCGAAAAACATAAAAAAATACTTTCCAATTAAGGGCGGAGTCCTAAAGCATACAGTTGGCAACGTTAAGGCGGTCGATGATATTTCATTAAATGTTATCAGAGGGGAAACGCTTGGACTTGTAGGTGAATCAGGCTCTGGAAAATCTACGCTAGGACGAGTTATTCTAAGACTCCTTGATCCGACAGAAGGCAGCATTGTCTTTGAAGATAAGGATATTTCAACTTTAAACAACAGAAAGATGCGCCCCATTAGAAAGGATATGCAGATTGTATTTCAAGATCCATTTGCCTCATTAAATGGAAAAATGAGTGTTCAAGAGCTGATTGAAGAGCCGCTGCTAGTTCAGACGAACTTAAACCGACGTGAGCGGGAAGAAAAAGCAATCAGCTTACTTGAGAAGGTAGGGCTTCGGGCAGATGCGAAATCGAAGTATCCTCATGAGTTTTCCGGTGGACAAAGACAGCGGATCAGCATCGCGAGAGCACTAGCGCTGAATCCTAAATTCATTGTCTGTGATGAGCCAGTTTCTGCATTAGATGTTTCCATTCAGGCACAGGTGCTTAACTTGATGGCAGATCTTCAGGAAGAATTCAATTTAACCTATCTATTTATTGCCCATGATTTGAGTGTTGTTAAACATATAAGTGACCGTGTCGCAGTCATGTATTTAGGAAGGATAGCGGAATTGGCACCGAAAAAAGGTCTATATGAAACACCGCTTCATCCATATACACAGGCGCTTTTATCCGCAGTTCCGACAACGGATGTAACAAGAAAGAGAGAAAAGATTATCCTCAAAGGGGATTTGCCAAGCCCGTCCAATCCACCGACAGGCTGTACATTCAGAACACGCTGTCCGAAAGCGCATGAAAGATGTGCAATCGTGCGCCCTGATTTGACGGAAGTGTCAGAAGGCCACTTCGTTGCTTGTCACTTATACACGAAGGAAGACTGAGTATTCTGCCGTTTAAGGAGGTGGTGTGTCGATTTTGAGTTTGGTTTGCTTTTTCTACAGATAATTATTTTAAGGGGGAAAGACGTTGAAAAAGAAAAATTGGTTACTTGTATTAGGCTTTACCTTAATATTCGGGATCTTGGCGGCGTGCAGCAACTCAAGCGACGACACGAATTCTGAGCCTGGCGAAGCAGTTGATGGAGGCACGGTAACTGGTGCGATGGATACAGCTCCTGCTGGTTTATTCAACCCAATTTTCTATGCTGATGCATATGAAAACAATATCTTAACTTTAACGCATGAAGGATTATTAGGACAAGATAAGAACCTTGATTTTATTCCGAAATTAGCAAAAGACTGGGAATTTAACGAAGACCAAACAGAAGTGACATTCCACTTAGAAGAAAACGTGAAATGGCATGATGGCGAGCCATTCACAGCAAACGATGTTGTATTTACATACAAATCGATTGCAAGCCCTGGTTATGTAGAGGCTGGCGGTCTGCGTACACAATATGTTTCAAGACTGTTAGGCTATGAGGATTTCTCTACTGGCAAAACAGATGAATTCCAAGGTGTTGTTGCAGTTGACGACCACACTGTAACATTCAAATTCGCTGAGCCGAATGTATTGGCCCTTTCTGATTCAAGCTTCCCAATCATTCCTGAGCATATCTTTAAAGATGTTGCCATTGCTGACATGCCAAAAGCTGAAGGCACAACAAAAGCAGGCAAAATTGTTGGTACTGGTCCATTTAAATTAACGGACGTTGTAGAAGGCGAGCAATATGTTTTAGAGAAAAACGACGACTACTGGCAAGGTGCACCTAAACTTGACAGCATCGTGTGGAAGGTTGTAGACCAATCTGTCATCCTAGGTATGCTTGAAAGCGGTGAAGTGGACTTTGTAGCAGATCCAACTGGTATCCAGGCTGCAGATTATGAGACAGTTGCTGCAAATGAAAATGTTGAAATTATTGAACAGCCAGATTTCGGTTACCAAGTATTAGGTATGATGGTTAACCATCGTGAACAAGGCGACACATCTATCGATCCATCAAAATGGACAGAAAATACGAAGCTATCCGATCAAAAAGTCCGTCAGGCAATTGCTTATGCTGTTGACCGCGAAGCGATCATCAACGGATTGCTGTACGGCAAAGGGGTAATTCAAAACTCTCCTATCGCAACACAATTCTGGGCATATGATGATACAAAGCCTAACCAATATGCATTTGATGCAGAAAAAGCAAAATCACTATTAGATGAAGCAGGCTATAAAGATACAAATGGCGACGGCTTCCGTGAAGATCCAGATGGAAAAGAGTGGGTGTTGAACCTGAACTATCCATTAGGAAACCAAATTCGTGAAAAATCAGCACCAATCATTCAAGAATATCTTGAAGCTGTCGGAATCAAAATTGACTTGCGTCAGCCAAAACAAGCTGCTGCATACTTTGAAGACCTAGAAAAGAATGCACAAGATTGGGATCTATACTTGCTTGGCTGGAGCTTAGACAGCACAGACCCAGATCCGAGCGGCTTATGGTCTGCTAATGCTGCTTACAACTATTCTCGTTGGAATAACCCTGAAGCAGAACAGCTGTTAAAAGACGCATTTACACCACCAGATGCGTTTGAACAGGATTACAGAAAAGAGAAATACAGCGAATGGCAAGTGAAGTTCTCTGAAGATCTTCCAGCATTAATCCTGTATGCTCAAAACAGCTTATGGGCGCATAACAAACGTCTTCAAGGCATAGATGTATTGCCGTACTCATTCTTGAACAACACACATTTATGGAGTGTGACTGAGTAATTAAAGGTTAATTAGATGGGGCTTTCGTATTTTGGGAAATTCCGCATATTAACAGGAAATTTACTTATATGCGGGGCCTGTTCCTTAAAGAAAGCCCCTTTTAAATTCTTGTTAATTTGGTTCATTTCGTGTGGTGCTGCGGTCTGTACGAAATGAACCAAATAATGGTTCAATCCGGCTGCAACTTTAGCAGCTTTATATTTACATCATAAGAAATGGAGGGGGAGCAATGTATAAGTATATTATTCGTCGCGTATTAGTGTTCATTCCAATGCTATTCGCTTTGACTGTCATCGTGTTTGGCTTAATGCAGGCGGCTCCTGGCGATCCCTTTACTGGAAAGCTTGATCCGAATGTAGACCCAGAAGTATATGAACAGCAAAAAGAAGCTTTAGGGTTGAATGACCCAATTTATGTGCAATATTTCCGCTGGTTAGGAAATATGCTTCAGGGGGACTTTGGGGAATCAATTGTGTATAAGGGACGTGAAGTAACTGACTTGCTTGAATCACGAGTTAGCAATACACTCACGCTAGGAACCTTTTCTTTATTTATTACGATTTTATTTTCCATTCCGATCGGGATTTACTCAGCAAGAAAACCATATTCAATACTTGACTACACAGTAACAACCTTCAGCTTTTTTGGGCTTGCTATTCCGAGTTTCTTCTTCGGTTTGGTGGCAATTTATTTCTTCGCCATCCAGCTCGGCTGGTTCCCGTCACAAGGAACGGTCTCGAGTCCGAATCTGCAAGGAGCAGAGCTTTTCTGGGATAAAATCCATCATTTAATCCTGCCTGGATTAACATTAGGTTTAGGTGGAATGGCTACATATACTCGCTATATGCGCTCAGAGGTGCTCGATGTGCTGTCAGGAGATTATATCCGTACAGCCAGAGCAAAAGGAATGACAGAAAATACAGTATTGTACAAGCATACATTAAGAAATGCCTTGATTCCGATTGTGACATTGCTTGGATTTGAGATTGGCGCCATTTTAGGGGGAGCCATCATTACAGAGGGTGTATATCAATATCCTGGTCTTGGGACATTGTTCATTAACTCTATTTCCAGCAAGGATTATCCTGTCATCATGGTCATTGCTTTAATGATCGGCTTCTTTACATTGCTGGGAAATCTGCTGGCAGATATCGGCTACAGTCTTGTTGACCCGAGAATTCGATACGAGTGAGGTGAATGAACAATGGAACTGAAACAACAAACGATCGAAACAGAACCAAACTTACCTTTAAAGGTAGAAAATAAAAAAAGTAAAACTCCTGGCCAGATTGCACTCGGCAGATTTTTAAAGAATAAATTAGCAGTGCTTGGTGTTATTGTTTTAACGATTATTATCCTTGCCGTCATTTTCGCACCGCTGATTACAGACCAAAGTCCAACTAAGTCAAATTTGCTGTTGGTTGAACGGGGACCAAGCGCTGATCACCCGCTCGGCAATGATGGCTCAGGAAGGGATAATCTTGCTCGTCTATTATATGGAGGACGAATTTCTCTTATCGTAGGATTCTCTGCGATGGTTTGTACGTTAGTAATTGGTGTGCTGTTAGGCTCCATTGCCGGCTACTATGGCGGAATTGTTGATGCGATCATCATGCGTATCGCTGATATCATCATGATGCTTCCATTTATCGTTATTGCTTTAACAGTAGTTTCTATTATGCCAAAGGTGTCAATCGGCAGCTTCGTTGCAATCATTGCGATAACCTCGTGGCCGAATTTAACGAGGATAATCAGGGGAACGTATTTGTCCTTGAGGGAGCAGGAATTTGTTCAAGGAGCAAAGGCAATCGGCGCAAGCGATTTCCGCATTATTTTTAAGCATTTTATTCCGAATGCTATTGGGCCGATTGTAGTTAACGCTACATTGATGATGGCAACTTATATTATCATTGAATCTGCCATGAGCTTCATCGGTTTTGGAATACCGCAGCCAACACCAACATGGGGGAATATGATTTCTGAAGCACAAAGCATCCGTATTTTACGGAACAGCCCTGAAGCATGGATACCGCCAGGACTTTGTATATTTGTCACGGTACTTTGCATCAACTTTATTGGAGACGGTCTTCGTGACGCACTTGATCCAAAAAGCAATAAGCGTTAATGAGGAAAACCTGCTAATGATTTGGCAGGTTTTTTCTTTTATCTGGAAACAGATGAAGCTAACCTTGTTTATTGCTAATATATAATAGAAGAAAATACATACATAACATAATGGCATCAAGAGGAGGATTACAGATGTATGCGTCAATGGAAATTCAAATGCTCATTCAATTAATTGAGAGGGCAGCATTACTGCTTATTACGCTGTTTTTTTTATCAAGAGTGCCGAAATTTAAGGAAACATTGCAGAAGGAAAATCATTCTCCAACAGAATTGACGCTGATTACGATCATATTTTGCGCCTTCGCTTTGTTTGGCACGTATTCGGGAATCGAGGTAGAAGGTTCGATTGTTAATATCCGCATTATTGCAGTTATGTCCGGCGGGATTTTATTTGGACCGTGGGTCGGAATCATCACTGGAATTGTGTCAGGTGTTCATCGTTATTTAATTGATATAGGCGGGGTCACCTCTGTGCCTTGTTTAATAACAAGCATTTTGGCAGGGATTGTTGCGGGCATTATTTATTTCCGTGTAAAGAAACAAAAGAGATGGGTATACGGAATCATTGCTGGTATGATTTGCGAAATGCTGACAATGGTGCTTATTCTTGTGATGGCAGAACCGTTCTCTCTAGGTGTGGATATTGTTGCTAAAATCGCTCTGCCGATGATATTAGGACAAGTCAGCATTGGCTTTATCGTCTTGATGATTGCGAGTGTTGAAGGAGAGAAAGAGAGAATTGCTGCAAAGCAGGCACAGCTGGCATTAGGTATTGCTAACAAAACCTTGCCGTATTTTCGGTCTATCAACAGTGAATCGCTTCATAAGATCTGCAAGATTATCCAGAAGGAGATTAAAGCAGATGCTGTGGCTATCACCGATACGATGGATGTTCTTGCATATGTCGGCTTTGGTGAAGAAAAATATAAAAACGGACATGAAATTATCAGTGGCTTAACGAAGGAAACGATAAGCAGCGGCAAGATAACAATCCGCAATAATATTGCAGACCATCATACACCGCAAATTCATTGTTTGCTAATCATCCCTCTTGAAGAAAGAGGAGTGGTAACTGGTACATTAAAGATTTACTACCGCAAAGCATATACTATCACTCATACACTTCAAACGATGGCGATTGGGCTTGCCCAAATAATTTCTACATTAATGGAGGTTTCCAGAGTCGAACAAATAAAGGAAGCAGCCAATAAAGCTGAATTGAAGGCATTACAGACAAAAATCAATCCACATTTTTTGTTCAATGCGTTAAATGCAATTGCTTCAACTACAAGACGAAATCCCGAAAAAGCTCGGGAATTGATAATCAGTTTATCTGGATATATGAGATATAACTTAGAGGTAGGAGATGAATTAATTGACATTCATCTTGCTTTACAGCAAGTCCAGGATTATATCGATATTGAAAAGGCTCGGTTTGGCAGCAAGCTGCAAGTTGAATACCATATAGATGATGTTCACATTAAAGTGCCGAGCCTTCTTATCCAGCCATTGGTTGAGAATGCCGTTGTCCATGGAATATTGAAAAGAAAAGCACCTGGCCTTATCACTATTTCAGTTGAGGACAAAGAGGAAACTATCAGGGTCAGTGTGGAGGATACAGGTGAAGGAATTAAACAGGAAATCATTGATAAGCTGTACCGCGGCGAAATGTCATCCAAACAAATAGGTCTTTCCAATGTGCATGAAAGAGTGAAGCTGATTTATGGAAAAGGACTTGTGATTGAAAGATTGAATCCTGGTACAAAAGTATATTTTGACATAACAAAGGAGAAACAATGAGAGCAATAATTGTAGAGGATGAAATTCCAGCAAAAGAAGAGCTGGAATATTTAATCGAAACACATAGTGGTATTGAAATTGTTGGTGCTTTTGAGGATGGGCTTGATGTCCTTAAGTTTTTACAGGAGGAGGAAGTAGACGCGATATTTCTTGATATCAATATCCCATCACTTGATGGCATGCTCCTTGCCGGCAATATCAGTTTGTTTGCAAAAAAGCCGTATATTATTTTTACGACAGCCTATAAGGAGCATGCAGCGCAAGCTTTTGAGCTTGAAGCGTTCGATTATATTTTAAAACCTTATGATGAAAAAAGAATTGCCGCAATGCTGAGAAAGCTGGAGACAGCTTTTGAGAAGGACTATGGCAAAGAGGTTGACAAGGGAGAAAAGGAGCCTGCTGCAGATCAAGGAGCCAGCAGGAGAATCAATCTCCGTAAAAATGAAAATATTATCGTAACAGATGTGAACGATATTTACTATGCTTCTGCAAGTGAGAAGGTGACGATTGTCTATACGAAAACAGATGAATATATGATGCCGATGAGTATTTCAGAATTTCATGCAAAGCTTCCTGAAGATTTGTTCTTTAAATGCCATCGCTCGTATACAGTCAATCTTACAAAGATCCATGAGATTGTCCCTTGGTTTAATCATACGTATATTTTAAGATTAAAAGACATTAAAGGAGAGGTGCCTGTAAGCAGAAGCAAGGTAAAGGAATTCCGACAAATTATGCAGCTATAAATGCAATTCATTCCGAAATCTTTGCAATTCATTCTGAAAACGATTTTATGAATAGTTTCGGAGGTATAATCCTCCTATAAAGAAAACGCTTAAATCTTAAGTTAAGAGTTTTATATAGGAAGAACCGAAACGAGGAAAAGAGGAGATTTCAGATGAAAAACCGCACAGAAAACCGGCTGTTAATTGTCATCGGTACAATCATTGTTCAAATGGGTCTTGGTACAATATATACGTGGAGCTTGTTCAATCAGCCGCTTGTTGATGCATTTGGCTGGAAATTAAGCTCTGTTGCTATCACCTTTTCTATTACTAGCTTCGCATTGGCATTTGCGACATTGTTTGCAGGGCGCCTGCAGGATAAATGGGGAATTCGCCGCCTAATCGCTGCATCAGGTATATTGCTCGGCGTAGGGTTGATTCTTAGCTCTCAAGCTTCATCACTCGGAATGCTTTATGTGCTTGCAGGAGTGGTTGTCGGCTTTGCCGATGGTACAGCGTATATTACAACATTATCGAATTTAATTAAGTGGTTCCCAGAGAAAAAAGGTCTTATTTCAGGTATTTCAGTAGGAGCATACGGAACTGGAAGTCTTGTGTTTAAGTATATTAATGGACATTTTATAAGTGCATACGGTGTAACGTCAGCCTTCTTATTTTGGGGTATTATCGTTCTGATTATGGTAGTCGGCGGCTCTTTCCTAGTGAGAGAAGCAAAGGTTACTTCAAGTGCAGCAGCAGGAAATGTTGCTACAAAGGATTATACAGTGAAGGAAATGCTGAAGACAAAACAGGCATACCTGCTGTTCGTCATTTTCTTTACAGCATGCATGAGCGGACTATACTTGATTGGTATTGTTAAGGATATCGGTGTTAGTCTTGCAGGTCTCGATGCAGCAACTGCTGCAAATGCAGTAGCATTAGTTGCAATCTTTAATACGACAGGCCGTATAGTTTTAGGAGCGCTGTCAGATAAAGTCGGCAGATTGAAAGTTGTTTCAGGTGCATTATTCGCAACGGCAATTGCTGTAGCAACATTGAGCTTTGTTCCATTAAACTTCCCGATATTCTTTGCTTGTGTTGCGGTTATTGCCTTCTGCTTTGGTGGAAACATTACTGTATTCCCTACGATTGTAGCAGACTTCTTCGGATTAAAGAATCAAAGCAAAAACTACGGTGTAATCTATCAAGGTTTTGGCATCGGTGCATTGGCCGGTTCCTTTATTGCAGCACTTTTAGGAGGATTTATTCCAACCTTCATTATCTTGACGATTCTCTGCATTATCTCCTTGGTAATTGCATTCACAATCAAACCGCCATACCAAGGTAAAGCGGAAAGAAAATCTAATCAGAAGCTGCCTAACATGCAGCCTTCACACAAGTACTGATATGTAAATAGTTGCTAATCCCTCTAAAGATATTTCTTTAGAGGGGTTTTTTGCATGTTTTTGAGAGAGTTCGTATATGCATAAGGAAAGGAGCTGTTTTATGATAATTACGTCTTAAGTCTTAGATGCGATTCCTTTTTAAGTCTATGGAAAAAATATTGCTTATCCGTTATTGTATAAGCATAAGAGTAATATAATTGAAACCTTTTTTTCACATAGTTCGTATAAAAATAAAAGACGTAAAGTCAGGAGTCGATCAAATTGAACTCATTTTTGCTTTTTCTCATCCGAACGGGTGTTGCGCTGCCAACAGGGATATTGACTTGGTTTGTTAGCATGTTTGCATTCAATCAAGGTTTCTTCCTATCAGTCATATATGCGGTAGGCCTCGGGACTGCTGCTTATTTCCTAGCCGATGGAATCAGCTCCCACAGATTTTTAAAGAAGCATGCTTTGACAAGAAAAGAGTATAAGTTTATTCAAAAACAGCTTAAAGAAGCAAACAGCAAGATATCGAGGCTTAATCGGGCGATGTTACAAATCCGCCATTTGCCGTCCATAAAGAAGAGAATTGATTTTATCAGGGTGACGAAAAAAATATACCGATTGACAAAACAGGAGCCGAAAAGATTCTACAAGGCGGAAAAGTTCTATTATTCCCATTTGGATTCTGCTGTAGAAATAGCGGAAAAATACGCTTTGCTTTCTGCCCAGCCAAAGAAAAATTATGATTTGCAGGAAACGCTGACTGAAACGAGAATTACTTTAGAGAAGCTGTCATTCACACTGGAGGAGGATCTTCATGAGATTCTTGCAGATGACATCGATGACTTGCATTTCGAGATGGATGTAGTTCGTCATACTTTGGACAGCAAGAAATTAGATAATAAGCCAATTGATGAAAGCAGGAGGTTAAAATGACCGAAAGGGATGAAATTCAATTAAACGAGAGCTTGCAGAATAGTCCTGCAGAAAAGGCGAATTCACATCGCCTTTTTCCTGTTTTATCTGAACAAGAGCAGCTTGAAGCGAAAGCGCTTGCCGATAGCCTCGATTGGTCCAGTCATCATGCCCTGATAAATTTCGGACATGATGCGCAAAAACGGCTCCTTACTTTTTCACAGACGATGATTGACCATGTCCAAAGAAAGGATGTAGGAGAAGTAAGCAGTATTATGAAGGATTTAATGGTGCGGCTTGATGACATCAATCCTGATGAATTATCGGTTAAAAAGAAGGGGCTGTTTTCTCGTCTTTTCGGCAGAGCAAAGTCTTCTGTGCAGGAGATACTGTCTCAATATCAAAAAACAAGTGCTCAGATTGACAGGATTAGCGTAAGGCTTACAAGAAGCAAAAATTTGCTTATCTCAGATATTCATTTGCTGGAGCAGCTTTATGAAAGCAACAAAAAGTATTTCCATGATCTAAATATACTGATTGCAGCTGCAGAAACAAAGCTTGCAGAGGTAAAGGAACAAATAATCCCAGACAAGAGAAAGCTTGCATTAGAGCTTCAGGACGAAATGAAAATGCAGGAGGCAGAGGATATGGAGGACTTTGCTGAAAGGTTGGAGAAACGCATCTACGATTTAAAAATCAGCAGACAAATTACCATCCAGACAGCACCTCAAATCAGACTGATTCAGCAAACAAACCAGACCGTTGTGGAGAAAATCCAGTCTTCCATTATGACAGCAATTCCCCTGTGGAGAAATCAACTGTCCATTGCATTGACATTATTGAGGCAAAAGCATGCAATGGAAACAGAAAGCAGTCTCCGCAACGCCACAGGTAATATTATTGAAAAAAACACAGAAATGATCCGTATGAATGCAAGCGGCAGTCAGGGGCAAATCCTAGAGATTGCTGAACTGAAAGAAACTCAGCAAAAGCTTTTGTCTGCAATTGAAGAAACAATCGCCATCCAGGTAGACGGCAGCCAAACAAGACAGCAGGCGGAACACGAATTAAAAACGGTCATTCAGCTCGATAAATAGCAGGCAGGAGTGGTAAAGATGGAAGCAAAGCTTAAGATCGTTCCATGCACTGATGCGAATCGGAGACTTTTAAAAAATTACCGCTTGAAAAAGGGGCAGGAGCAGTGGACGGCCATGCCTCTTGCTTCAATGGAACAATGTGACACAGATAAAGATAGATATCCGTTTCTGCTGCTATGGGATTTGCAGCTTGCAGGTTTTTTCGTTCTGCATAAAGGGAAAGGTGTGATGGAATACCACAGCAATAAGAACGCCATATTGCTGCGCGCCTATTCGATTGAAGCAAGTTACCAGGGTAGAGGATTTGCTGGAAGCATGCTAAAGCAACTTCCTGAGTTCATAAAGGGCTCATTTCCTTCTGCAGATGAACTGATTCTTGCCGTTAACGAGGACAATGAGGCTGCACAGCATGTTTATGAGAAGGCAGGCTTTGCAGACAGAGGACTGCGTGCTGCCGGAAGTGCCGGCCACCAGCTGGTTTTACACAAGAACATATAAAAAAAATCACCCTAAAATCTTTAAGGTGATTTTGTTATATTTTAATCTCTTGATGGAGAATATGTTCTTTTCGTTCCATTTATCAAGGAAGCAAAATCAACTCGCTTATTGATAACGTAGATGATCGGAATCCCGACTGCAAGGACGACAAATTCGCCGACTGCTGTTGTAAGCCATGTTGCCCAGAATGGAAAGTCCAATGCTAAATGCAATTCAAAGGCAATAATAAACATCGTGAAGGTAAACACGATAGTATTAATAATCATACGCTTAACAATGTTTTTTACATAGCGACCAACTACTATGGTAATAAGCAAACTGATAATAGACTGGCCAACACCAAATATAAGGTCATAAGGAACCATTGGCGAAAAGAATAAATTAGCTAGAAATACTCCAGCAACTATTCCGTAAATGTATTTCTTATTGAAGACAACAAGATGATTAAACATTTCGGATAAGCGAAACTGGACATTCGTAAAGCCGAATGGAGCAATTGCAACAGTGACAGCAATGTACAATGCTGCAATCACACCGTTTACTGCAAGTGTTTTTGTATTCATTTTTTTCTCTCCCTTAGTTTTTTTACGTGGGATGGTTACGAACCACGATATGAAAATATTATAAAACCAAACAATAATCCTACATTAAAAGGGTATGTGAGTCAATATAATTTTATCCTAATATAATTAATAGCCCTACGCACTGTGGTGTGCATAATATGTTTTCTCTTCACACATATAATAAATATTAGCCAATTGTAAAATGCAGCTTTGAGAGGAATGGTGATTTAGTGAAAGCATTAGTATTGCAATCTGACTTTGGTTTAAGTGACGGAGCCGTTTCAGCTATGTATGGAGTGGCCAATTCCGTTCAACCTGATTTGCGCATTTTTGACCTGACACATGATATTCCGCCTTTTAATATATGGGAGGCTTCTTATCGCCTTCTACAAACTGTGTCTTACTGGCCGAAAGGAACTGTATTTGTTTCTGTAGTAGATCCAGGCGTTGGATCAGACAGAAAGAGTATCGTTGTAAAAACTTTAGAAGGCCATTACATAATCACGCCTGACAATGGCACGATTACACATATGCTTCATGCAATAGAAGAAGTTCGCGTGCTTGATGAAACAAAGAATCGCCTTCCAAACAGCGGTGAGTCATACACTTTTCATGGCAGAGATATTTATGCCTATACAGGTGCGAGAATTGCTTCAGGACAAATAAGCTACCAAGATATCGGACACTCCACAGAAAAGGAAGCAGTTGTAACATTGCCTGTTGTAAAAGCGGTACTGGCTAATAATGAGCTTAATGGCATTATTGAAATACATGATAATCGGTTCGGAAATATATGGACGAATATCCCGGCGTCTATGGTAAAACAAAGCGGAGTAAAATATGGAGATACATTAACTGTCACAATAAATTATAATAAGGAAGAAATCTTCAAGGATAAAGTTCTTTTTGGTCATTCTTTTGCTGACGCTGCTATTGGCGAACCTATTGCCTACTTGAATTCTCTTCATTATTTCAGTCTCGCTATTAACCAGAAGTCGATGGCAAACAGATATAATTTAGGAACAGGCAATGAGTGGAGAATACTAGTAGAGAAATAAATAAGATAACCAGACGCGTTTATAGCGGTCTGGTTTTTTTGTTTTTATAAAAGAAAGATAGTATTTATAGAAAATTTAGAATATAATAAAAATATTCTATTTTGTAAAACGAAATAAATGAAAGAAGGGGTAATTTTTGAGAGAACAAGTTGCTGCTGTGAAAACGAAAGGTGTATTTGATCAATTGCTGGAACATTCCCTTGTGCAAAAAGGGCTGGAGTATTTGCTAAAGGATGCAGATGCAACGCTGGAGGAGCAGATTGAGCTCACAAAAATACCGGCGCCTTCTTTTATGGAAGCGGAAAGAGGCAGGGTTTATAAGGCGAAGCTGGAGCTTCTTGGTCTTGACGATATTCAGGAAGACAGACACGGCAATGTGTTTGGAATTCGCCCTGGCACTGGTAAAGGTCCAAGAATTTTCGTATGTGCTCACTTGGATACTGTTTTTCCGAATGGGACAGATATAGTTGTCAGAAGAGAGAATGGCAAGGTGTTTGCTCCGGGAATTTCTGATGATGGCCGCGGGCTTGCAGCTGTACTAACACTGGTGCGAGCATTTAATGAGACAAACATTCAGACAGAAGGCGATATTATTTTTGGAGCAACAGTGGGAGAGGAAGGACTCGGCGACTTGAGAGGAGTAAAGGGCTTGTTTGCGGACAGGACGGATATAGACGGCTTTATTTCCATCGAGCCTGGGCATCCGGAGCGCATTACCTATCTCGGGACAGGAAGCCATCGTTTCCACATTACTTATAAAGGATCAGGAGGCCACAGCTTTGGCGACTTTGGTATCCCAAGCCCGATTCATGCACTCGGCAGAGCAATCAGTAAGATCGGTGATATAAAAACGCCTGACGAACCGAAAACAACCTTTAATGTCGGTACGATAACAGGCGGCACTTCAGTAAATACAATTGCCGAAGAAGCCAGCATGATGCTTGATATGCGTTCTAATTCTGCAGAAGAGCTTATTCGTCTCGAAGAGCAGGTCATGGATATTCTCCACAACTCGGCAGAAGAGGAGAACAATCGCTGGAACAGTGAAAAGACAGCGATTGAAGTGACAATTAAGCAGGTAGGTGACAGACCGGCAGGCGCACAAAGCCCAGAAGGAGAAATTGTGCAGACAACGATTGCTGCAGCAGCTTCTCTCGGTTTGAACCCTGTGCTGTCACAAGCCTTCAGCACAGATTCCAATGTACCGATCAGCCTTGGCATTCCTGCTGTGACATTAGGTGGCGGTGGCAGTAACAGCGGCGGTTTTCACACTTTAGAGGAGTATTTCGATCCAACAGATGCCCATATCGGACCGCAAAATATCTTTTTGACGATATTAGGACTAGTAGGAATGAGAGATGTAACAGCACCATTACTATCAAAGAAATAATAGATAAAGCAGAGAACTAAGTTTCTCTGCTTTTTTTGAGTGTAAAAAGCCGTTCCTAAAAATTTTTTGGGAAACTTTTAAAAAATATTTCCCTCGACTTATTCCTGACACATTTCTTTTATATTCTATTACTTGTAAGAGGCACAAGCCTATTGGAACTAAGAAAAAATGCAAGTTAAGCATATAAAATATAACAAGAAAGAGGATGAGAAGAAGGATGAAGAAAAGCATAAAGAAATGGATCGTTAGCGGAGTTATTGTTGTAGTAATTGGTGGAGGTTTTGGTTCCTACTTTTATTTCACAAAAAATGATACGCAGCAAGTAGCTGCACAGGCAACGACACAAACCGCTGCTGCAGAAGTTGGAGATGTAGAAATTAATGTGAGCGGAACTGGCAGCATAGCAGCTATTAATACAGAGGCAGTAACCTCTGTCGGCAATGCAACAGTCGATGAGGTGAATGTAGCAGTTGGAGATGAAGTCGAAGAAGGAGATGAACTTGTTACATTTGAAGATGATACGCTTGACCCGATTACAGCTTCTTTCTCTGGTGAAATTACGGCGCTTAATGTAGAAGAAGGCGACAGTGTTTCAATGGGAACAGAAGTATTGACAGAAACAGACTATGATAATTTAGAAATGGTTGTAAATGTGGACGAGCTTGATATTTCTAAAGTTGAGAAAGGACAAGAAGCTACGATTACAGTAAGTGCTTTAGAAGACAAAGAATTTACAGGTGAAGTAACGAATGTTGCAAAAGAGGCAACTTCATCTGAAGGTTCTAGTGTGGCAAAATACGAGGTAACAGTAAAAGTTAAAAAACCTTCTGGATTATTAGTTGGGATGACGGCAGAAGCAACTATCACAACGGACAGTAAAACAGATGTAGTAACAGTTCCAGTCGAAGCAGTACAAAAAGAAGATGATGAATATTATGTTCTAATCCCGTCTGGATCTTCAACAACTGAGGAAGGTTCAACAGCAACAGCAACAACAAAGCAGACTGTAGAAGTAGGTTTGGAAAATGAAGATGTTGCTGAAATTACAAGTGGATTAGAAGAAGGAACTACAGTTGTTCTGCCAACATTTGAATCAAGCAGTGACAGCAGCAGCCAGCAGGGCATGCCAGGCGGAGGGCAAATGCCATCAGGCGGACAAATGCCAAGCGGAGGGCAAATGCCATCAGGCGGCTTCGGCGGCGGAGGTGCTAACCAGTAATGATTGAAGAAAATAGAATTGTAGAAATTAAGAACTTAAATAAGCAATATACACTTGGCGGAGAAACGGTCAAGGCACTGGATAATGTGAGCTTCTCTATTAATAAGGGCGACTTTATTGCCATCATCGGTCCATCAGGGTCAGGCAAATCGACCTTGATGAATATGATCGGCTGTCTGGATACACCAGATTCTGGCGAATACTTCCTTGATGGGCAAAATGTCTTTCAATTAAAAAGCAAACAGTTAGCAGATGTAAGAAACCATAAGATTGGCTTTATCTTTCAGTCATTCAATCTGTTGACGAAGCAATCGGCATTTGAAAATGTAGAACTGCCGTTAATTTACAGAGGAATGAACAGCAAGGAACGAAAAGAAGTTGCTTTGACTGCTTTAAAAAAGGTAGGATTGCTGGAACGTGCTGGCCATAGGCCGACTGAATTGTCAGGTGGCCAGCAGCAGCGTGTGGCGATTGCCCGCGCTCTTGCCGGCAACCCGCCGATCCTGCTTGCGGACGAACCTACAGGGGCGTTGGACAGTAAGACAGGAGTAGAAGTGATGAAGCTAATCAAGGATTTGAACAAGCAAGGACATACAATTATATTAATCACCCATGATCTTGAAATAGCGAAGCAGGCTAAGAGAGTCATCCGTATTCAAGATGGAAGACTCAGGGAGGAAAAGGAGGTAGGAGTTTCTTGAAATTAGGGCAAGCAATAAAAATATCATTTAAGAATATAACCATGAACAAGCTTAGAGCTGTTCTGACGATGCTTGGAATAATTATCGGAGTTGCTGCTGTAATTGCCTTGACCTCTTTAGGAATGGGTGCTTCCCAATCGGTTTCAGAAGAGGTTTCCAGTCTTGGCAGCACAACTGTTTCCGTATCACTGTCTGGCAATTCAAGCGATGAGGAAGTCGTCACATATGATGAACTCATGTCCTTTGAAGATTTATCGGAGGTAGAAGCAGTAGCACCGACGGTTTCTACTAGCAGTACATTGAAAAACGGTACAACATCAAGCGAAGGTGTTACTGTAACAGGGATTAACAATTCCTACGAAGATGTAAATGACATTACGGTCCGCTCTGGGCGCAGCATTATGGATATTGATTTGGATAACCGTAATAAGGTCGTCGTGTTAGGCGCCAATGTTGCTACAGAACTGTTTGGTTTTTCAAATGCTGTTGACCAGACTATTAAAATAGATGGCACAACTTTTAAAGTAATTGGTGTGCTAGAGGAGCAAGGTGAAGAACTGTCAGGCTCTGTTGATGATCAAGTATTGATTCCTTTTACAACAGCACAGCGCTTTATCGGGCAAACATATGTAACATCAGCTACAGTTAAAATGACATCTGAGGATACTGTTGAAATTGGAATGGCAAAAATGGAGCAGGATTTATACAACCAATTCGGCGGTGACGAAACATCCTATTCTGTCCGCAATCAATCTTCTGTATCTGATGCCCTTGATTCTGTCAGCAATACAATGACATATCTGCTTGCAGGTATCGCAAGTATTTCCTTAATTGTCGGAGGAATTGGCATCATGAACATTATGCTTGTATCTGTTACAGAAAGAACAAGGGAAATCGGGATAAGAAAAGCAATTGGAGCGAAGAAAAAAGATATCATGTTACAATTCTTAATTGAAGCGGTTGTTTTAAGTGCATTTGGCGGAATACTCGGTGCCTTGATTGGACTTGGAAGTGCTGAGGTGCTGTCAAGCATGCTTGATATGACAATGCAGATCACTTGGTGGATTGTCGGAGGTTCGGTAACCTTCTCTATCTTAATAGGGATAATATTCGGCATCTTCCCTGCTAACAAAGCATCAAACTTAAGCCCGTTAGAGGCCTTGAGGTATCAGTAATATTTAGGGTCAGGCTTTTGCTAGTATAGTAAAAGCCTGACCCTCTTTTCATAGGTGATAGTTTTTTATCCCTTTATTCTTGTATAATGAGTAAAAAACAAAAGGACTAATTAGAGATGAAGCATATATTAATTGTTGAAGATGAATTGGCAATAAGCATGGTGCTTGGAGCTTACCTTGAGAAGGAAGGTTTTGCGGTGAGCTATGCATACAATGGACAAGAGGCGTTAGATAAAATAGAAGAAACAGTGCCGGCATTGGTTCTTCTTGATGTTATGATGCCCCATATGGATGGCTGGGAAGTGCTTGGCCATATCCGCAAAAAAAGTGCATGTCCTGTCATTATGCTTACTGCACTTTCCGATACAGATCAAAAGCTGAAAGGCTTTGACACAGGAGCGGACGATTATATAACGAAGCCATTTGTAGCGGAAGAGGTAATAGCAAGGGTGCATGCTGTTTTGCGCCGCTCCCCGCAATATCAGGCAGAGGAAGATGTCACTTATTATGGAAACTTGAAAATAAATAATCTATCACACCAAGTGTTTTTAAATGGAATTGAAGTTCCGTTTACACCGAGAGATTTGTCTGTACTGCTCTTTTTGGCTGGCAACCCAAACCAGACTTTCACAAGAGATCAGCTGCTGGACCACGTATGGGGCAGTGATTATGATGGCAGTGACAGGGCGGTGGATTTAGCGATTAAAAGAATTAGGAAATTATTGAATGGATGGGATGCAGAATATGGGGAAATTAAAACATTACGCGGACTCGGCTATCAATTCTATATTCAAGAAAAAAAATAAAGAAAAAACACCCCTTCTATATTATTGGACAAAACGATATTTATTTACATTAATAGTCGGACTTGTCATCATCGGAGTAGTTTCCATTCTCTGGATCCGCCATAATGCCTTGGTGAACAGGCTTGAATTGACGAAGTTCGTTGCCCAAGAAATAGCAGGAAGAGCAGGCGATGAAGATTTAGAAAATATCTGGGACGTCAGGTTTCCATTTATGCAGGACAGGCAGGATTCGCAAAGCATCTATCAGCCAATGAGCATTTATATTAAGGCTGAATCAGGTGAGGTAAATCTCCTTTCTCCTATGCAGGACATGGCGCCGAACAGCCCTCAGTCAGAAATGAAGGAGCCTGCTCCAAATAATACGGATCAAGCATCTGCGATTGAAGATTTGGATATGGTGGAAGATTTAACTGTGGAGACAATCACCTTAAGCGATAACAGAAAGGCATCTGTTGTAATTGCCCCTATCTTGAAAGGCGATAAGTTGGCGGGAAACGTGTATATTATCCAGCCCCATGATCAGCTCCGCATTAATACAGAGGAATATCAATTACTTGGTCTTCTTCTGACAGGTCTTGCCATCCTTGGGTGGCTTGTAATCTACTCTTTGTCAAAGAAGCTGGCAAAGCCTGTGGAGGAAGTCGCAAATGCGGCACAAAACTTAATGAATGGCAATTATGATATTCGACTCAACGAAGATGTTCAGGAAAAGGAGCTGCATCAGCTCGTATTATCCTTTAATGAAATGACGAAGAGGCTGCAAACATTAGAGGGACTGCGGACACAGCTTCTCGCAGGTGTGACGCATGAGCTGAAAACACCAATTACTTCTATTAGCGCCCTCGTTCAAGCTGTGAATGATAATATTATTACAGATGACAGAAAAAAAGAGTTTTTAGCGATGAGCTTAAAGGAAGCGAAACGGCTGCAGAGCATGGTGGAGGATCTCCTTGATTTTAACAGCTTTAGTGCAGGATCTATTAGAGTCCATTTCGAGAAGACAAATATTCAAGCAGCTGTTAAAGAAATTATCTATCAGTGGGAAATTGTCCATGCAGATGCGTTAAAAGATGTGAAGGTAACCTATACTAGTATGGAAAAGCAAGTGTTCGCCAATATCGACAGTGTCCGCTTGCAGCAAATCGTGGTCAATCTGCTTAATAACAGCCTTCATGCCATTAAAGGCAAGGCTGATGCAGAACTGTCAGTCAGCCTTAAATATGACAATGACAACGTCTTAATTACGGTCGAGGATAATGGATATGGTATTCCTGTTGAGGAGCAGCATTTTATTTTTGAGCGCTTCTACAGGGGAAAAAACAAGAAGGACGTAGAGCGTGGACTAGGATTAGGATTGCCATACAGCCTGCTTTTGGCAAAAGCGCTTGGAGGGCTTTTATCTTTACAAAAATCCAATGGTTCTACTACAATGTTTTTATTGAAATTGCCATTATGGAAAGAAGAAAGCAACTAAAATATTTATCTTCCCGTCATGAAAGGCATCAAAAGGAGTGCAGCATGTTGAATATGCCCAAAGAGAAATTTTGCAAAGATTCATTAGTAGTAAAGACAAGCAGAATCTTTCCGATTGATACAAATAATCATAATTCTTTATTTGGCGGAAAGCTGATGAGCTATATTGACGATGTAGCATCAATTAGTGCTTCAAGACATTCTAGAAGCAATGTCGTTACAGCTTCCACCGATTCCGTTGATTTTTTAATTCCGATAAGGCCGACTGATTCGGTTTGCCTTGAGTCTTATGTCACACATACAGGCAGATCCTCAATGGAGGTATTTGTGAAAGTGGTGGCAGAAAATTTAAAAACAGGTGAACGCAAGCTTGCCGCAACGTCATTTTTGACATTTGTAGCTCTTGATGAGGAAGGAAAGCCAACAAGGATTCCACAGGTAGTTCCTCAATCTGAGGAAGAGCATATGCTTTTTAATACAGCAGAACAGCGGGTTAGAGTAAGAAAAGACAGAAGAGAGCACAGCAAAGCATTTGCGAAAGTGGTTAAAACAGATGCTCCGTGGATTTAAATGAAAAACAGAAGGCGAAATAAGCCTTCTGTTTTTTTGTGTTTAACAATGTTGATAAGCACAATGGGAAGCTTGTTTTATTAAATGGAAAGAAGTAAAGAAAAAAAGACCAGTTATTTCGAGAAATAAAACATATGTCTGGAAATAAAAAAAATTTGAAAATATGCCGTTAGATTATCTGACAATATGAAAGACACTTGTTTCATCCGAGATTATAATCCTTACATAAGTATAGCTAATGATGGCACATCTGCCAGAAGAGGTTATCTGTTTGCAATACCGCTTTAAAAAAGTACATAGCAAATAGGAGGAGAACTATGTTATCCAAAAAGGCATTATCAATCGCAATGACAGCTACTTTAGCACTTGGGTTTTTAAGTGGATGTGCTTCTTCCAGCTCTGACTCCTCAGGAGACAGTGATGGAGGAAAACAGGTAATTAAGATTGTTACACAATCACCTCTATCTGGCGGAAGTGCCACATTAGGGGAAGCGATCAAGCTGGGAGCACAATTGGCAATCGATCAGCAACAGGACAAATTCGCTGATTTGGGCTTCGAGCTGAAGCTGGAGGCACAAGATGACCAAGGCGATCCGAAAAAAGGGGTGGCTAATGCTCAGCTGGTAGCAGCAGACCAAGCGGTGCTAGGTGTTGTCGGCCATTTAAATTCAGGTGTGTCCATCCCAGCATCTGAAGTGTATGAAAATAATAAACTTATCAGTATTTCTCCTGCAAGTACAGCAACAGATTTTACGGACCGTAACTTGGAGACAGTCAGCCGAGTAGTTGCCCGTGATGACTTCCAAGGCCCAGCTGGTGCTGAATATGCGATAAACACATTAGGAGCAAAGAAAATATTTATTATTCAAGACAAAACCGCTTATGGCTCAGGATTGGCTGAGGCCTTTAGAGGTGCTGCAGAGGAGATGGGAGCTGAAATTGTAGGATTTGAGGGAATCACGGTCGGGGAGAAGGACTTCAATGGAGTTCTAAATCAAGTTACTTCTAAACAGCCGGACATGATTTATTATGGAGGGCTGTATGCCGAGGGTGGCATCCTTGTAAAGCAAGCTCGTGAAAAAGGCCTAGATATTCCATTTATGGGTGGAGACGGCCTTGATTCATCTGCATTTGTTGAAATTGCCGGTGACGCTGTCAAAAACACATTCCTGACATCTGTTGCAGGCGATACGACAAAAACAGAAGAAGGCACAAAGTTTGCGGACGACTATAAAGCAGCCTTTAATAAATCAATTGAATCATATTCAGCATATGCTTATGACAGTGCCGGGGTTTTGCTTGCAGGCATTGAAAAAGCCATTGAAGAAAATGACGGCAAAATGCCTACACGAGAGGCAGTGACAGAGGCAGTACGCGGAACACAGGATTATAAAGGTGTTGTAACAGAGGTAGGCTTTGATGAAAAAGGAGATAACAAGTACGCTAAAATATTCATTTATAAATTTGATGAAGCTTCTTACCCGGCAACATTAGACGGTGAGATCTCTCAATAAGCCTTGCAAATTCTTTTAAAAGATGTGCCAATCTTCTAGAAAAGGACGGCATATTTTTAGAAAAAGGGTATGAGTGTTCATACCCTTTTTCGTTTCAATTACTACATAGGGGACTGCCCTTATCTTTCAATAAAAAAACTATAAAAGTGTGGGGAAGAATATGCTGACAGAAGTGTTGCAAACATTGCCGCAAGTTTTAATTGACGGTCTTGCTTTAGGAGCGGTTTATGCCGTTATCGCTTTAGGCTATACGATGGTTTACGGGATTTTAGAACTGATTAACTTTGCTCATGGCGAAATTTTCATGACAGGAGCATTTGTCGGAACAGCAGTGCTGATTGTATTGACAAGCCTTGGCTGGACCTCCATGCTTCCGGCGGTCTTGTCTTTAATTATTATGCTTGTCATCACAAGCTTGATTACGGGATTAATGGGGATGGGAATGGAAAGAGTTGCTTACCGTCCGTTAAGGAAGGCTCCCAAATTGATTGCCTTGATATCCGCAATCGGTATTTCCTTTCTTTTGCAGGATATTGTCCGTTTTATCACAGAGCTGTACAAAGGCAACTATATCCTGAACACTCCTTCCTTATTCTCAGGGCAGCATCAAGTGGGCTCCCTTTTAGGTGCTAACAATGCGAGCTTCAAAACCTCTTTTCTTGTTGTTATTATTGTTGCTGTTATTTTAATGGTTGGTCTTGACTTCTTTGTTAACAAAACTAAATGGGGGATGGCAATGCGAGCTGTCGCCCAGGACAGGGACACTGCATCACTCATGTCTATCAATGTGAATAAAGTTATTTCTGTCACCTTTTTTGTCGGATCTGCATTAGGCGGTGCGACAGGAGTACTATTTGCTGTCCAATATGGGACGATTGATCCTTATATTGGATTCATTTTAGGCTTGAAGGCTTTTACTGCAGCAGTACTTGGCGGGATTGGCAATATTCGCGGTGCAATGGTAGGGGGTTTGCTTATTGGTCTAATTGAAATGTTTACAGCCGCAAACCTGTCGGTCATTACAGATGGAATATTAGGTGCAGAATACAAGGATGTTGCAGCATTTGCCATACTGATCATTGTGTTGATATTTAAACCAGAAGGCTTATTTGGCAAAGCCGTAGCCGAGAAAGTGTAGGTGGGTAAAATGGCAAATTTCATGACCACATTAAAAACAAGCAAACTTGCCCAAGGCATTCTCTTTTCCTTCTATGTATCTGTAACAAGTGCAAGCCTTTATCTTGCCCAGAAATCTGTCACAGCTTTTTTGCTTTTGCTGCTTTCATTGCTAATTCTCTATTTCATGAACTTCGGCAATAAGTGGAAATGGGCAGCAGGATTAGTTATCTTAGGTTTCATCCTTCCATATGCGGCAAGTCAGGGACCAACATACCAATCTTATATGGAAGTAGCAACAATGGTCGGGATTTATGTATGCATGGCCCTTGGTTTAAATATTGTCGTTGGTCTAGCTGGTCTCCTTGACCTAGGATTTGTTGCATTTTTTGCAGTTGGTGCTTATACATATGGGATATTTGCGACAGTACAGGCTTCTAACTTCATGCCGTTCGGTGAATATCCTCTTTCAGGTAACAGCTTTTGGATATTTATTATTATTGGCTTGTTTGTGGCCGCATTGTTTGGTGTCTTATTAGGAATACCAGTTCTTCGTGTGAAAGGTGATTATCTAGCAATTGTCACATTAGGCTTTGGAGAAATCATCCGGATTGTCTTTAATAACCTTGATAAGCCTGTCAATATAACGAACGGAGCAATGGGTCTTGCCAGCATCAGCCCGCCGGAAATATTTGGTATAACTCTTATCTTTCCTAATCAATATTATTATGTTGTTCTAGTAATGTTTCTTTTTGTCATTTACGCTGTGACAAAACTAGAGCATACGAAGCTGGGACGGTCATGGAAAGCAGTCAGAGAAAATGAGATTGCCGCACAGGCGATGGGGATCCCCCTTGTAAAAACAAAGCTGACTGCATTTGCGATTGGAGCCTCCTTTTCAGGGATGATGGGTGTTGTTTTTGCCGCAAAACAGATGTTTATTGATCCGACAAGCTTCACATATCTGGAATCGACAACCATTCTGGTGATGGTCATCCTTGGTGGGATGGGCAGTGTGCCTGGTGTTATTTTAGGAGCAGCAGTTGTCACTATTCTTAATTTGCAAGTACTGACGGAAATTACAGGCTGGCTCAGCCAAGTTGTTACTATTCCTGATGCATTATCGCCTGTTAAAATGCAGCGTTTTATCTTTGGAATATTGCTTGTAGTTATGACATTATACCGTCCGCAAGGGCTGATTCCAGCAAAAAACATCCGGTTTGATGTAAACAAACTGAAATCTCCGGAAAAGGTAGACACAAACCTGGAATCAAAAATACCAGTCGCAAGGAGGGATATATAAATGAATATTCTTGAGGTGACAGGCTTGACGAAAACATTCGGCGGCTTAATTGCGAATGCTAATATTGATATGGCGGTGGAAAAGAATACAATTACAGCAGTTATCGGTCCAAATGGGGCAGGTAAAACAACTTTTTTTAATATGATAACAGGAGTCTACAAGCCGACAAAAGGTTCAATTATGTTGAACGGTAAGCAAATTGCCGGTTTAAAGCCGCATGTTGTTGCCAAGCACGGAATTTCAAGGACATTTCAAAACATCCGCCTTTTCAGTGAGATAACAGTGCTAGAGAATGTTCTTATTGGGATGCATAACCGAATTAAGGGAAATATTATCGGCACTTTACTGCAGCTGCCGAGTGCAAGACAGGAGGAGGAGGAAGCTAAAAGGGAGGCATACAGACTGCTTGAATATGTCGGCCTTGCAGATGCAGTGAATGAAAGTGCCGGAAATCTGTCTTATGGTGCGCAAAGAAGGCTGGAGATTGCCCGCGCCCTTGCAACAAATCCAAGTGTACTGCTTTTAGATGAACCAGCTGCAGGCATGAATCCAAAAGAGACGGCCCTCTTAACTGATTTAATCCAGGATATATGCGCAAAGCTCGACTTGACTATCATTCTGATTGAACATGATATGAAGCTTGTTATGGAAATTTCTAATCATATCATCGTTTTAGACCATGGAGAAAAGATTGCTGAAGGTAGGCCTGAGGATATCAGATCCAATCCGAAAGTAATTGAAGCATACTTAGGAAAAGGTGCCGTATCACTTGCATAAGGGGAGGAATTAACATGGATAAAATATTAGAATTAGTCGAGGTAGAGGCATCTTATGGAGGCATCCAAGCATTAAAGGGCATCAGTCTCCATGTAAACTATGGAGAAATTATTACATTAATCGGCAGCAATGGGGCTGGAAAATCTACGACATTAAAGTCAATCAGCGGGCAGGTACCTGTCAAAAGAGGAAGCATTATTTACAAGGAAAAGAAGATTACTAACATTGCTGCACATAAAAGTGCGATATTAGGAATTTCCCAAGTTCCAGAGGGAAGAAGGATATTTCCTAAGCTGACAGTGAAGGAAAACCTGCTTATTGGCGCCTTTGCTGTAAAGGATAAGTCACTGATTGAAACAAGAATAAAAAAAGTGTTTGAGTATTTTCCGAGACTGAAAGAGCGGATAGACCAGAAAGGAGGAACGATGAGCGGCGGTGAGCAGCAAATGCTCGCAATTGGCCGTGCCTTAATGATGCAGCCAGAGCTGCTGATGCTTGATGAACCATCCATGGGTCTTGCGCCTATTATTGTTGAACAGATTTTTGAAATTATTAAGGAGCTTAACCGAGACGGAATGACGATTTTATTGGTAGAGCAAAACGCTTTTCAGGCACTGCAAATCGCAAATAGAGGTTATGTCATTCAGACCGGGGGAATTGTTCTGGAAGGATATGGGGAGGAACTTATTTCTAACAAACAAGTTCAAGAAGCATACTTAGCGTAAAAAAAACCAAAAGAGATTGAAATCTCTTTTGGTTTTTTACTGCATTAATAGTTCAAGAATTTTACACAAACTGGTTCTGGAGCATGAATTTCTGATTGAAGCAATGTCAGCTTGCCTGTTGCTTCATCTCTTTCAAACAATGTAAGTGTGTCCGATTGCTCATTTGAAGCTACGATGAACTTTTCAGTTGGATCAAGCACAAAATCACGAGGCCAGTTTCCTTCTGTTGAAGTATGCTCGATAAAAGTCAATGTTCCTGTTTCGCTGTTAACGCTAAAAAGGGCAATAGAGTTATGGCCGCGGTTTCCAGCATAGACAAACTTGCCGTCAGATGATAGGTGAATTGCGCTACCTTGGCTGTTTTCAGTAAAGTCGATCGGCAATGCAGAGATATATTGCAAATCTTTCAATTCGCCTGTTTCGCTGTTATAAGATAATGTGATAACTTCATTGCTTAATTCAGTCATCACATAAGCGAATTTGCCATTCGGGTGGAATGCAATATGTCTTGGTCCGCTTCCAGGTTTAACTGATAGGCTGCAAACTGTTTCCAATTGGCCGTCTGTCAGCTTATAAGTTTCAACTTTATCGATACCAAGGTCAACAGAAACGACAAAACGCTCATCTGGTGTAAAGCCTGTGAAGTGCATATGCGGCTTTTCTTGTCTCGCTGTATTTGGACCAGTGCCTGTATGCTCAACTTTTGCAGCCAATTCTTGAACAGCTCCATCAGTATTTAGTGGGTATGCCTCGACTGTTCCTTTATGGTAATTTCCAGTAAGTGTATAGCTTTTGTTTTCATCTACGCTAACATGACAAGGGGAAGCGCCTTCAGTGAACTGCTTGTTAATGAATTCAAGCTTTCCAGTAGTAGGGTCAACACTATAAGCGGCAACTCCTCCAAGTGAGCCTTCCTTACCTACAGCATATAGGAACTTATTATCTTTAGAAATTGTTGCGTATGTCGGGTTCTCTAATTCTGCAGCCAGTTCTA
Organism: Niallia sp. Man26; assembly: GCF_022049065.2. Taxonomy (NCBI): domain Bacteria; kingdom Bacillati; phylum Bacillota; class Bacilli; order Caryophanales; family Bacillaceae; genus Niallia; species Niallia sp. Man26. The sequence goes on from NZ_CP095743.1 coordinate 603,593, forward strand.
CATTCGAAATTTTCTTTTCCTCTGTATCAAGCACGAAGGAATAAATTCCTTTACTAGTTGACTTTGTATATGTACCTACATATCCTATAAACTTCTTTGAATTTGTCATGAACAAGTCTCCTTTAAAAGATTTAAATATATTATAGCAAATTGTAAGCCCACTCACTAATAAAGAAACTTCTAAAATGCAAATAGAGAGAAAATTCAAACGTACAGCAGTGTAGAAAAGGCGTAATATCAAGCCTTCTTAGTCTAGCGTATAAATAAAAAAATCATGAGCATACTAGTAGTTTGAGAGAGATAATTGCAATGTTTGTATTATGGAAAGGATAGAGAAATGAAGAAAAAAATATGGTTTAATCATTGGTTCACAACAGCTGCTCACTTTATTGACATGATCAAATACAATGCTGACGGAAATGATTTTGAGGTGTATGGCACCTCCATTAATGAGCATGCATTATATTTAAGCTACTGTGATGCAGCATTTATCGAACCAGATATTAGCGGGGAAGATTATATTGAATTTTGTTTGCGCTTTTGCAAAATTCATCGCATAAATATATTTGTTCCACGAAAAGAGAATGTACTTATTTCAAAAAATCTCCACAAGTTTGAGGAGCTTGGCGTAAAGGTTCTTGTATGTCCTGATTCTTCACTGATGGAGGTTCTTGATGATAAGGAAGCTACATATAAGCTGATGAGTGAGCATCCGGTACTTAAAACCGCGGTGAACATACCTGATTATGAGATTGTTAACACTGCTGAGGAATTCAAGAAAGCATATTTTACATTAAAAGAAAAAGGTCATAAAGTCTGCTTTAAACCTGTTATTGGAGAGGGAGGGAACGGCTTCAGAGTTATTCAGGAAAAGCTTGATTCCATTGATGAGCTTTTCTATCAAGGGATTAGTGCTAATATATCCTTGGATTCAGCGTATCAAATATTGATGCAGCAGGAATCCTTTCCGCCTTTGATGGTGCTAGAATATTTAGATGGATATGAGTACAGCATTGACTGTCTGTCGTATGAAGGTAAATTGATGGCTGCTATCCCAAGAAAAAAGGGAAAAGGCAGGCTCAGGGAGCTGGAGGACAATCCATTGCTCTTAAAGCTGGCAAAAGAAATAAATGAAGCCCTTAAAATCCCGTTTATCTATAATATCCAAGTGAAATATCAAAACGGTATACCGAAGCTGCTTGAAATCAATCCAAGAATGTCAGGCGGCCTTCATTACAGCTGCTTAGCAGGAATTAATATGCCATACAGGGCAATAAAGCTTTTAATAGAGGGAAGAAAGGCAATTAAATATTTTCAGCCTCACTTTGGTATTAAATCAAGCTATTTAGAAAAGGAAATAGTGTTAAAAGATAATGCTTTCTACACAAAAATTGTGCATATGTAAGGCAAGAAAAACCTCGGTTAAACTGGGGTTTTTTTCAAAATAACAAACGGTTCTTTATAAGAAACAAAAGTTATTGACATAACGAACATATCGACGTATTATTAATTTATTAACACTTTATAACAAACAACATTTGTTCTTTATAAAGAAATTGTCTGTAAAGGTAATATTTTTTTGCTTATAGGTTCTTTATAGAGAACAAAAAATACTTGGGAGGAATACCAGTGGATGCCATTATCCAAACACTAAAAATGCGATATTATGCAAGGCTTATCAACAAGTACTCACAAAAATCAAATAAAGCGGCATTAGGTTTAGATAGAAATCTCTATTTCCAAAAGTACTGTTACTATCAAGATAAACTGAGAATGCTTCAGGAAGAGATATCTGCTGGCAGAAGTATTTAATATATTCATTTAAATTTACTGCAATTATACTAATTATTTAAGAAAACGAAATCCACCAGCAATTGCTAGTGGATTTTTTCATGTTTAGACCCTGTGGAAAAAGAGCGTACTTATTCACTTACTTATACACATGCGAAAACTATAGGAGAGTGGTATTCCACAGATTTATTCACAATATCCACAGTTTTAATGTGGTTATCCTAGTGGATTTGTGGATAAGTTGGGATATGTAAGCATAAAAAATGAAAATGCTTTCATAAGTTAGAAAGTTATCCCCAGCTTTACCATGTAATGTATTTATTGACTTACTGTTTTCCTTGGTCGGATTGTCTGCTTGCAGCTCTATCCGCCATTTTAAATTCATGCTGATATGTGACCTCTTGCATGCTGGAAAGCTTTGGTTTCCCTTTGAATGCTTTTTTCTTATCCATTGCTGACATCCTTTCTAAATGAAGATAATGTTATTGTCTCCATTCTTGTTGGAAAGATACATCAGCAGAGGCTGGCGATGGCAGAATCTATCGTCTCATATGTAAAGGTATAGCCATGTTTAGTCAAGACAGAGGGAAAAACATGCTGCCCTTCTGCAACTAGCACACTCATTTCTCCTAATGCCAGCTTAAGAAAAGGAGCTGGAACTGGCAGCCAATGCGGACGGCCGAGCTGTCTGCCTATCGCTTTACCTAGAATACTCATCTTAACTGGAGCTGGTGCTGTGAAATTAACTGGACCTGAAATAGAATTATTATTTATAATAAACTCCATTGCGGCAACAACATCTTTAATATGTATCCAAGATGCCCACTGGTTTCCACTCCCTAAATTTCCGCCGGCAAATAACTTATAGGGAAGAAGCAGTTTCGGAAGAGCTCCCCCTTTTTCTGAAAGCACAAGACCGAAACGACAAAAAACCGTTCTGATGTCCTGCTCTGTTGCATGAGCAGCATGTGCTTCCCACTGTTTTACAGTATCTGCAAGAAAATCATTGCCTAGACTGGACTCTTCTGTAAATTTCATGCTTAAGGAAGTTCCATAAACACCGATTGCACTGGCGTTCATCCAAAGCTTTGGTCTGTTTGGAAGCTCTCTGATGATAGATAGAAGTCTGTCTGTTGACTTTACCCGGCTTTTGACGATTCTTTCTTTTCGTTCAGATGTCCAGCGGCCACTGTTTAGTGATTCACCAGCAAGATTAATAACAATATCGATAGGTGCAGGAAGTGCAGCAGAAGAGCTTGTTAATGCATCATCCCAGTTAACAAAAAATAATTGTCCGCTGTTCTCCCGATTTTTGCTTCTAGTCAAACAATAGATAGCATGACCTTTTTGCGTTAAACTCTTTATTAGAGCATTACCGATCAAGCCGGTTCCGCCAGCAATCAGGAAATTCATTGTGTAATCCTCCCTAAATATTTTCTTTTTTATTATAATATTGACATGTATTTGAATCCTAGCCAGACGACTTATAGAGAAAGGGGGAAAAATGGGATGAAAATCAGTAAAATTACGAGGCAGAAAAATTTAAGCGACCGATATAATCTTTTTACGGAAAAAGCCGGCAAGGAAGAGTATGCATTCAGTGTTGATGAATCAATCCTAGTGAAGTATCAGCTCCGCAAAGGGATGGAACTTGATCCTCTTTTATTAAATCAAATACAGTACAGTGATGAAATCCGCAAAGGCTATCATACAGCTGTTAGATATTTGACAAGGATGAAGAGAACAGAAGCAGAGGTCCGAACACATTTGCGCACGAAAATCGAGGAAGACACAGTCATCGCAGAAGTCATTCGCAAGCTCTACGAAATGAAGTTTCTGGATGATGAGGATTATGCTTATTCCTATGTACGAACACAAAAAAACACTTCAGATAAGGGTCCTGAACTAATTAGAAGAGAATTAAGAGAAAAGGGACTGGGAGATGAATTAATTAGCAAAGCGTTAGTGGAGCTTCCTTTTGATGTTATGCTCGCAAACGCCGAAAAAATTGCTGCCAAGGCTTTAAGCAGCAATAAGAAGAATTCCTTTAAAATGGCCAAGCAAAAGGTAGAGCAGACTTTGACTAGAAAGGGTTATCCAGGTTCGGTTATTAAGGAAGTAAAGCTTTCCTTAGACGAGACAGGTGAAGAAGATGAGCTCGCTGCATTACGCGTTCACGGCGAAAAAGCTCAGCGTAAATTTTCCGCATATACAGGCTATGAATTTAAACAGAAGATGAAGCAGTTTTTATACAGAAAAGGCTTTTCCATTGAGTTAATTCAAAAATATCTGGACGAATTGGAGAGCTTTGAAGATTAACACGTAACACGCTAGTTCATTTTTTTTGCTGAAAGCATTTTTGTCATATAAAATAAAGCAAGATAGAAGGAGAAGGGGGAACTGAAGCAATTGCAAACGAAAAGGTACAGCTTGATGTCTGAATATGAATTACGGTCTGAAATCGCCCAGTTAAATGATAAGGCCAAAAAAGCAGAACAACTGGGCATCGTCAATGAATTTGCCGTGCTCGAACGGAAAATCGTAATGGCAAAAGCATATTTGCTCGACCCGAATCAATTTAAACAAGGTGAAGTGTATGAAATTGAGGGAGATCCTGGCGTGCATTTCACGATTAATTATATGAATGGTATTTTTGCGTGGGGCACGCGAGATAATGGTGAAGGGCAAGAAGAAGGCATCCCCATCTCCTTATTGAAAAAATAAGAGGCATAAGAGCGGGCAACCGTTCTTATGCCAATTTCTTCTTATTGTTTATGTCTATGTGATGAGGCATTCATTCTTTCTTGCGGATGGGTATTAATTGTGCCATCTGCTCTCTTAGATGCATACTCTGGTTTTGCTCTTGGCTCACCTTCAAATTTGTTCTCATTTATATTATCTACCCCTTTAACCATTGGGCTGTTCCTCCTTTATAGTTCATAATATATACTTGCACATCAATAGTATTTGTATCAGTTAAACAAACTATAAGCGTTAATTATAAGGAAAGAAGGTAGTTTTCATGTATGATTATCAAAAAAAACTTGTGGACAGATTGCTTGAGATAAATGAAAGTATAACAGTTATTCAGGCACAGACATGGGTAGAGCTGCTGTGGGAGGATTTTGAAACAACATATGCTAAGGCGGGAAGAGATTATAAAGGAGCAGAAATGACGGAGAAGGTTGTAAGCCAATGGATAGAAAATTATGGTCCAAATCTCCATGAATTTGTAGCGGAAAATCCGAAGTATAAAGACTTTCTTGCTGAAAATAAGCGAAGCTTCCATTAAAAAAATCCAGCAGATGCTGGATTTTTTGTGCAAGCAGATTAGTTTGTTATTATGTCAAGTTTCTTCTGAAGCTTCTCTTCACTAAATATCCAGCCTGTGTACGAGGAAATGATGTTCAGATTTGTATCGAGATGGACGACAGCGACAAATGGATAATGCCCATTGCTGCGGTAGCGCAAATCAATAAATCGGACCTGATATTGATCCTCTAGCTCTGTAACTTCCCAGCGATATACTGGGGAGAAGGAAAGGAAAGCAGACAGGTTGCTGTCTGTTTTTGCTGCTTCCAGCACAGGTGTGGATGGAATGGCAATCCGCTTAAATTGGTCATAAATTTCAATTTTATAGTTATGTGCTCTGCCGACATAAAAATACTCATCTGTCATTACGGCGACACGCCAATGGCCATATCTCATCGTTGGAGACAGGATGATAGTGTTTGCATCAGGTATGACTTCTTTTACTTTATGCTTCACCCTTCTTTGGGCCAGATAGCGGAGTATATAGTAAAAAAACAACACGATATATAACACGAGGAAAGTATATCCAGGTGGTGCTCCGAAAGCCCAAATAAACAGACCAACTACGTGCAAAGCAAAAATAATTGGATCAAATGTATTGATGAAACCGAGTGCTACCCATTTAGAAGAAAATGGTCTTAAAGCTTGTGTCCCATATGCATTGAAAATGTCGACGAATACATGGAGGAACACGGCAATAAATGTCCACATCCATAAATGGAGCAAGTTAGCTTCAGGAAAAAACGGATATAAAACAGCTACAATTATTAGCGGCCATAGTACCACAGCAGGAACTGAATGAGTTATACCTCTGTGATTACGAATATATACTGCGTTATTTCTTAGTTTTAATATAGTATCGACATCAGGAGCTTGAGAACCGGCTAATGTTGCAATCATCACGCTTATTGTTGTCGCATGGCTTCCTGCAACTGCTGGATCAAGAGTCGCCAAGCCTCCTAGCGCTAATCCCATTACTACATGTGTCCCAGTATCCAAAAATAAATTACCTCCCTGATTTTGCATAAGCAATTAATGGATAATGCTCTAATAATTTCTATAAAAAATAGCTTTATTTTTTTAATCAGTAAAGATACACTTTGATTTTAGACTAACTGAAAAAATTATCTCTGTTTACTTTGTGAAAGAGAAACATTATCTATACCTTATCATTGGGATTGTTTTCATAAAAGCCCAAAATGGGTTAGAAGAACACATTTTATGTTATTCCCCATTTCACAAAATATTAACATGGTGGAGGGTAAAAGTGAAAGAAGAAGCAAAAAGCCAATTGGACATACAGCAATTTAGAGATGACTTACTTAATTGGTTCATAGCAGAACAGCGTGACCTTCCTTGGCGCAAGGACAAGGATCCATATAAGGTTTGGGTTTCAGAAATCATGCTTCAGCAGACGAAGGTGGATACTGTTATTCCATATTTTAACCGGTTTATTGAACTGTTTCCGTCCATTAATGCATTGTCAGATGCAGAAGAGGAGAAAGTGCTCAAGGCTTGGGAAGGACTTGGATATTATTCTCGTGCTAGGAACTTACATAGTGCTGTGAAGGAAGTACGAGAAAAGTATGGTGGTGTTGTTCCGGATACTCCAGCAGAAATAGCAACATTGCGCGGAGTGGGCCCATATACTGCCGGTGCGATTCTCAGCATTGCCTACGGTGTACCAGAACCAGCCGTAGATGGAAATGTGATGCGGGTTTTATCGAGAATTCTGTCGATATGGGAAGATATCGCTAAGCCAAAAACACGAAAAACCTTTGAGGAAGCTGTGAGGATGTTAATATCTCATGAAAATCCGTCCTATTTTAACCAAGCATTGATGGAGCTAGGAGCGCTTATTTGCACACCAACATCTCCTTCCTGTCTATTATGTCCTGTCCGTGAGCACTGCCAGGCTTTTATGGATGGCACACAAGGTGAATTACCAGTAAAGACAAAGAGTAAAAAACAGAAGACAGTTCAGCTAGCTGCAGTCATATTAGCAGATGAAAATGGCAGAACCTTAATTCACAAACGCCCAGATAAAGGATTGCTTGCCAACCTTTGGGAGTTTCCTAATATGGAAATAGTGCAGACACTTACAAGTGAAGCAGAGCAGTTAAAGGCAGAGATGTTGAGCAGATATGGAGCAACTATTGAAGTGGAGGAAAGCATCACAAGGATTGAACATGTTTTCTCACACCTTATCTGGCAGATTACGGTATATAAAGGGAAGCTTATCAAGCTTGAAGAAGAAACAAACACATTAAAAAGAGTGAATGCCAAGGAAATTGAACCATATCCTTTTCCGGTATCACATCAGAAAATGCTCAAATTTATCCCTGAAGCAGAATAAAAATGCCTGTCCCTTATTTTGGGAGAGGCATTTTTTATTTTAATCATAGCTGACTTCTGTGCCATGGGTCCAATCGGCTTCCTGCCTTTTCAGCCCGCCGCGATTTTCGATTTCCTCGATAATTTTTCTATGGATAGAGACACCTTCCACATTCAAGTATTGGGTCATTTGCTGCAAGGAATGATGAAAGTAGGCGAGTTCGCTGTCTTTCCATTCAGATTTATCAATCATTGCCAGTTCAGTCATATCTCTGCCGACATACATATAAGCACCTTCTTTCCCTTATTATCTATAAGTATTGTGTTGTTGTTGATTGCGAACTATGCATGGAACAGGTAAAATGTGAAGCGAAATAATGACGGAAGGGATTGGTAAAAAGGATGGAAAATAAAGTAGCTTTAATTACAGGCAGTTCTAGAGGGATTGGAAAAGCAACAGCACTGAAGCTCGCAGCAGCTGGTTATGATATCGTTATAAATTATGCAAGAAGCAAAAAGGCTGCAGAGGAAACGGCAGAGGAAATCAGAGCACTCGGCAGAAAGGCTCTTATAGTAAGGGCGAATGTCGGCGATGTGGACAAGATTAAAGCGATGTTTACTGAAATAAAGGAGGAATTTGGCAGACTGGATGTATTTATTAACAATGCCGCATCTGGAGTACTGAGACCAATTATGGAGCTTGAGGAATCACATTGGGATTGGACGATGAATATAAACAGCAAGGCGCTGCTGTTTTGTGCGCAAGAGGCAGCAAGGCTAATGGAAGACGGCGGGAAAATTGTCAGCATCAGCTCATTAGGATCCATCCGATATTTAGAGAACTATACAACAGTAGGTGTGAGCAAGGCGGCAATGGAGGCATTGACAAGGTATTTAGCTGTTGAACTGTCACCAATGAATATTGTAGTTAATGCTGTTTCTGGTGGAGCGATTGATACAGAGGCATTAAAGTCATTCCCAAACAGGGAAGAGCTGTTAAATCATTCTGCAGAAAGAACGCCTGCAGGCAGAATTGTAGAAATAGATGATATGGTGAATGCTGTCATGTTTTTAGTTAGCGATGATGCAAGTATGATAAGAGGGCAGACAATTATTGTCGATGGAGGAATCTCTTTATTAGTATAAGGAAAAGGACCGGGGCTTCCGGTCCTTTCTAATGTTTATGAGCTAATTTGCCAATAAACTCAAACGATTGAATATGAGTCTTGGTCAGTTCAATTACTTCTTTGATGAATTCTTCTTGTGATTCCTTGAAGCCGTCCCGAATCCAATTTAATATTAGCCCGTAGAAGCCGTAAGCCGTATAGCGTTTAAAATAATCCATGTTAACAGGAATATGGTTAATTGTATCAAAGATGAATTGCTCTTTATAGATTTTCAAAATAGTCTGCGGGAAGTTAGTATGTAATCCTGGTAATGTATCTTCATACTTTATCAGCTCAAAAAAATTACGGTTTTTGTATATGTAAGCAACGATACTGAAAGACTGCGGATTAAGCTTTTCTGTATAAAATTTATGGCCATGCATGTATGGTTTGCCGACTGCTGCTTCTAAACCTTCCAGCTTTGAAACAAGCAAATCTTCTGCCAGTTCTATTTTATCAGGGTAGTGAATGTAAAAAGTGCTGCGGTTATAGGAGGCATGGTCCACAATGTTTTTAACTGTGACAGCGTGATAGCCTTTTTCTTTTATAAGTTCTATTAATGCTTGCTTCAGATGTTCTCTCGTCCGGTTTTGCCGATTTGTTGCCGGATGTTCTTGATCCATGAAAAAAACCTCCCTGAAAATAGACAGATTTATCGCAAGTGTCTAACTAATAGTCACTTAATGATATCTTAATGATTGTTAATTGTGAACAAAAGAGTAAAATTTAATTTGTAATTAAGCATATTCATCAAATAGTCTAGTACTTTTTATAGGAATATGTAAGCATATTTTTTAGGGGGATTTACAATGGGAAAATTACAAGATAAGGTTGCAGTAATCACAGGCGGCGCGTCTGGTATTGGCGCAGCAACAGCACGTTTATTTGTCTCAGAAGGTGCTAAAGTTGTGCTTGTAGACCTAAATGAAGAAAAAGGAAAGGCCTTCGAGTCAGAATTGAAAGCGCTTAACGCTGGAGCTCTGTTCGTTAAAGCTAATATTACAAGTGAAGATGAGGTTGCTAATATCTTCAAGCAAACGATAGATGCATTTGGCAAAGTTGATATTGTTTTCAACAATGCAGGTATTGGCCGTGTTCAGCCTTCACATGAATTGGACTATTCCGAATGGCGCCAAACAGTAAATGTAGATTTAGATGGTGTTTTCTTAGTGGCACGTGAAGCTATCCGCGAAATGTTGAAAGCTGGAGGAGGCACGATCGTCAATACAGCTTCCATGTACGGATGGGTTGGTTCACCAGGTTCTGCTGCCTATAATGCGGCAAAAGGTGGCGTTGTTAACTTAACTCGCTCTCTTGCATTAGAATATGCTGAACAAAATATACGTGTAAATGCGCTTTGCCCTGGATTTATTGATACACCAATCATTCCAGAAGAAAGCAAATTAGCACTCGCTGCAGCAACACCTGTAAAACGTCTCGGCAAAGCAGAAGAAATGGCAAAAGCTGTCTTGTTCCTAGCTTCTGATGATTCTTCTTATATGACAGGGAACAGCTTGATAGTAGACGGCGGTTATACTGCACAATAATTCAATTACGGCTTAAACATGAAAAGGGGGAAGAGGACGATGGAAAATCGTTTTGATGGCAAAGTTGTGTTAATTACAGGCGCTGGCTCTGGCTTAGGACAGGCTTCCGCTCTGCAAATTGCGAAAGAAGGAGCTAAGCTGTCCCTTGTGGATTTAAATACTGCTTCTTTAGAAGAAACAAAAAAACAAGTGCTTGCAACAACACCAGAAGCAGAAGTTTTGCTTATTACAGCAAATGTAGCCGACGAGAAGGCAGTTGAAAGCTATGTAAACGAAACGGTTGCTAAATTCGGCAAAATTGACAGCTTTTTCAATAATGCTGGTATTGAAGGTAAACAGGATCTTACGGAAGATTTCGGTCTAGACGAGTTCCAAAAAGTCGTTAGCATAAACTTAAATGGTGTATTTTATGGCTTGAAATACGTATTGAAAGTTATGAGAGAACAAGGCTTTGGGTCTGTTGTTAATACTGCATCTGTAGGTGGAATCCGCGGTGTTGGAAACCAATCCGGCTATGCAGCAAGCAAACACGGCGTTGTCGGCTTAACTCGCAACTCAGGAATTGAGTACGGCCAATATGGAGTCAGCATTAAAGCGATCGCGCCAGGTGCAATTATGACACCAATGGTAGAAGGATCATTAAAGCAAATCGACCCAGACAACTGGGAAGAGGTCGGCAAACAATTTGTTGAACCAAACCCAATGAAGCGTTTCGGAAAACCAGAGGAAGTTGGCTACTTAGTTGCATTCCTGCTGTCTGATCAAGCTAACTTCATCAATGCGACTGTTATTCCAATTGACGGCGGACAGTCCTACAAATATTAATATTAAGATATAAGCTTCCATTTTCGCTTGCGATTGTTTTCCAGCTAAGTTTCAATAGCCCCCCAGGTTAACAGCTTTACTATGGAATAATTGCAAAAGATTTAACAGCTTAATTAGGATCTTAGTAGAATTTAAAGCACGAGTTAATCTCGTGCTTTTTTATATGGATTTTATTGAAATTAAAAAAATAATGGATAGAACTTCTGCATCCGGGACAAATTATATTCGTGGAGGTGATAGTAATGGCTAAAAAAGCAGGTAGCACACAAACTGGTACTAACATCCAAGAAGTAAAACAACAAAACGCTTCAGTAACTTCTGGTCAACAATTCGGTACAGAATTCGCTAGCGAAACTGACGTACAAGAAGTAAAAAGACAAAACGCTCAAGCAGAGCAAAACAAATCTAAAAACTCATAATTATAGCTAAAAGATGAAGGCACTTTTCTTAGAGGAAAGTGTCTTCTCTTATTTCTCCTAAAAAAATCCTCGTATACTCCTAATGGAAAGTTCGACAAAACCTCTTGTTAGTCTACAGAAGTAGTCAAAGGAAATAGGGACTTGAAGTGGAAATAATCAACAGAGCAAAAAAAACACCAAAATTTAAAAGTCAGCAGTGAAGAGGGAATAGTAGAATATCTTTTTTAAAATGAGAGGTAATTAAATCCTTGCTAAAAATATGAATTAGGATGTGTATGTTCATGAACGTGTTCAATGGATTAGTAGGAGAACAGATGAAGATTATGGAAAAGCTGCTGTACTTGCAAAGTGAGCTGGAGCGGTGTGAGGAAATAGAGGCACAATTGCAGCAATTGCAAAAGGAAACAGAGCTGAAGGAAGTGCAGGTTGAGATCCTGAGTATGGAGATGGAGCTGAAAGAGATTCAGCGAATATTTGAAATGCAGACAGAAAAAGTTATCAAGGTTTACCAGCAAAACGAAATGAATTTAAGCTCCATTTGATAGGTAACATTAAATATTTCTTATCCCTTCTGCAATTTCAATGGTTCTTTTGTTTTAAATTTTTCTATTAACCGTTATAATAATAGAAAAAAGAGGAATTGTTCTTTGTTGCCTTGATTGGGAATTAGAATATTTAAATGTAAGTAGGTTGCAAAGCGTCCGCAAAATGAAAGTAGGGGAGAATAATGGGCGTACCTATCGAGGGTGAACCAATACAAATTCATAGCTACAAACATAATGGGCACATCCATCGAATCTGGGACGAAACAACGATACTTAAAGGGACGCAAAATTTAATAATAGGCGGTAACGATCGGACAATTGTTACAGAATCAGACGGCAGAACATGGGTCACCCGTGAACCGGCAATATGCTATTTTCATTCCCAATACTGGTTTAATGTAATTGGAATGATAAGGGAAGACGGAATCCATTATTATTGTAACCTTAGTTCGCCATTTATTTATGATGGAGAAGCAGTGAAGTATATTGATTATGATTTGGATATTAAAATTTTTCCAGATATGACTTTCAACCTCCTTGATGAGGACGAGTATGAGCGTCACCGTGCGGAAATGAAGTATCCAGATGCGATTGACCGTATCTTGAAATCGCATGTTAATCAATTGATTCAGTGGATACGCCAAAGAAAAGGTCCCTTTGCACCAGATTTTATTGATTTATGGTATGAAAGGTATTTAACGTACAGAAGTTAATAAGTAAGGAGGAATAGCTTGTTGAGAGTTCAGCAAGCTTTTTCTTTTGTTTTGATTTGTGCTAGTGGTAAAATAACATCTTGTTTGGAAGCTTTGTTCTAATTACTTATTTACATAACAACTTTGGAAAGGAAAGAGGAGAGAATGTGGACAGTATTAAAAGATATTTGCATTTCGTAAAACCTTACCGAATGCAAATTATAGGAACTATCATCATTGGTATCATCAAATTCGCTATTCCTTTGCTCATTCCGCTTTTGCTTAAATTTGTCGTTGATGACATTATTAACGCAACAGACTTGGATAAACAAGAGAGAATAACAAGCCTTTTGAAGATGATGGGTATAATGTTAATCATCTTTGTCATCATTAGGCCGCCTGTTGAATATTACCGCCAATATTTTGCCCAGTGGACGTCGAATAAAATACTTTATGACATTCGTGATCAGCTGTTTTCTCATTTACAGAAACTGAGCTTGAAGTATTATTCAAATACAAGGGCAGGGGAGGTTATCTCCCGCGTAATTAATGATGTGGAGCAAACGAAGAACTTTATCCTGACTGGCCTGATGAACTTATGGCTTGATGGTGTTACCATCTTAATTACGATCGGAATAATGCTGACGATGAATGTGAAGCTGACGATTATCTCGATTATTCTTTTGCCGTTTTATGCGTTATCTATCAGACATTTCTTCGGAAACTTACGTACGCTGACAAGAGAGAGATCGCAGGCTTTAGCAGGAGTGCAAAGCTTCTTGCATGAAAGAGTGCAGGGAATCTCGGTCATCAAAAGTTTTGCAACAGAAGATCATGAACAAAAACACTTTAAAAAATATAATAGTGCATTCTTGGAAAAGGCAACAGATCACACACGCTGGAATGCAAAAGCATTTGCTGTGGTTAATACGATTACGGATATTTCACCATTAATCGTAATTGCCTATTCAGGCTATCAAGTAATCAGCGGTCAGCTGTCTTTAGGGGCTATGGTAGCTTTCTTTGCATACATTGAAAGGCTGTATAATCCGCTGAGACGAATGGTGAACTCTTCCACTACACTGACACAGTCAATCGCATCAATGGATCGTGTTTTTGAGCTGATAGATGAAAAGTACGATATTCAAGATAAGGAGACAGCTGTCCCATGTGTGGATGTTAAAGGGGATATTAGTTTTCAGAATGTCGATTTTGCCTACGATCAAAAGGATGACCGTGTCTTAAAAAATATCACTTTAAATATAAAGCAAGGAGAAACAATTGCTTTTGTAGGGATGAGCGGCGGCGGTAAATCATCACTGATCAGTCTGATTCCGCGCTTTTATGATGTTACTGGCGGCAGTATTCTTCTTGACGGAAAAGATATCCGCGATTTTCAAGTAAGAACCTTAAGGGATAAAATCGGAATGGTTCTCCAAGAAAATATTCTATTCAGTGAATCAATCAGAGAGAATATTATGATAGGAAAGCCAGATGCAACAGAGGAAGAAGTAATCGAAGCAGCAAAGGCTGCTAACGCACATGACTTCATCATGCAGCTCCCAGATAAATATGAAACAAAGGTTGGCGAAAGAGGAGTAAAGCTAAGCGGCGGACAAAAGCAGCGTGTTGCCATTGCCCGTGTATTCTTAAAGAATCCGCCAATTCTCATTTTGGATGAAGCTACGTCTGCTCTTGATTTGGAAAGTGAGCAATCTATTCAAGAAGCGATTGAGAAACTGGCAAAGGAAAGGACGACATTAATTGTTGCCCATAGACTTTCGACCATCACTCATGCAGACCGCATTGTCTTAATTAACAATGGGGAAATTGTTGAGGATGGCAGCCATGAACAGCTGATGAAGCTTCAAGGTCATTACTTTAATCTGTTTCAAATACAGCAGCTTGGAGTATAAATAAAAGAAAGGATGTCCTTGAATCAAGGACATCCTTTCTTTTTATTCTTCTATCTTAACTTCCGGTTCATGCTTATGATGTACTTGAATCGTGGTGATTAGTGTATCTAAATGCTCCACATTTTCATCATATTCAATGATTGCAGAAATGATTTGCATTGCATGGTACTGCACCATTTCCTCGTCGTGTTCACATATACGCTCATCAACTGTTTCGCGGTAGTGGTTGATAAGCTGGTAGAATAGTTCCTTCCTGTCAAGGGTGATATTCCCTTCCTCAAAGGTGACATTCGGTTTCACTTTACCAATGAACTTCAGCATCACATGCTCATGATGATGGATCAGACAATCAAGCTGCTGCTGGATGATATTTTGAAAATTCTCCGGCAATGATTTAAGCTCATTTTCAAAACGGTGCAATTTCTTTAAAGTATGGAATGATCTTTTAAGCGTGTTAATCATTTGCCTGTATATAACAAGCTTTCTCGCTTTAAGAGGCGTATTCCTCTTAAAATAGTTTCTTTCTTCTTTATACATTAAGTACAACTGGTCTATTTTAATAATCCGGTCAGAAATCTTGTCGATATCATTCTTTAGTAGACTATGTTCAGATGCATGCCTAATATTCAGGCGTATCCACTTTGTAACTTCTTCACTAATATCAGAAATGCTGTTATACAGCTTGTTTTCATATTTTGGAGGCAAAAATACGAGATTTACGATAAACGCTGATAGAATCCCCAGCATTATAGTTGAAAATCGTATAATCGCAAATGTAATAAAGTCATCTGTCGTCGTTTCCATAATTGCAATCAACGTTACTGTTGACAAAATGATTGTTTTTTCTAGTTTAAGCTTTAAATTAATCGTAATTACAATTACCGCGGCAAGACCAATGATAAAGATATTGTTGCCGAAGCTGAGTACGAAAACAACAGCGATAATTGCGCCTATAATATTACCTTGTATTTGCTCTATAATAGATAAGTAAGATCGATAAATAGTAGGCTGTATCGCAAAGATTGCGGAAATTCCTGCGAATACAGGTGTTGGCACTTGCAGTGTTTGGGCAAGCAGCAACGCTAAAACGATGGCGATTCCTGTCTTAAGAATGCGCGCTCCTAAAGTCATATAGAAATAATCCTCTCTCATACATTTTAAGTAGCCTAGTATATCTATACTTTAAACAAATTATAGAAAAACTAAACAATAATGTACTATACAGTGATTGACTGTTAACATCAATAGTCATTTAATGATTATATGATTTTTTCATGAAAAATTAATGAAATGTAATGCTGCGGAATATGCTTTGTTGGATTTTAGCAGGTTGCAAAAGTTTTTACAGGAGAATTTAAACGTTGTATCATGCAGATTTATGTGATTTATAAAACAGAGAGCAATATAACTGCTCTCTGTTTTAGATGGTTTTTATAGTTCTTTC
Source organism: Niallia sp. Man26 (assembly GCF_022049065.2). Classification (NCBI taxonomy): domain Bacteria; kingdom Bacillati; phylum Bacillota; class Bacilli; order Caryophanales; family Bacillaceae; genus Niallia; species Niallia sp. Man26. The sequence continues at coordinate 619,584 of NZ_CP095743.1, forward strand.
GCCAATGCTTCAAAAGCATTGTTGACAGCATGGATTGTTGCCTCAATATCCTCTTGGGTATGAGCAATGGTAATAAACCATGCTTCATATTTTGAAGGTGCAAGCATAACACCTTGTTCTACCATTAACTTAAAGAATTTACCGAATAATTCACCATCAGTGTTTTCGGCCTGCTCATAATTCATAACCTTTTCGTTCGTGAAGTAAATAGTAAGTGCGCCTTTTAGACGGTTAATAGTAATCGGCACCTTATGCAATGCAGCCGCATCAGCAATCCCTTTTTCAAGCAAAGCACCCAATCTATCCAAGTGCTCATATACGCCTTTTTGTTTCAGCACTTCAAGGCAGGCAATTCCTGAAAGCACAGAAGCAGGATTTCCGGCGTGTGTACCAGCTTGGTATGCGGGTCCAATCGGTGCCACTTTGTCCATAATTTCCTTTTTGCCTCCATAAGCTCCGATTGGAAGACCTCCGCCGATGATTTTCCCTAATGCTGTTAAATCTGGCTTTACTCCTAGTAAATCCTGGGCACCGCCGTATGTAAAGCGGAAGGCAGTGATTACTTCATCATAAATGACAAGAGCTCCAGCATTATGGGTATATTCGTTAATTAATTCAAGGAAACCTTCAACAGGCTCGACAATACCGAAGTTACCGACTATTGGCTCGACAAGGACGGCAGCAATTTCTGGTCCCCATTTCTCAATTGCATCCTTGAAGGCATCGATATCATTGAAAGGAACAGTGATAACATCAGCGGCAATCACAGCAGGTACGCCAGCTGAATCTGGTGTGCCCAGTGTAGATGGACCTGAACCTGCTGCAACAAGGACAGGATCGGAGTGGCCGTGATAACAGCCTGCGAATTTAATAACCTTGTTTCTGCCAGTATAGGCACGTGCCACCCTGATCGTTGTCATGACCGCCTCTGTTCCAGAGTTCATGAATCTGACTTTCTCCATAGAGGGAATAGCTTCTTGAAGCATTTTAGCGAATGTCACCTCATGCGGTGTCGGTGTCCCGTACAAAACGCCACTTTCTGCTGCTCGAGTGATAGCTTTTGTTATATGGGGATGAGCATGTCCTGTAATGATTGGGCCGTATGCTGCCAAATAATCAATGTACTGGTTTCCATCCACATCGAAGAAATAGGCTCCTTGTCCTCTTTCCATAGCGACAGGAGCTCCGCCGCCAACTGCTTTATACGAACGAGAAGGGCTGTTGACTCCCCCGACGATTACTTTAAGTGCTTCCTCATGTAATCTCTCAGAATTATTATGTTGCATGATATTCCTCCTAAATCTTCTATCATTATTAAATGATGTTCTTCATAATTTTAGCACTTTTTTTCAGAAGATAAACGATAAAGCTATTGTAAGTACTACTTTGCCTGATGCTCTGGTCTTTATGTAGAAAGACAAGCATACATTTTTAAAAAGAAAAGCAGATAAGGGGGAGGAACGTGTTTTTTTATTTTCTGTTAGCTATGATTATTTTTTTTATCATGATGAGCTTGCGAACATTGTTCGTTCCTTATCGTCTGAAAGAAAAATGGGTTTCTTTTGAGAACTTTATATACTTATTCTTTGTTTATATCACCATTATGATAGGATTTGGTTTAATCTACACACTCCTTCAGCTCAACGGGGTAGAGGTCTACAATGAAAGTGAACAAATGTATGACTCTTCCCTGCATTTTATAGATATGCTTCAAACAGGGATATATTTCAGTGGCATCACTCTTTTTTCAGTCGGCTTCGGCGACTTGGCGCCAATCGGGTTTGGAAGATTGATTGTAGTAATAGAAGCACTTATCGGCTATACAATTCCTGCGGCATTTGTGGCAAGAGCAGTTCTTGATATGGACAGCTAAAAGGGATGTAAGTTGAAAAAAAATGCTCCTTTCGCTAGGCTATTATTAATAATAGTATTGGAGGAAGAATGATGAGTGTGATTATAGGAGAGAAAGCACCTGATTTTACATTAGAAGCAAATAATGGAGAGACAGTTAAATTGTCAGATTTTATTGGGAAAAATGTTGTTTTATACTTTTATCCGAAAGATATGACACCTGGATGTACAACAGAAGCGTGTGATTTCAGAGACAGCCATGCTATCTTCGAAGAGCTTGAGGCAGTTGTCCTTGGAGTAAGTCCTGATCCTGTCAATAAACACAGAAAGTTTATTGAAAAACACGGCTTGCCGTTCCTGCTTCTTGCAGATGAAGATCATCAAGTAGCAGAAAGCTACGAAGTCTGGAAGCTGAAGAAAAACTTCGGGAAGGAATATATGGGTATTGAACGTTCCACCTTTCTTATCGACAGAGAGGGTAGACTTGTCCGTGAATGGCGAAAGGTCAAAGTGGCCGGTCATGTAGAGGAGATTGCTGAAGAACTGAAAAAACGATAAGCTTTTCTAGCCTAATTTATTACGGCTGAGGCTTTTGTCCATTCCAATATACAAGTTGTGAATACATTATATTAGGGCATACCTCCTCAGATATATGTTGCAGACCACGATGGTTGGTCTGCCTTTTTTTATTTAGGAAGATAAGAGCATTATATATGGCCAATCGAATATAATAAGAAGTATAGAAAAAGAATCATTCTAGTTTTAGACAAATGATAACACAATATCACTCTGATTTACGTCTATTCCGCCATTCTTATTGACAAAAGCATGATTTTGTTAGTACACTAATTATAAACATTATAAAATAAGAATACTTTTTAGAAATGGGGTGCATGTCTGTGGAACATAATGAGTTACAGGAAGCTCTTGATAAACTAAAAGAAACAGGAGTGCGCATTACCCCGCAGCGTCATGCGATACTTGAATATTTAATAAGCTCAATGTCACATCCGACTGCCGATGAAATTTACAAAGCACTGGAAGGCAAATTTCCAAATATGAGTGTGGCCACTGTTTATAATAATTTAAGAGTGTTTAAAGAAGTGAGTCTTGTAAAGGAATTGACATATGGTGATTCTTCAAGCCGCTTTGATTTTATCACTTCCCATCATTACCATATCATATGTAAGGATTGCGGGAAGATAGTGGATTTCCATTATCCTGGACTGGATGAGGTAGAACAATTCGCCAGTCATGTCTCAGGTTTTAAAATCAGTCATCACCGCTTAGAAATTTATGGAACATGTCCTGAATGTGCAAAAAACGAAGCGCACTAAGCAAGTATAAAGAGGATGTCTCTTTTTGAAATTGCCCACCAAATGCCGGCGGGGGATTTAAAAAATGATGACTCCTCTTTTTGTCTTTTATGTGCGCATTAGAAAAACGTATCATAAAGTTTGCCGGGGATTATTGTCCGATTTAGTGAAAGGCAGGAATTTTAGAACAATATATCGAAAGTATAATTAACGAATTTTTTATGATGGGGGAGCAATGATGGAAGACATTCTTCGTCCGATTTATCAAGAAAGAGCGAGCCAAGCGAACACACTTGGCGTTCTGATGATAGAAAAAAGACAAAAAGAAATGACGGTAACAGATACATTTGACTCGGTGATGCTAATCATCGTAAAAGAGGCGGAAAAGCCAATTTTCATTAAGCATTATACGTATACAGATAAAAAGGCAGCACTTCATGTCATCACAGAGACTCAGTTGAAAAAATGGATCCTGCTTGGGACAAATAAAAAAATCTTTGAATGGCTGTACAATGGGAGAGTTATATTTGACCGCAATGAGTTTGTCTCGCAGCTCAAAAGTGAGTTAAAGGATTTTCCTGTCTCTGAAAGAAAGCGGAAGATGGGTGTGGAGTTTGCCAAGCTTATCAGAAGATATATGGATGGAAAGGCATTTTTTGAGAACAAACATTATCTTGATGCATATAATGATGTCGTTCACTCCTTGCATCATTTAGCAAGGCTTGCGGTCATCGAAAACGGGTTTCACCCCGAGGTGACTGTTTGGAGTCAGGTTAAACAGATTGAACCAGAGATTTATAAATTATATGTTGAATTGATTAACAGTGAAGAGCCTTTGGAAAAAAGACTTGAATTGTTGTTTTTGGCAAGCGAGTTCCTCATCCATTCAAAGACAAAAATGAGCATTCAGCATATTTCAGATATACTGGAGGAGAAAGAGTATTGGTCATTTAATGATCTTATGGAGAATGAAGAGCTTTTTCTTGTATATTCTGTTGATTTAGGAATGCTTGTTGAATATTTAATTGAAAAACATTTTATTGAAGTGGTGGATGTGGAAACGAAAAGTCCTAAGGTTTATCACCGCTATTATAAGGTTTCGAAAAAAGATTAAAGTTTTTTTAGAAAAAGTATTGACGCTAACTAAATAACTTGTTATATTTATATCCGTCGCTAAAACAACACAAAATGTTGCTGAAACGGCGGAAAAGTTTTTTTAAAAAACAGTTGACACGAAAAAGGTCAAATGTTATATTAAGAAAGTCGCTTCTGGAAGAATGAGGAAGCAGACGAGATTGCTCTTTGAAAACTGAACAAACAAAACGTCAACAATAATCGTTTTTATAACTTGCGTTATAAAGATGAAAACAAAGTAACAAAAAGCTAGAGTTTAGCAAATGAGCTAATCTTACTCTTTATCGGAGAGTTTGATCCTGGCTCAGGACGAACGCTGGCGGCGTGCCTAATACATGCAAGTCGAGCGGACTTAAAAAGCTTGCTTTTTAAGTTAGCGGCGGACGGGTGAGTAACACGTGGGCAACCTGCCTGTAAGACTGGGATAACTTCGGGAAACCGGAGCTAATACCGGATAATCCTTTTCTACTCATGTAGAAAAGCTGAAAGACGGTTTACGCTGTCACTTACAGATGGGCCCGCGGCGCATTAGCTAGTTGGTGAGGTAACGGCTCACCAAGGCGACGATGCGTAGCCGACCTGAGAGGGTGATCGGCCACACTGGGACTGAGACACGGCCCAGACTCCTACGGGAGGCAGCAGTAGGGAATCTTCCGCAATGGACGAAAGTCTGACGGAGCAACGCCGCGTGAGTGATGAAGGTTTTCGGATCGTAAAACTCTGTTGTTAGGGAAGAACAAGTACGAGAGTAACTGCTCGTACCTTGACGGTACCTAACCAGAAAGCCACGGCTAACTACGTGCCAGCAGCCGCGGTAATACGTAGGTGGCAAGCGTTGTCCGGAATTATTGGGCGTAAAGCGCGCGCAGGCGGTCCTTTAAGTCTGATGTGAAAGCCCACGGCTCAACCGTGGAGGGTCATTGGAAACTGGGGGACTTGAGTGCAGAAGAGAAGAGTGGAATTCCACGTGTAGCGGTGAAATGCGTAGAGATGTGGAGGAACACCAGTGGCGAAGGCGACTCTTTGGTCTGTAACTGACGCTGAGGCGCGAAAGCGTGGGGAGCAAACAGGATTAGATACCCTGGTAGTCCACGCCGTAAACGATGAGTGCTAAGTGTTAGAGGGTTTCCGCCCTTTAGTGCTGCAGCAAACGCATTAAGCACTCCGCCTGGGGAGTACGGCCGCAAGGCTGAAACTCAAAGGAATTGACGGGGGCCCGCACAAGCGGTGGAGCATGTGGTTTAATTCGAAGCAACGCGAAGAACCTTACCAGGTCTTGACATCTCCTGACAATCCTAGAGATAGGACGTTCCCCTTCGGGGGACAGGATGACAGGTGGTGCATGGTTGTCGTCAGCTCGTGTCGTGAGATGTTGGGTTAAGTCCCGCAACGAGCGCAACCCTTGATCTTAGTTGCCAGCATTTAGTTGGGCACTCTAAGGTGACTGCCGGTGACAAACCGGAGGAAGGTGGGGATGACGTCAAATCATCATGCCCCTTATGACCTGGGCTACACACGTGCTACAATGGATGGTACAAAGGGCAGCAAAACCGCGAGGTCGAGCCAATCCCATAAAACCATTCTCAGTTCGGATTGTAGGCTGCAACTCGCCTACATGAAGCTGGAATCGCTAGTAATCGCGGATCAGCATGCCGCGGTGAATACGTTCCCGGGCCTTGTACACACCGCCCGTCACACCACGAGAGTTTGTAACACCCGAAGTCGGTGGGGTAACCTTTTAGGAGCCAGCCGCCTAAGGTGGGATAGATGATTGGGGTGAAGTCGTAACAAGGTAGCCGTATCGGAAGGTGCGGCTGGATCACCTCCTTTCTAAGGAAAAATGGAATTCGTTCCATTCACAGATTGTTGATGATTTTGTTGTTCAGTTTTGAGGGAGCAATTCCTCAAAACATCAGGGTAATGAGTAGCGAGCAGATCAAGGAAACGACTAATCGAGCACCGCAGCGTACGACAGTACGTGAGGAGCACAGAGAAGAAGTTGACGCAGAGATGCGAAGTTAATCATTAGCCGAATTTGTTCCTTGAAAACTAGATTATGAATAGTAAGAACCAAGAAAGAAACCGAGTAATCGCCATCTTAGATTCTCTATTATTAGTAGAATTTTAGGGTAAAGAGAAATGAGCAGGTCGAGGAAGCGACTAAACGAGCACCGGAGCGTACGACAGTACGTGAGGAGCGGAGTGAGGGAGCTGACGAAGAGATGCGAAGTTTATCTTTGGCCGAATAAGTTAAGTTAGAAAGGGCGCACGGTGGATGCCTTGGCACTAGGAGCCGATGAAGGACGGTACTAACACCGATATGCTTCGGGGAGCTGTAAGTAAGCTTTGATCCGGAGATTTCCGAATGGGGGAACCCACTATCCGTAATGGGATAGTATCGTTACTTGAATACATAGAGTAACAGAAGGCAGACCCGGGGAACTGAAACATCTAAGTACCCGGAGGAAGAGAAAGCAAACGCGATTCCCTGAGTAGCGGCGAGCGAAACGGGATTAGCCCAAACCAAGAGGCTTGCCTCTTGGGGTTGTAGGACACTCTACATGGAGTTACAAAGGAACGGGGTAGATGAATAGGTCTGGAAAGGCCAGTCATAGAAGGTAAAAACCCTGTAGTCGAAACTTCGTTCCCTCCTGAGTGGATCCTGAGTACGGCGGGACACGTGAAATCCCGTCGGAAGCAGGGAGGACCATCTCCCAAGGCTAAATACTCCCTAGTGACCGATAGTGAACCAGTACCGTGAGGGAAAGGTGAAAAGCACCCCGGAAGGGGAGTGAAATAGATCCTGAAACCGTGTGCCTACAAGTAGTTAGAGCCCATTAATGGGTGATAGCGTGCCTTTTGTAGAATGAACCGGCGAGTTACGATTACATGCGAGGTTAAGTTGAAGAGACGGAGCCGCAGCGAAAGCGAGTCTGAATAGGGCGTAATAGTATGTGGTCGTAGACCCGAAACCAGGTGATCTACCCATGTCCAGGGTGAAGTCCAGGTAACACTGGATGGAGGCCCGAACCCACGCACGTTGAAAAGTGCGGGGATGAGGTGTGGGTAGCGGAGAAATTCCAATCGAACTTGGAGATAGCTGGTTCTCTCCGAAATAGCTTTAGGGCTAGCCTCAAGGTAAGAGTATTGGAGGTAGAGCACTGTTTGGACTAGGGGCCCCCATCGGGTTACCGAATTCAGACAAACTCCGAATGCCAAATACTTATCCTTGGGAGTCAGACTGCGAGTGATAAGATCCGTAGTCAAGAGGGAAACAGCCCAGACCACCAGCTAAGGTCCCAAAGTATACGTTAAGTGGAAAAGGATGTGGAGTTGCTTAGACAACCAGGATGTTGGCTTAGAAGCAGCCACCATTTAAAGAGTGCGTAATAGCTCACTGGTCGAGTGACTCTGCGCCGAAAATGTACCGGGGCTAAACGTATCACCGAAGCTGTGGATTGACATCTACGATGTCAGTGGTAGGAGAGCGTTCTAAGGGCGTTGAAGCTAGACCGTAAGGACTGGTGGAGCGCTTAGAAGTGAGAATGCCGGTATGAGTAGCGAAAGATGAGTGAGAATCTCATCCACCGAATGCCTAAGGTTTCCTGAGGAAGGCTCGTCCACTCAGGGTTAGTCGGGACCTAAGCCGAGGCTGAAGAGCGTAGGCGATGGACAACAGGTTGATATTCCTGTACCACCTTATGAATCGTTTGAGCGATGGGGGGACGCAGGAGGATAGGGTAAGCGTGCTGTTGGATTAGCACGTCCAAGCAGTTAGGCTGGTAATGAGGCAAATCCCATTACCGTGAAGGCGGAGCTGTGACGGCGAGGGAAATATAGTACCGAAGTTCCTGATTCCACACTGCCAAGAAAAGCCTCTAGCGAGATTCAAGGTGCCCGTACCGCAAACCGACACAGGTAGGCGAGGAGAGAATCCTAAGGTGAGCGAGAGAACTCTCGTTAAGGAACTCGGCAAAATGACCCCGTAACTTCGGGAGAAGGGGTGCTCTTTTGGGTGCAAGCCCGAGAGAGCCGCAGTGAATAGGCCCAGGCGACTGTTTAGCAAAAACACAGGTCTCTGCGAAGCCGTAAGGCGAAGTATAGGGGCTGACACCTGCCCGGTGCTGGAAGGTTAAGAGGAGGGGTTAGCGTTCGCGCGAAGCTCTGAATTGAAGCCCCAGTAAACGGCGGCCGTAACTATAACGGTCCTAAGGTAGCGAAATTCCTTGTCGGGTAAGTTCCGACCCGCACGAAAGGTGTAACGATCTGGGCACTGTCTCAACGAGAGACTCGGTGAAATTATAGTACCTGTGAAGATGCAGGTTACCCGCGACAGGACGGAAAGACCCCGTGGAGCTTTACTGTAGCCTGATATTGAATTTTGGTACAGCTTGTACAGGATAGGTAGGAGCCTTGGAAGCCGGAGCGCCAGCTTCGGTGGAGGCATTGGTGGGATACTACCCTGGCTGTATTGACATTCTAACCCGCACCCCTTATCGGGGTGGGAGACAGTGTCAGGTGGGCAGTTTGACTGGGGCGGTCGCCTCCTAAAAAGTAACGGAGGCGCCCAAAGGTTCCCTCAGAATGGTTGGAAATCATTCGTAGAGTGTAAAGGCACAAGGGAGCTTGACTGCGAGACCTACAAGTCGAGCAGGGACGAAAGTCGGGCTTAGTGATCCGGTGGTTCCGCATGGAAGGGCCATCGCTCAACGGATAAAAGCTACCCCGGGGATAACAGGCTTATCTCCCCCAAGAGTCCACATCGACGGGGAGGTTTGGCACCTCGATGTCGGCTCATCGCATCCTGGGGCTGTAGTCGGTCCCAAGGGTTGGGCTGTTCGCCCATTAAAGCGGTACGCGAGCTGGGTTCAGAACGTCGTGAGACAGTTCGGTCCCTATCCGTCGTGGGCGTAGGAAATTTGAGAGGAGCTGTCCTTAGTACGAGAGGACCGGGATGGACGCACCGCTGGTGTACCAGTTGTCTTGCCAAAGGCATAGCTGGGTAGCTATGTGCGGAAGGGATAAGTGCTGAAAGCATCTAAGCATGAAGCCCCCCTCAAGATGAGATTTCCCATAGCGTAAGCTAGTAAGATCCCTGAAAGATGATCAGGTTGATAGGTTTGAGGTGGAAGCGTGGTGACACGTGGAGCTGACAAATACTAATAGATCGAGGACTTAACTAAAAAATGATTACTCATTCTTTCTTCTTACAACATAATCTAGTTTTCAGGGAATAAATTCGCTGAAAAACTTTTAAAAAAGTGTTGCAAAAACCTAATAGATAAGTTATAATAATACTTGTCTTGAAAAAAAGGTCTGGTGGCGATAGCGAGAAGGTCACACCCGTTCCCATACCGAACACGGAAGTTAAGCTTCTCAGCGCCAATGGTAGTTGGAGGTTCTCCTCCTGTGAGAGTAGGACGTCGCCAGGCATACCATTATTCCGCAGTAGCTCAGTGGTAGAGCACTCGGCTGTTAACCGAGCGGTCGTAGGTTCGAATCCTACCTGCGGAGCCATATATGGAGAGCTGTCCGAGTGGCCGAAGGAGCACGATTGGAAATCGTGTAGGCGGGTAACCCTGTCTCAAGGGTTCAAATCCCTTGCTCTCCGCCATTATCACTCAACATAATATGGCCCATTGGTCAAGCGGTTAAGACACCGCCCTTTCACGGCGGTAACACGGGTTCGAATCCCGTATGGGTCACCATTTTAAATATACCAATTATGGAGGATTAGCTCAGCTGGGAGAGCATCTGCCTTACAAGCAGAGGGTCGGCGGTTCGATCCCGTCATCCTCCACCATAAAATCATCGCGGGGTGGAGCAGTCTGGTAGCTCGTCGGGCTCATAACCCGAAGGTCGCAGGTTCAAATCCTGTCCCCGCAATCTGGTCCGGTAGTTCAGTTGGTTAGAATGCCTGCCTGTCACGCAGGAGGTCGCGGGTTCGAGTCCCGTCCGGACCGCCATTTTTTCAAAAAAAGTATAAAGGCTCAGTAGCTCAGTCGGTAGAGCAAAGGACTGAAAATCCTTGTGTCGGCGGTTCGATTCCGTCCTGAGCCACCATTTATGTCGGAGGGGTAGCGAAGTGGCTAAACGCGGCGGACTGTAAATCCGCTCCTTCGGGTTCGGCGGTTCGAATCCGTCCCCCTCCACCATTTGAATACAGGGGTATAGTTTAAAGGTAGAACAGAGGTCTCCAAAACCTCCGGTGTGGGTTCGATTCCTACTACCCCTGCCAAATGAATAACATGGCGGATATGGCGAAGTGGTTAACGCATCGGATTGTGGCTCCGACACTCGTGGGTTCGATTCCCATTATTCGCCCCATATATATTTATAATAATTTTTGATAATCCTGAATATAATGTTATTGGGCTATAGCCAAGCGGTAAGGCAACGGACTTTGACTCCGTCACTCGTTGGTTCGAATCCAGCTAGCCCAGCCATTATGCGGAAGTAGTTCAGTGGTAGAACATCACCTTGCCAAGGTGGGGGTCGCGGGTTCGAACCCCGTCTTCCGCTCCATTATTGTCAAGGCGGCATAGCCAAGTGGTAAGGCCAAGGTCTGCAAAACCTTTATCACCGGTTCAAATCCGGTTGCCGCCTCCAAAAAATTATTACGCCGGTGTGGCGGAATTGGCAGACGCGCACGACTCAAAATCGTGTTCCTCTGGAGTGCCGGTTCGACCCCGGCCACCGGTATCAATTAAGTAAACCAGCTCCTAGTTTAATAGGAAGCTGGTTTTTTTGTGTACATAAACAAGTAAACTAAATATACATATCTTCATAGAAAGAACGATCTTATTGTATATGACACTGAGCTTTCAGATTTTATTGCAAGAAAATGCAATGTACTCAAGCTGACAAATCCAACTCCAATTTTTTCAGATCTTGTCCTTAAGATTATGTATAACACTTTGGAAAGGGTAAATGTCACGTCTCCAGAAATAAGAAAGCTGCATGTGGACGAATTGCAGAACAAGAAAAACTAAGCAGCAACTCATAAGAAAAAATTCTGTGTTTTGCTATCTTTAAACCTCTTTTTCGAATGTATCTACAGTCTGACAGAGAACACATTATTCCCTAATTTTTGTGTAATAAAGAATTCAGAAGATAATCTAGCAAATATGTCCTATTTTTGGTGTTTTTGGTTATAAAGGGCAGTTTTGGTTCCAAATAAATCCAGATATTTGGTAGAATTACTATAACACTATAAAGTTATTAATAACCTATACCGCTAGAGCACTATACTTGTCCAGTCTTCAATCACTGCTCAAAAGAGGGGAAGGAAACAGGGATGATGATTAGAAAAGATTCACAGAAGCTTATAATCAAGGTAGCATTTCCGCTTGTTGTTTTCGCCCTTATAGTGTTGATGAAAAATTATTGGGGCAATGAGGCTGTTGCTTTTTTGCAAGGGAATAAATGGAGTTTATTAATTGGATTTACGGCTACTATGTTATATATTAGCTGGGCGTTTCCGATTTTTTTCCGAGAGTACAAGCAGAACTTGAGGCGGACATGGTATTTTTTATTCATTGTTGGCATGATATTGCTGCTGATGGATATGGGATTTAAGGAGAGCGAATGGAGGAGCTACGCATTAATGGCTCTTATGTTTGTTTTTGTAGACTTGGCAATATTTATCACACCGAATATAAAACGAATCGGGGTAGCAGAAGTAGAAAGCATCAATGAAGTAGAAAGTATTAATGATGAAATGAAAAAGGTAATCATTCAGACGAAAAGCAGAAGTAAGCAGTTCACAACCATTTTAGACAGTATTGCCACCTATTCGTTTGGAACGCAGGATTGGACTGACATAGAAGACTATCGTATAAGCCTTGAGGACTTCCTGTATGCTTATGGCGAAGTATGCAGACAGGATATTACCGTTTTCTGCAAGGAGGATGATATCATATTTTCTGCTGAAGTCGGGACCACTCTCGGGATAGAACTGGAGGAAGATCAGCTGAATCGCTTAAATGAAGAGACAATTGTGCAATTAGACAATAAAACGGTACTTATTCCTTTCACGAAATTAATCCATCCTGTCGTTATTTCTGTTGAATCGGAAAAGGAGCCCTTGCTGCAAATTGATTTTGACTATATCATTGACCTTGCAGTAATTCACTCCTGGTACAAGGAGCATTAAAAACGGGCGCTCTTATAGGTGGAAGATTCATGAATATAATGATAAAATGGAAGTATAAACAAGGAAAGGAACAGATATCATGGAGGACAAAGATTACACGATGCCTGCAGTCAGAGAAGCTGGTCGGATAAGAAAGAAAAACCAATCACCTCTTATTGTTAAAAAATCAACATCATCTCTTCCACATGTTCCTACAGCATTATATACAAGGGAATTGTTCGAAAAGAGTGATGAAGTGGTCAATCACTTAAAATACAACAAGACTGCCAGAGGAACAAATATAATCCATCTGCATGATTAAGAAACACATATTTTGCCTATACAGTAAATATACTAAGCTTATGATAATAACAGCGTGGGGGAATATGATGACATCAAAGAAAAGAAAAAGTCCCTTTTTACTGGAAAAGCCAAGCGGAAAGCTGCCGAAAGGCGATCTTGAGCAGGATGTCTTATTGGAGCTTAATGCCGAGCTGAAATACAAATTACGACAACTAAAGATGAAAATACTTGATTAACATATAAATATCACAAGAAATAACAGCTTGACCTCAACAGGTTAAGCTGTTTTTTTGTATGTTAAAATTTCACTTCCTATTTTTGTCACAAAATATACAAGATTTCTAATCCCCCAAGTATCTATTTTTAATTAATTACATACTCACCTTAATTTTCCTTTATCTTCCTATTTTGAGATGGATAAAGACTATTATAATCAGCATTCTTCTATTACTATTCCAAAATAGAAACTGACCGTTCCACGAAAGAAACACATTAACTGAATAGCTCCTTTAAAATTTGCATGTATCTGTTATTTTTTTTGTGAACTTCTCCCTTTCATTAAAGCAAGGAGGCAAAAATGAAAAGAGCAATAATTTCAAATAAGTTATTTTCGCTGCTATTGATAATTTCGCTAATCATTACAATGATTCCGATGGAGATATATGCAGTTGGAGATATAAATGCTAGCAATGACCCTGCAGGCGAACAGCTGGAGACTGAAGGAACTGAAAATGACTTGAATCAAAATTCAAATGAAGCAGAACCGGTAGAGACAGATACAGATAAGGAAGAAAGGGAGAAAGAGCCAGCCGTTAATGCTGGTGATAATGCAGACGACAAAGAGCTTGTAAAGGAAGGAGAGAAAAAGAAAGAACAGCCTACGGCACAACAAGAGGATGACGAACCCGCCTCAGAGCAAGAAACAGCAAAAGAGGAAGCACCAGTAGAAGAAACACCAAAAGAAGAAACATCTGCACCAACAAACCCAAAAAGCTATATGCAAAGGGCCGATAATGGAACAGATGCAGGTTCATTCGGGCTGATTTACCTTACGAAGTTCACCAAAGTGAATGCTGGTGGATTTGGCGGCATGGCATTGGACTATGACAAAAACATCTGGACATGGGGATGGAATTATTTCTTCCAACTAGGCTTGAATATTTCTGATATGTTCAAGAGTGTGGGCGGAATGACAAAAATCACTGAGTTCATGAAGGATGGAAAGATAATAACCGATGTGAAATTCGATGATACGCTCTCCAATTGGCATACTCGTATTGCTTTATCCACTACAGGTGATGTGTACGTATGGGGATTGGGTGCAGCCGGGGAGATGGGAAATGGACAAGTAGGTATAGGGGTATCTATTCCTACTGCTGTAGAAAACCTGCCTAAAATTAAAACAATCTTTACTAATGCAGGCGTACATGCAACAACAATATTTGCAATAGCTGAAAATAATGAGCTGTGGTGCTGGGGTACAAATAAATATGGCCAATTGGGGATTGGCGACGCAGCGGAGATGCAGCCAACTCCTGTAAAGGTTCAGTTGCCTAGCGACATGGGGTCAATTGTCAAAATTATCGGAGGCGATGGTCAAACCCAAATATTGGATGATAAAGGCGACATTTATATGGCCGGTTGGCAATACGGAGGTAGACAAGGAGACGGCAGCGAGTACTCAGAAAAAGATAAAGAGAATTCCCCACAAGTAAACATATTCACAAAGCTCGAAAAACCAGCTGGCATGGGTAAGGTAACAGATATATCCTCAGCTGTTGGACTGAATACAGCTTTGGATGAAAATCACAAAGTATGGCAATGGGGTATGTTTGATTACAGTCGAGAAGATAATCTTATCATACAAAAAATAATAAGTTTTCGTCCGGTAATTCTTGAAATTGATGAAGGAGAAGCTGGTTATACCCCTATTCCCCAATCGTTATCATCAGGTGACCTAGTTCATTTTTTTATTGATCAGTATGGAAAAACATGGGCATGGGGTTACAACTACTTTTATGGATTTGGAAAGGAAGGGGGCTCACTGACTTCAGAGGAAGATCTTACAAAAGTGGCTCAGCAATGGCCGAAGCAAATTGGAGATGGCGATACACAGCTGTATGATTCAGATCCTAAGCTGCCAGTCTATCTTACTGGGGACAGTCAAACAGGTATTGCAGCAAATGATTATTTTGGGTATTCCATTCCTGATAGTATAAACCATCCTACCATTTATGATGAAAAATATATGCTTAAAGATTCTAAAGGCAATGTATTGGACAAAGATGGGATTACTAAAATTGCTTATCAGGCGGAAACAGAAGGAAGCTGGTTGAAAGGCTTTTATTATAAGCTGGACAGAAATGGAGACAAAACTACAGAGATTGGCACGCCGGTAGTCGATCCAGTGGAAAAACCATGGATTGACACAGCGTTTAAGGAAGTTCCTTATGTGCAGCAAATCGACTCTTTTTTATCGCAATATATGATACTGGATCGAGATGGAAATATATTTACTTGGGGATCGAATGAAGGCAGGGGGATAATTTCTTGGGGTTCTGATTACAATCCCAAGTATGACAGAGGTGGCAGTGTAGAGGAAGGGCTTTATGAAGAAGCGGTACATGAAGTCATGTATATGCGCGGCCAGCCGAGAATGGGAATAGCAACTGTAAAACCATCTAAACCAGCTAAAAAGGTTTATAAGGAAGCAGGAGAAACCAATGTAGATACGGCAAAAATCACAGTTGATATACCGGCGTCATCCTTTAATGAGGAGCTGCCGTCATATGTTACTAACTCGATTACGAGCATCAAATATATCGTTGTTCCATATGAGAGGAATATGGATATGGATGATGAAATCAGTCCTGAAGAATTCAAGGAGCTGTATGCAGACAGCGACTTTGAAAAGGGAGAGTTACTTGAAGAACCGGTCTTAGCTGAGACGGAAGATACATCGAAGACTTTTGAATTGGAAATCACAGATAACAGCATGATCTATTTTCTTATCGAGGATGAGCGTTATCGAGTGACACGGGAAGACGGGTCGACACAACATCATATGACTACCTATATTCCAGCAACATATATTGCTGACAATATTTATACGAAAACAGTGCTGAAACATGTTGGATTGGGAACTGAAGATGGACAAGAGGATATCCAAGTTTATAATGCAACAGACGACCATGTCAGAAACGTTACGAACGATGAGGAGTTTTATGGTCTTCCCTTAGGTAAGGACGGTTATGTAATCGGCACAGATGAAGCTGGCAATACGATTGAATCAGAGAAGCCAACTTTTGGGTATGACAAAGTCAGGATTAAGAGTTATGAAGCCGCTGGCAATGAAGGCATCCCTGAAGGAGTTATGCCATACTGGACATTTATAAATCAGAATCAGGAAGCGGAATATACATTAAATCACCTGAAATACTTAAGCGCTGATGATAAATTTTTCATCCATGATTTTTATTATGAGAAGAATCTTGACTACTGGCCGGCAGTCAGCGGCAAGAAGGTTTGGGATGATGATAATGTTCCAGCCTTACGGCCTGAGAGTCTGCAATTGAAGCTGTATAGATATAAACGGGATATCAGTTTAAATGCTGACGGAACATTTACTGGCACTGGTGAACTTATGGAAGAATCAAAAGAATTGGTGGATGAATTGACCGTAGAGGAAAATGATAACGGCGAATGGCTATTTGACTTTGGCAGACATCAAGGCTTTCAATACGGCTATCGGGTCGAGGAGGATTATAACGGGCCTTATCAGCTAATGGGTATTGAATATCAAAATCTAGGTCCAAAAGAAGATCCAATTCAGGATTTGACTAATATTCTTATCACAAACGAGCTTGGCCAGTTTAGTACGATGAAGCTTCAAAAAACAGATGAAGAAGGCAGTTTAATAAAGGATGGCAATGCTGTATTTGAATTAAAAGCAGCCGGTGATGGGATAATTTTAGATGAAAATCAAGAGCTTGCTGACAGCTTAACACTGGAGACTGATAATGGAGTTATTCTCTTCCCGAAACAAGCTCCCGGCACTTACAGCCTGAGGGAAACAGAATCTCCAGATGGGTTCAGGCTGCTTCAAGGAGAAATTACGATAGTGATAGATTCAGAGGGAAAGATGACAGCAGCATATGGTAACGAGACTATAGATGTGGTCAGTGAAACACAGCAGGACGGAAGCGTCATCTACTCCTATGATGTAATTAATTATCAAAAGGGCAGCTTGCCGTTAAGCGGAGGAATCGGAACAATCGCCTTCACGCTTGCAGGAGCACTGCTTATATTTGGTGCCATTTATTTTTCGCGAAGAAGAAGCACATAATCTCTTATACTAAAAAAAATCCTCGCGTAGTAAATTTATAAATTAACAGGAGGAATAAGAATGAAGAAAGTAATGAAGCTTATTTTCGCATCACTTATTATTACAGCATTAGGTTTAGGAGGCTTTACTGTTGATGCAGCGTCCACCATTGACCCGAATAAAACAGGTAGCATAACGGTTCATAAATTAAGCATGGGGGAAGAGTCAATAACGTTTCCGGGGACTGGGGTAGAAGGAGCGATTCCAGATGGAACAGAGCCGCTTCCTGGTGCAGAGTTTGAGATAGTTCAAACACATAAGCTAGATGAAGCTACAGGCAATATCGTAGCACTTGGGAATTCAGACACTGCTTATACAGACACTCTTGTAACGAATAGTGAGGGGATTGTATTATTTGATGATCTGCCGCTGGGAAGGTATGAAATGAAAGAAATTTCGGCACCGCCTGGGCATGCAGCAGATACAACCACTTATCAAATCGACATTCCTTTAGTCGGTGAGGATGGAGATTTATTCTATCAAAATGGCGAACTTGTATATGATGTTCATATTTATCCAAAAAATGAACCATTTTCTGCAGATAAATCGCAAAGACCAGCTAGTGAAGGCGAGTACAGGGCACCGGAACAAAATAATCCAATGTCTATAGCTGTAGGTGACAGCATCGATTACAAAATTAATGCTAATGTACCTGCAGATATTGCTGGGAATGTTAAGGATGAGCAAGGAAATGACATTCGTAAATATAAGGAAGCATCTGTGATTGATATACTAGATTCGCGTTTGACATATGCAGAGAATACAGGAGTGCTTTCCATCATTAGAGATGGTGAAGCTATCGATCTGGTGCAAGGAAACGATTATTCTATTGTTTTTGACTCTGGTTCAAACACTTTAAAGGCAGTAATGAATGCTGATGGAATGCTGAAGTTAGCAGCAGGAGATCAATTGGAATTTAGCTTTTCCGTAAAGGTTAATGAACAGGCCATAGATGATATAAGGCCAATTGAAAACAAAGGTAATATTGTATTAACAATCCATGATGGAACAGAAAACACAGTAGATACAAATGGAGTATACACAGAAACACAAGAAGGCTCTATTGAGTTAAACAAAGTCGATTCTTTAAAGAAGGAACCTCTTGCTGGAGCCAAGTTTCAATTATATAAAGCACTTGGTGAAGATGAACAAGCTCCTGATGAGGCAATTACAATTGACGGCATAGTGGCGGTGCCACTAAGTGCTGAGCAAACAACAGATGGAAACGGAAAAATTAATTGGCGACAGCTTTCAATCGGCACATATTTTATTGTCGAAACAGAAGCACCGTCAGGCTATAACAACCTAACTGAACCAATTAAGGTAAAAGTAGAAAGAGAAAGTTCTGCTACTTCTGAATTAGAGCTTCACCCAACCCTGCAAGTAGAGAACGTCAAAAAAGGCATTATCCCGCAAACCGGCGGAATCGGGACAATCATTTTCACAGTCATTGGATTGGTACTTATGATTGGTGCAGCATTCCTTCTGAAAAATAGAAAAGGCGATACAGCTTAAAAGTTAAAAGAAGAATGTGGGAGCTGATTCTCTTGCATTCTTCTTTTTAGGAGGTGCAGCATGAGAAGAAAGCTCCTTGTAGCAATCATATTTTTAATCGGTGTGGGAGTTTTTACTTTTCCCCTTATTTCTAATTGGTATAATAACAGGCTTCAATACAATATGATTGAAGGCTATGAGGATAAGGTGGGCGGGTTATCTGACAAAATAAAAGAAAAACGCCTGCAAGATGCAGAGGCATTTAATAACAGATTAGCATCTGGAAGCATCGCTTATCTCGACCCATTTTCAGCAAGTTCCAAACAGAAGGAGGGAGGAGCTGTTAAGTATCCGGAAGGCTTTTTGGAAGGAGAAGTAATCGGCGCTGTTGAGATTCCGAAAATTTCTGTAAAGCTGCCGATTCTTTTAGGTGTGTCAGATAAGATACTGGCTAAAGGTGTCGGATATTTGCCGTCATCCTCTTTGCCTGTTGGCGGAAAAGGCGTTCATACTGTCTTAACTGGTCATCGAGGTTTGCCTACAGCTGAGCTGTTTCGCAATTTAGATAAGCTAAATAAGGGCGATGTCTTTTATGTGAAAAGCTTAGGAAGGACTTTAGCTTATAAAGTGGATCAAATAAAAGTTGTTGAACCGGAACAAGTGGAGGATCTTGCAATCATAAAAGACAAAGATTATACAACATTAATAACATGCGAGCCTTATATGATTAATACACATCGCATGCTTGTCAGAGGGCATAGAATACCATTCGTATCAGCAGATGAGGCAATGGATATCGAGTCATTTTTCATGCGCTATTTAGAGTATATTATCTCGCTGGCACTCATTTTATTGATCATTATCATTCTGATTATCAGGGACAGAAGAAAGGCAAAAAGGGATACGGAATGATGCTGAAAAAAATAATAGGAATGACAATATTTCTTGTTGGTTTATGTATTCTTTTATATCCGCAATGGATTATTTTCTATAACGACTTTAAACGTGATCGAGCAATAGCTTCCTATTATGAGCAAGCAGCAGCCAGCAAGTTTGCGGTGGAGAAGGAGTCTGCCAGTATATTAAATGCAGAGATGGAGAATTGGGGAGATGGGCAAATTGATCCGTTTGGTGAAGATAAAGCAGATCAACAAGGAGAAGCAGGAGATGAAATCATCGGTTATTTAGAACTGCCGAAAATCGGTGAGAATCTGCCGATTTATATGGGAGCGACAGATGATCATTTGAGCAAGGGAATTGGTATTATCCAAGGGACATCGTTGCCTTATGGCGGTGTTAATACCCATTCTGTATTAGCAGGCCATCGAGGCTATAAATATTCACGGTTTCTACGCAATATAGATGATATGGTAACAGGAGATATTTTCTTTGTTCATATATATGGAGAAAAACATGCTTATAAAGTTTATGAGAAAGAAACAATATTGCCGACGCAAACGGACAAGCTGGACTTAATTCCAGATAAGGATATTATAACACTATTAACATGCCATCCATACGGAAGCAGCACTTATCGCCTCTTAGTAAAAGGAGAACGCACAACGGTGGAAAAGGAGAAAATAAAGAAAGAAAACCAATATTTTGATAAAGCTGCTTTCTTTCAATACCGTCTGATGAACCGTGCAATAGTTGTGATTGGTACAATTATGATTGCGGCAATTTTTATCGCCTTTTTCAGGCTGATTTTTACCTCCATTAAAGAAAGGAAAAATCCCCCTTTGTCATAACAGGGGGATTGCGCTTATGCTAACTTTCGTTTTGCAATAAAGTAAAGAATTCCGCCGCCGGCAAGAATGATACCGCCATACAATAAGAAGCTGTAATTGCTTGTTGCTGTATCAGGCAGTGCATTGCCATCGTTGTTGTCGTCATTTCCAGCTACAGTCTCGACAACCTCTGTATTATCAGACTCATTGCTGTTATTGTCACTGCTGTTCTCAGTGCTAGAGTTATCTTGATCGTTTTGTGAAGAGGTTTCTTCGTCAGGAATCTTGCTGCCAGTCTCAGTATCTGTGTCTGTATCTTGGTCAGCATCATTTTCATCATCAGCTACAACTGGTGCAGTAACTGTAATAACACTAGTTGCCTGGTGTTTTTTATCAGCCGTTTCTACAGTAATTGTCGCAGTTCCTGGCGCTACAGCTGTGACTAGCCCTGTTTCATTTACTGTGGCAATATTTGCGTCAGAGCTTGTCCATGTTAATTCTTTACTCTCTGTTGTGTTTGCTGGTTTAACGGAAGCAGTAAGGGCTAAAGTTTTGCTAACTTCCAAGGTGGCTTCTGTTTCAGTTAGAGCAATCTCTTCAATCGGGATAACCTGTTCTGTTTGGTACTCGTTAACTGATACAGTACCACTTACCTCATTGCCGACAAGTACAAGAGGTCTGCCTGTAGGACTATCTGCTGCTTCAATAAACTCAAGTCCTTCTGGTGCCACATCTCCGGAAACAGCACTAGAGAAATCTCTCGTATTTAAATAGTTAGCAAAAGACGGGGAAGAAGGATTAGAGATATTATAGGTCATGTAACCGCCGATTCTTTCAAGTCCGATAAATGCATATAAATCATTACCGATCTGACCGACTTTAACATCTTCAGGCTCAGGTCCTTTTTTGGCACTTCTTTTCTCAAACACATTATCATCATTTGACCAGTTAAATACATCAGGATATTGGGCTGCTGTAATATCCTCAAAGTCGCTGCCGCTGTCGTATACTAGCTCCATCGTATCTGCTTTCCAAATGGAGAAGGAACGGCCGCCGAGTGTATATATTGCATCTGTGCCTCTGTCTGTTAGCACTTCTAACTTGTCATAGTCTCCTGAATCCTTCATATCCTGGAAGGCTGCTTCTGCTTCCTCTTTTGTAAAGCCTTTAAATAGGGAAGTATCCAAAGTAATGGAATCTTTTACTTTTTTGAAGTCTTCAATATTAACAAATTCTTCCCACTCTGTCGCGTCACCTTCATTTGCAGTAAGCAGATACTCTACACCGCCAATTTCTGTTTGTGCAATGGAGTCAGGCATATAAGCACCTAGAATCGGCAATTGTTTAATCTCAATTTTATCATTGCGGGCTGCATCCAAGCCATTTCCTTCTACGGAATGGTCTTTGTATCCTAGTGATTTAACAGATAGCACCTTGCCTGTTTTTACGTCGATGGATGCAACTGCGTTATTTTCTTGCAGAGTTACATAAGCTTTGCTGGCATCCTTATTCAAAGCAAGATATTCTGGCTCAAGATCATGGACTGCATCTGCTGTCGTTCCATTATTGCGGATATGTACATCTTGATCAATAACACTTGTATCGTTAAATTTTACTTGTTGTACTTCCTTTGTGTCGTAATTAACGATAGTGACAGAACCTTCTGGATCAACTCCGTTTTCAAGCCCTTGTCTTGGCTCTGCTTCGTCTGCAGTCAAGATGAAATTCCCATCATCTGAAATCTTAACCATATCAGGCTGTACACCAGCTTCAAATGTTTCCTGCACTTCTCCATCATAGTTCATGACAACGATTCGTCCATTTTTCGTATAATCCGCATCTTGAACGGCAGCAGCTATAATCTTTTTATCTGTGTTAATATCTATGCTTGTTAAATCTCCATATTGAAAGGAGTCTGAATTGACTACATCAGCAATGTTAATAGACTTTTCCTTTTGTAGGTTCTGTACTTCTGTGGAGTATAAACCTGACATGTTTACAACATCAATTGTCTGGGCTTTGCCATTAATAACATAAAATTTCTCATTATCCTTATTGTATTGGACGATTTCGGCAACGCCGCCATCCTCATCTGTAATGCCAGTACTGTAACTAGCAATTTTTTTCACGTCTAAGCTGCTGTCAGCAAGTGTGATGGATGGGTAGGCAGAAAACAACATTAAGCCTGTCAGTGATAATGTGGAAATTCCCTTTAATTTTTTTGATAGCTTCATTTTTCCTCTTGTTCCTCCTCTATATAATTGGGTCTAAAGATAGAATAGCTTTCTACTATGGTATAAATATCTGAATTATGTAATTTTTTTGTTTTCATTTTGTAAATAGCGAATAACGCAGATGGGACATGGGGTTACTGCAGAAATTCGGTCAAAAGGAAAAACTCTGCTAACATTCCATTTACATATATCCCCTTTTCTTTACAATTATTCACAAATTGTTAAAAGCAGTTTAAAAACTTTTTATTATGATGGACGAGGGAAGGAAAATGAATAAGCAGAGGAGGCAAATATGATTAGTCGCAAGAGGGGAAAGACGAGTAAGAAATGGATGTTGCTTGTGCTCATGGTTGTGTTCTTTTTTTCTACTATTTTTACAAGCAGCCGCCCTGCAGTATCGTACGCAGCAGAACCTTTAGAACCTCAGCAAGCGCCATCATCACCTGATGAAGAATCAGAAAAAAGCACAGACAGCTCCAGTGAAACAATCGATAAGGAGCAAAATGAAGCACCTGCTAATTCAGAAGATGAAATAACAGAAGAAAAGCCTTCAGAAGAAACGGAAACAAAAGCAGCAGAGGAGCCTGTTGTAAAACAAGAGGAAGAAACGAAAACAGAGACTCCAGCTGAAGAAGTAACAGAAAAGCCTGCTGCAGAAGAACCGAAGCAGGAGGATGTGGAACAGCCGCAAGCGGAAACTTCTGAAGAAGATTTCAGTAAGTACCCCCAGCTGTTAATAACAGAAATTTCTCCTGATTCTAAAGGGACTGAT
The DNA here is from genome assembly GCF_022049065.2 of Niallia sp. Man26. Taxonomy (NCBI): domain Bacteria; kingdom Bacillati; phylum Bacillota; class Bacilli; order Caryophanales; family Bacillaceae; genus Niallia; species Niallia sp. Man26. Next base: position 642,933 of record NZ_CP095743.1, read on the forward strand.
TCCTATGAGTATGTGGAAGTGTACAATAATACGAATCAGACACTTAATCTTGGAAGCTATGCCTTTTACTATCAATTTACAGATGGCAGCCAAGGTGATAAACTTCTCAGTTTGCCTGACAAGACAATTGCCTCAGGAGAAACCCAAGTGATTTGGTTCAATAAAGATGATTTAAACATAAGTGATTTTAATAAGCATTTTCAAACAGCTTTAACAGAAAAGCAACTTCTTTCTTTTAAAGGTGATTTCACTGGATTTGCAAACGGTGGAAATCGTGCAGTTGCGATAAAGAGCCTTACAGGAACCGAAATCATTTCTGCGAACTACTTGCCTGGAGAAACTGACAATACCGGGTTAACAGTTGCATATCGTTATCCTGCTAATGGTACAGTCATGGACAAGCTGAAAACGAAAGCTGCTCCAACACCTGGTACCTTATTGGAAGATCAAGTTCCAGCTAGTCAAGTGGAGATTAGTCCTCCAGCTGCTGATAATGAAGCTCCGCAAATTTCACATAGCGCAGTTAAAAGCAGCAAACAGGGTACAGCCATTAAAATTGCAGCAAATATCGCAGATAATATGAAAATTCCGTCGGCAACTCTTCATTATAAACAAGAAGGGGAAGACACTTATCAGTCTATGCTCATGAGCAAGGATGCCAGCAGCATCACCGGCTTTTCTGCCGTAATTCCAGAGGAAGCTGTCCAAGCCAATATTCATTATTACATAGAGGCGACAGATGGAACATCAACTGCCAAAACAGAGGAATATGTGATTGAAGTAGCTAAACAGGAAGATACATATAGCTCCATACCGCTTCTTCTAACTGAATTGGCACCGAACTCAAAAGGAAGCGGCACAGACTACTATGAATATATTGAACTTTATAACAATACAAACCAGCCAGTATCATTGAAGAACTACTCATTTGCCTACCGCTACACAGATGGCAGCAGGGAAGATGTTAGTTTTAAAGTGCCTGATGCAGTTATTAAACCGCAATCAACGGTTGTGCTTTGGTTCAATAATGGTGATAAAGCCTTGGCTGATTTTAACAGTCAGTACGGCACAAGTTTAACAGAAGAAAACCTGCTGTCCTTTACTGATTCTTTCCCAGGATTCGCAAATGGAGGTAATCGGGCGATCATTATCAAAGATCGTGGCGGAAATGAGCTTGTTTCTGCGTCCTATTTGGGAGAAGAAACTAATAATGACGGCAAGGTAATCCAATACTTGTTCCCGAAAAGCGGAACGGAAATGGAAAAGCTTGAGGTTCTAGCAAGTCCTAACCCAGGCAGTTTGAAACAAGGCCAAGTGCCGACAAAACCAGTTGAGCTTGATCAGTCTGACGATTCGAATCCGCCAACTATCAGCCATGAGGCAGTCAGCAGCGGAGAAGCCTTCGCCGATATTGCTGTTGAAGCTGTTGTGAAGGATGATAAGTCAAAACCGTTTGTAACATTGTACTATAAGTCAGAATCACAGAATGAGTATCTTTCTTTATCTATGACAGAGGATACAAAGGAAGCTGGCAAGTATAAAGCAGTTATACCTGCTGAAGATGTAGATTCTAATATAACGTACTATATTGAAGCAAGTGATGGAGCAAACAGTGCGGAAACAGACAAATTTACCGTTGCGGTCAAAAAGGTTAGTACGGATTATTCGAAAGTACCAGAGCTGTTTGTGACAGAATTGGTGCCTGACAGCTCGAATGTTAATTCAGCAGATGGCTATGAATTTATTGAAGTCTATAACAATACGAATAAACCAGTAAACTTTAAAGATTATAAGATTCAATACCGATATGGAACAGATCCTGCAAGTGATGTTGTCTGGCCATCGGTTCCTGAGGATGTTGTTATTCCGGCGAAAGGGACATTGGTATTCTGGATCATTAATAATGCTAATGGAGATAAGACGGTTGCCGACTTTAACGCTAATTACGGGACTAATCTTATGGAAAACAAAGATATTGTCCGCATTCAGAGTGATGGAATGGCGAACAGTGATTTAAGGGGAATTGCCGTTGCAACAAATACACAAGAAGAGATTAGTGTAGCTTACTATAATGACGTTCTCGGTGTGGATGATACTGCCGCTAACAAGGGGATTTTGTATAAATATCCGCAGGACGGCTCCACAACTGCAATTAAGGTAAGCAGCGGTGAAAAGTTAGGAACTCCAGGAAGTGTGGAAGCAAGTCAAGTGCCTGGCAAGCCAGTTGCTGTGGAGGAAGATACAACACCGCCGACAATTGAAAATACGACAGCACTAACAGAAACAGGAATAGAGGATATTACAGTTTCCGCAAAAGCAAATGATAATAACGGGGTAAAAACAGTTGCTGTTTATTATCGGACAAATGGTGAACAGGAATATGAGCGCCTTCTGTTGAAAAAGGATGGCAATGATAATCTCTATACAACGAGCATTTATGCTGCCAACTTTATTGCTAAAGAGTATGTCGAGTATTATTTGACTGCATCCGATGGTGTGAATGAAGTGCAGACAGAAAAGCAGCAAATCAAGATTAATAACCCGGAAAATGCAGAAGAGCTTCGCCTTAATGTAAAGGATGGCAGCATTGTCAGCGGCAATGTTCTGCTGAAAGGAACGTCGAGTAATCATGACGCTGATAAAGTAAAGCTTTTTATTGATGGAAAAGAATTGTCAGCAGCAATGAACCCGTCACTTGAAACACAAGCCTATTTGGCTGTTGAAATAAGCAGTCTGAATATGTATTTCAAAAATGCAATCACGATGGGTGATGAAATTATCCAGCTGCTTGATAAGGATAATATGTCATATTGGAAGACGTTTACGATTCCGATTGATGCTGAAAAACTGAAGCAGGGAGTCAATGAAATCACAGTCCGTGCCGGAAATAAAGCATCGCCGTTCCAGCTCGAAGAAAGTGAAGAAAACAGGGATGATTATTCATTGCGTAATGTCAGACTTGTGCTTGCAGACGGAACTATTTTAAGAGACCCAGAGAAGAGTGATCCCAATAAGATTTATGATATGGGAGATGACGGAACGTATCGTCCTTTCGAGCATTTCCATTTTACACTTAATAGTGAGCAAACTAGCGCTGCTGCCTATAATTGGGACAGTAAAACAGTTGGTGATGGAAAGCACACTATAAGTGCGAAGGATGGACAAAATGAAAAGTCTGTTTCCATCTTGGTGGACAATACGGCACCTGCTATTGAAACAAACATGAAAAAGCAAGAATACAGAGGAGCCTTTACCATTAATGCCAGCGCAAGTGATGAAATTGCTGGAGTAGAATCGTTCCAGATGATGCTTGATGATGAAATAATCGAAGCTCCATATGAAACAGCGTCATCTAAACTTTCTCCAGGAGAACATGTATTATCTGTTACGGCAGTAGATAAGGCAGGCAATATTGCCGAAAAACAAGTGACTTTTACAGTGAATGATGAAAATCCAACAAAGCCCGAGCTTGTATCACCTGCAGATAATGCAGAAACTGTAAAAGGCAATCCACTGTTAAAAGTGAAGGTTGCAGATCCGACGAACGATAAGCTGGATGTTTCCTTTTATAAGGGCTTTAAATATTCAGCAAGTAGCAGCAATGTAAAAGCCTTTCAGCATGCGAGTGACACAGAGCCGCCAGCCGAGCAAAAGCCAGCAGGTGAGAAAGCACTGTCTGACAATGAAATTGCGTCGGTTTCAACGCTTGACGGAAAATATTTGACGACAGATTCTGATACACAATTCCCATATCATCGTTTTGATGTCGAGCTGGATTCATCAGTAGGCGAGGAAGATTTAGTGGAGCTAGAGTGGAGCGGAAAATCGCTTGAAGGCCGAAAAGTATCTATGTATGCGTGGAGTTTTGTTGAAAACAAATGGAAGATGCTCACATATAAGATAGCTGGCAGTGCTGACTTTGAATTAAAAGCAAATGTAGCTGTCAAAGAGTTTGCGAAGGATTCCAAAATTAATGTTATTATTCAGGATGAAATCCCAAGCTCTCCAGATGAGTATGATTATACGTTTGTATGGATGTCAGACACACAATATTATGCGGAGAGCTACCCGTATATTTTCAAGCGCCAGACAGAGTGGATTGCTGAAATGAAGGACCAGCTGAAAATAAAGTATGTGTTCCATACTGGTGACCTTGTTGATGAAGCAGATAAAGAGCAGCAATGGAAATATGCCGATGAATATATGCAGGTGCTTGATGACAACGGCATTCCGTATGGTGTTTTGGCAGGAAATCATGATGTAGACCAGCTGTCGAATGACTATAACGAATATTATAAATGGTTCGGTGCAGACAGATTCAGCAGCAAGTCTTATTATGGAGATTCCTACAAAAACAACAGAGGACACTATGATTTAATTTCATCTGGCGGCAATGATTTTATCATGCTGTATATGGGCTGGGGCGTTGATGATGAGGATATTGCTTGGATGAATAACGTCCTTAAGCAATATCCAGATCGCAAAGCAATCCTTAACTTCCATGAATATTTACTTGTTTCTGGGAACAGAAGCCCGATTGGTGAAAAGCTGTATGAAGAGGTTGTAAAACCAAACAAAAATGTACTCGCAGTATTAAGCGGTCATTACCATGATTCAGAAACACTTATCAGTGAAGTGGACGATAATGGTGATGGAACAGCTGACAGAGAAGTGTACCAAATGCTTGGTGATTATCAAGGAGGTCCTGAAGGAGGTCAAGGTTATTTAAAACTACTTCACTTTGATCAGGACAATAACCGAATTATTGTTAACACATACTCACCATATTTAGATGATTATAATTTCTATGATCCAGCAGAATATCCAGGTAAAGATGAGCTTGTTATAAACATGGACCTGGAAGCAGAGAAAAAGCGGGTTGCAACTGATTATTTCGCTGTTAATGTTTATACGAATGACGAAATCGGCAAACAGGAAAATGTCGACAGCGGCAAAACGGCAGAAGTCGAGTGGGAAGGGCTTGAAGAAGGTAAGGAATACGCCTGGTATGCTGTTGCAGCAGATGATTATACAGGAAAAGCTGTATCAACTATTTGGACTTTCATAAAAGGTGCAAAAGAGGACGATACAGGAACTCCTGAGGAACCTTCTGATGGAGATAACGGAGAAACGCCAGGAGACACAGATCCATCTGATGGAGATAATGGAGAAACGCCAGGAGACACAGATCCATCTGATGGAGATAATGGTGAAATACCAGGAGATACAGGTCCATCTGATGGAGATAATGGAGAAACGCCAGGAGATACAGATCCATCTGATGGAGATAATGGAGAAACGCCAGGAGGCAATTCATCTGACGGAGATGTTGATGAAACACCAGTAAATGCAGATCCATCACATGGAAATAATGGAGCAGCCCCGCCAGCTGCTAATCCGTCCAATAATAATAGCAACATTTCAGGAAGCACAACTACAAGTGGAAATGTCAAAACGGACACAGATAATCACAAAGGAAGCAATAGCCAGTATGTAAGATCAGCGAATGATAACAGCGATAATTCCTGGCTGCCAAATACAGCTACGTCGAATTATACTATTCTTTTGATAGGCGCAGCTTTAGCTGCAACTGGCATAGTTATTTATGCACACATTAGAAGAAGAGCTAAAATCGTTCAAAATCGTTAAGAAAGAAAGCAAGCCTCATAAGCAGGCTTGCTTTTATTTTTCTTCTATATCTTCATCCATAAATGGCTTATTCACATAATAGTACATCACGCCCATAAAACCGACACCTCCGATTAGATTGCCTAACGTAACAGGGATAATATTGCGTATAATCCCAGGCAAAGTAATGGCAGGGTTTTGGTCAAGTATTAATGAAATAGAGAAGGTTGCCATATTAGCAATACTGTGCTCATATCCAGAGATGAAGAAGCAAAAAACGAATAATATCATGGCGAATATTTTCGCAATATCCTCCTTTAAAGCCATTGGAATAAAGAAGGCGAGACAGACGAGCCAGTTACAAAGAATGCCGCGAAAGAAAAGCTCGCTTATAGGTGCTTCAATTTTCGTCTGAGCTGCATGCAGTAGAAATTCATTGACCTCATGGGATTTGAATAAACCTGTCAAATAAATAAATACTGCGAAAAAGACAGCGCCGCATATATTGCCGGCATAACTTGTTCCCCACACTTTGAATACATCAAGCCAGGCGATTTTTTTCCGCAATGCAGCATACGTATAATAGAAGGTATTGCCTGTGAACAAGTCTCCTCCACCATATGCTATCAGGATGATAGCAGCCCCGAAAACGAGTGCTGCAGCAGGATATGCGAAGGGTGAGCCTTCTGCATAAAAGAAATTTCCAGTCTTAAAGGCAACAATTACACCAAAACCGATAAACATGCTTGCTACAACAGCACGCATAAAAAATCGAAACTTGCTTCGCTTAAATATTTTCCATTTCTTTAGTGCCAGTTTTTCCACTTGATAAAGAGATGCGCCTTCCATCGCTGATTCCTCCAAATATAATCTGTTGGTATAGTATTAACACTATAAGTACGTTTGATAAACATATTATGAATGGTGCATAGTTAATTTACAATAGATATTTGTGAAAAAAATCACAATATATAATACTGTTCAAAGAATGTTCAATTTTATAAGAATAATAGGTGATTTTCAGGAAATAGTAGTTAATTTTATTCATATAAATATACAAAAAGTATGCAAAAGTTTTCTGAAAATAAAATTAATTCAATATAGTCATTTAATTGGAATGGCCCAAAAAACCTTGATATAGTAATATTTATAACGGTTGGCACATTTTGTCGATATTTTCATGTTATATTTTCTTACAAGTGTATAGACTTTATATTTATTCATGCCTTACAATATAAGTAAAGATATTTTGAGTAGGGGAGTGAAGAGCTGATGGCTTCTGATTATCGAATTTCCATGCTAGTTATAGATCAGCCGGGAGTCCTGGCTCGTATATCCAATTTATTTGGAGCACATGAAGTTAATATAGAAAGTATTCAAACAAAAAAATACAAAGAGGCGACTAGAATCAGAATCGCGAGCAATGCGGAAGAGCATCAGGTTCAGAATCTGATTGTAGGTCTGCAAGGCTTGATGGACGTTGTGGATATCGACGCTTCTGAATTGCAGAGGTCTGCCTTCCAGCAAAGACTGCTTGAACGCACTAGCTCTATTCAAGTGATGCGTGAGCAGCGCATGCTGAGCAGGAAGGTTTCCTTCTGGCTTGTTGCTTGCTGTTTGTTCCTGACGCTCTTTGGCACAAATATTCCGGCTTCCCTTTATACACTCTATCGCCAAGAGTGGGGATTATCATCCGGAATGATAACTTTAGTGTTTGCCATTTATGCGTTTACGGTTATCCCAGCCATTATCGTGGCCGGACAGCTCTCTGATCAAATTGGGAGAAAAAAGGTCCTTATACCAGGAATACTGTTTTCCCTGATTGGAACTGCGTGCTTTACGGTTGCTAATGGACTAGGCATGCTTTTGATTGCAAGACTGTTTCAAGGCTTATCTGTCGGAATATTAAATGGTGTTGCGGTTGCGGCGTTAACTGAATTAGACGAAAAGAGAGATAAAAAGAAAACGGCCCTTATTTGTGCCCTTGCTGTAACGCTTGGAAATGCGATTGGCCCGATTCTGTCTGGATTGCTTGGCGACTTTGCGCCATATCCTTTGCGATTATCATACTATGTGCATTTACTGTTTATCCTGCCATGCTTTGCAGCTTTATTCTTTTTGAATGAAAATGCACGCCCTGGCCTGCAGCCGGTTAAGCTGAAAAAGCCTTATGTACCGAAATCAATAGTGAAGGCATTTATTTTGGCATCATTTACGTCATTTATCGCTTGGTCTATTATCAGCATGTTTATGAGCTTAATTCCTTCTAATCTATCAAGCTTCACACATGTGTCTTCGCTGACTGTTTCCGGCATTGTTGTTGCATTAGGCTTAATCGCAGCAGCAGTAAACCAAATACTGCTGAAACAATTCTCATTGCAGACGATGATTTCAGTCGGTTATATATTATTGGCGTTAGGCTTAATTTTATTAGTAATTACTATCGCCGCAAAATCGCTGACATTGCTTCTTATTTCTGCTGTGCTGATCGGCGGGGGGAACGGACCTGCCTATGCAGGAAGCCTTGCGTTAATTAATGAAAGATCGCCTGCAAAAATTAAAGGCAATATCGTCTCAACTTTTTTTGTCATCACGTATTTAGGTGTCAGCCTGCCTGTAATCGGATTAGGCTTTCTGTCCCAGCAGTTAGGTGTGGGCGGTGCTGTTAATTTGTATGTACTCATCATGGGAGTGCTGCTGCTGTTGACAGTTGCTTTCGGATTAAAAGAGAAAAAGAATATATTTTAGGAATGTAAAAAGACCGAACAAAAAATGTCCGGTCTTTTTCTTTATTTCTGGTACTAATTACAGAATATCTTCATACTATAGTAAAAAGTTAGTCCTGATGAGTTAAATATTACGCATGAATGTAATCTTCGTAAAAAAAATGTCGAAAAGTGGTTGATTTTTTAAAACTGCAGTTATATAATAAAAAACGTGTTAAAAATAAGTTGTCTTTTTGTAAAGCAGCTTGTTAAAAATGCGGGTGTAGTTTAATGGTAAAACCTCAGCCTTCCAAGCTGATGTCGTGGGTTCGATTCCCATCACCCGCTCCATACATAGTCACAACGCAGTGTTTCGTTTCAAAGAAGAACGAAGCATTGCGTTTTTTCATTTTGGGGAGCTTTTTATTTTCCTGTGGATAACTCTCTGATTTATTTTAACTGTGGATAACTTTTTGTTTTTACAGATAAACTTTATGGTTAAACTGCAAAAGAGGTATGCACAAGGACTTTCCTTGAACATACCCCACTATTATTCTACAATTTTAAATTGTGCCTGCCCTCCGTGAACTTGGACAAACATATCCATTAAGGAAGCAACCATACGCTCGGCTGTTTCCTTCGGGGTGGAGGCTTGAAGATAAACGAACTGGACAGCGTCTTTTGTATCGAAAGTCACTGGAGCTCTGTTTGAATCGACAAACGGGCTGCCGAAGGGACCTGCATCATCTGCGCTGATAATTAAGTTATCAAGAGAATTGGCTCTGCCGTTTAGACCTGTATACTGTTCACTTTCTTTTCCAATTCTAAAGGTAATATCGCCGGATAGCTTCGATAGGTCATAAATGCCAATCGGCACTCCATATTGAAGGGAAAAGAAATTGTTTAAATCGATGCTGCTGTTGATAGGCTGCAAATAATTCTGTTTATGTACCCGTCTGAATAGTGCTTCAGCAGAATGTCGGTAGCGGTTCGGATCTTTCCCGGCAGTTTTAAAGATTTGGCGCCATTCCTGAACGGACGGAATATCCTGGACTTTTTTCTCTAACAGATCAAAGTAGATGGATTCTTGGAAAAGCTGCAAGCGGCCCTTTACCATTTGCGGTGATTCACCGACTTCAATCTGGTTATAGAAAATAGCGCCAATTTTGAAACCAGCTATGAGGGAAGAGAGTTCTCTGTCAATTGAAATATCCAATAATAAGTACCTCCAATAAATAAAGTCTATATGTTATGCTATTATTTTAGCGATAAATGAGTAAAAAAACCAATGAAGAAGAAAGGAGGGAGCAGTATGGACTACGATCAACTGAAGCAGGATATCATTAATTACAGCAAAACAATTGGAATTGATAAAATCGGCTTCACTACTGCAAGTACCTTTGAAGAAATGAGAATCAGATTGATAAGGCAGCAGGAGCTCAATTTTCAATCAGGCTTTGAGGAGAAGGATATCGAAAAAAGAGTGAATCCCTCCCTCCTTTTAGATCAGCCAAAATCAATTATTTCCATTGCTTTAGCATACCCTTCCAAAATGAAGGAGCGTGTCTCCAGCAAAAAAGGAGCAAGACGAGGAATATTCTGCCGTGCTTCGTGGGGAACAGACTACCATGTTGTTTTGCGGGACAGGCTTTCTAAGCTGGAAAAATATATTATGGACAGAGTTCCTGATGCATTATGCAAATCAATGGTGGATACAGGGGAGCTTGTTGACCGGGCTGTCGCTCAGCGTGCAGGAGTCGGCTGGTCAGCGAAAAACTGTGCTATTATTACTCCTGAGTTCGGTTCGTACGTATATTTAGGCGAAATGATTACTAATCTGCCTTTCACGCCAGATACGCCAATGGAAGACCAATGCGGTGAGTGCAATAAATGCATCGATGCATGTCCAACAGGTGCGCTTATTCAAGGCGGGCAGCTGAATGCCCAGCGCTGTATTGCTTTCCAAACACAGACGAAAGGGTTTTTGGCCGAAGAGTTTCGGGAGAAGCTAGGCAATAGAATTTATGGATGTGACACATGCCAGACGATTTGTCCAAAAAACAAAGGCATGGATTTTCATAATCATATCGAGATGGAACCAGATCCTGAAATTGCCAAGCCGCTCCTTGTGCCGCTGCTGACTATCAGCAATAAGGAATTTAAGGAGAAGTATGGACATATATCCGGCTCTTGGAGAGGTAAAAAGCCAATTCAGCGCAATGCGCTTATCGCACTTGCCCATTTCAAGGAAGATAGTGCAGTTCCAGATATTATCGGTGTAATGAAAAATGACCCGAGACCTGTCATAAGAGGAACTGCAGCATGGGCGCTTGGGAAAATTGGCGGTGATGAATCACGTCAGGCTTTAACGACATTGAGCAATAAGGAAACAGACCCTGAAGTGCTGCAAGAAATGCAGGATGCACTTGCGCGGCTGTCATCATAAAGCAAAAGGAGTGACTCATTTTAGTCCTCCTTTTTTATTTACTGCATTTTTCAGGCAAGGTATTGCATCCTTTTTCATAAGTATAAGCATGGAAAGGAGTGTATAACTTGAGAACTCAGTTGCTAGAGTTAATGGAGAAAAGAATGCAGCAGTGCGTTGCTGATGCCAGGGGTTCTGTTTTGGATGAAAAGATGGAAAGAAAGACGAGGCTTTTTGATAAGCGCAAGGCTGAAATTGTTAATGTGAAGGCTCGTGGAAATATTTTAACTATTGAAAAGCAGGAAGAAACAGAGGAAGTGGACTATCTGGTACATTTTCAATACTTTATTAAACAAAAAGATCATTTCTATGTAGAGGAAGAAATCGAAAACAGGAAAGGGATCTTTTATAAAGGAATATTAATAGAAGATAAAGAAATAATCGCACCAATTCAAGCGGATGAAGCAAAGCTTTTAACAAATGAGCAAGAAGAGCGTGAAGGAACATGGAGATATACGTATGACAGGCTGAAAGCAGTCCAGTATGCAGAAAAATGGTGGAACAGCTATAATCCTGCTTATCATAAATTTGAGGTGGATTGCACCAATTATATATCACAATGTGTTCATGCAGGGGGAGCGCCAATGAGGGGCTATCCGAACAGAGGCAGCGGCTGGTGGATGCAGAACAACAGCTGGAGCTACAGCTGGTCTGTCGCAAATGCTTTTCCACGGTTTCTCGAATCATCCAAGCAAGGTCTTCGGGCGAAGGTCGTTAGTGATGCGTCTGAACTAAAGCTTGGTGATGTTATTTGCTATGACTTTGAAGGTGATGGTAAATATAACCACACGACAATCGTTACAGGGAAAGACAGTAATGGAGAACCGCTAGTTAATGCCCATACGTATAACAGCAGAATGAGATATTGGGGTTATGAGGATTCAACAGCATATACGCCAAATATAAAATACCGTTTTTTCTCGATTGTCGACGGACAATAAAGAAAGCAAAATCATTATTTTTTTGCCGGCAAGGTGTATAATAAACAATGAACTAATTGACAGAGGTGACAAGATTGGCTTTACATATTGTATTATATCAACCACAAATTCCATCTAATACCGGCAATATTGCAAGAACTTGCGCAGGAACAGATACAGTGCTTCATCTTATCAGGCCATTAGGGTTCTCGACAGATGACAAGATGCTGAAGAGGGCAGGCTTAGATTACTGGCAACATGTCGATATCCGTTACTATGATTCCATCGAGATTTTCTTTGAGGAAAATAAAGGCGGGGAATTTTTCTATTTAACGAAGTTCGGAACGAAGCCTCACTCTTCCTTCGATTACAGTGACAAGGACAAAGATTATTATTTCATCTTCGGCAGAGAAACAACAGGCTTGCCGAAGGATATCATCGAAAATAATAAAGACAGAGCATTGCGGATTCCAATGACTGACAATATCCGCTCCTTGAATTTATCGAACACAGCAGCAATCCTTGTGTATGAAGCGCTACGTCAGCAGGATTATCGTGATTTAAATAAGAAATATGAGTAATATTTGAGGGATAAGCCTTATGGTTTATCCCTTTTTTTATGGGCAGGCTAAGAGCAGATTATTATTAGATGTAGGTTTCTTTTATTATAATGAATATAGACGAAAATACAAAAAGATGGAGATGTATAGGATGAATAATGTTATTGAAACGATGCTGAACCATCGTTCTGTAAGAAAATTCAAGGATGAAGAATTAACAAAAGAACAAATTACAACGATTGTAGAAGCAGCTCAAAGTGCTTCAACATCAAGCTTCATTCAAGCATACAGCATTATCGGCATAACAGATAAGGAAAAAAAGAAAAAGCTTGCCGAGCTTGCTGGAAATCAGAGCTATGTTGCTGAGAACGGTCATGTATTCGTGTTCTGCGCCGATCTTCACAGACATAGTGTGGCTGCAGAAATGGAAGGAAAGGATGTATCAACTTCCCTTGAAAGCACAGAGAAATTTATGGTCAGCCTAATTGATGCAGCCCTTGCTGCCCAAAACGCAGCGCTTGCAGCAGAATCAATGGGACTTGGTATTTGCTACATTGGGGGAATTCGCAATCAATTGCCAGAAGTGGTTGAGCTGTTAAAAACACCAGACAGAGTGCTGCCATTATTCGCGATTGTCGCAGGTTACCCAGATCAGCATACAGATATAAAACCAAGAGTACCTTTCCATCATGTATATCATGAAAATGAGTATGAACAAGACTTGGACAAATACAAACAAGAGCTGGTGGAATACAACGACATCATTTCAGCTTATTATAAAGAAAGAACAAACAATGAAAGAAGCGATACATGGACTGCCCAAATGATAGGCATGCTAGATAAAAAATCCCGCCTGTACATGAAGGAATTCGTGGAAGGTAAAAAATTTGATTTGAAATAAAGATAAAAAAGGAATTCTTAGCCCGAGAATTCCTTTTTTTACGGGCATTTCTTCCCGTTAATATATGAGTCAAAGCTAGGCTTTAAAAACAAACCTTTCTTTTTAAGCATGTTCATTCTCCTGCCTGCATAGATTATATTAATCGTCTCTGATAAAGTGACAGGGGAGGTCCATATGAGTATATTAAAAAAAATCGAGATGTATAGACAGGAAGAAGACTTGCTTAAGTGGGAAGGAACATTTGCTGAGTATTTGGAGATCTTAAAGGAAAAGCCATGGGTAGCTCAATCAGCGCATTCACGTGTATACAATATGATCAAGGACGCTGGCATTGATGAAGTAAATGGGAAAAAGGAATATAAATTTTTCTCGAATCAGCTATTTGGTTTAGAGGATTCATTAGAAAGCTTAGTAGAAGAGTATTTCCATCCTGCGGCAAAACGTCTAGATGTCCGAAAACGGATTTTGCTGCTTATGGGGCCAGTCAGCGGCGGTAAATCAACACTTGTAACCATGCTGAAAAGAGGATTAGAAGAATATACGTACACAGACAGGGGAGCTGTATATGCAATTAAAGGCTGCCCAATGCATGAAGACCCTCTTCATATGATTCCGCATAATTTACGCAAAGACTTTTATGACGAATATGGAGTTCGCATTGAGGGGAATTTATCTCCATTGAATTTGATGAGACTGCAAGAAGAATATAATGGAAGAATTGAAGATGTTTTAGTGGAACGGGTTTTCTTCTCTGAAGATAAACGTACTGGTATCGGTACATTTAGCCCGTCTGACCCGAAATCTCAGGATATCGCTGATTTGACAGGCAGCATTGATTTTTCCACAATTGCCGAATATGGATCTGAATCTGATCCGCGCGCCTATCGCTTTGATGGAGAATTGAACAAAGCGAACAGAGGGATGATGGAGTTCCAGGAAATGCTTAAATGTGATGAGAAATTCCTATGGCATTTGCTTTCTTTAACACAAGAAGGAAATTTCAAAGCAGGCCGTTTTGCCCTTATTTCAGCTGATGAGCTGATTGTGGCACATACGAATGAAACGGAATACCGTTCCTTTATTGCCAACAAGAAAAATGAAGCATTGCATTCACGTATCATTGTAATGCCAGTGCCATATAACTTGAAGGCGTCTGAGGAAGAAAGAATTTACGAAAAAATGATTAGAGAAAGTGATGTTTCAGATGTCCATATTGCTCCACATACATTAAAAATCGCGGCAATCTTCACGATATTGACTCGCTTGAAGGAACCGAAGAAAGGCGATATTGATCTTGTAAAGAAAATGCGCCTGTATGATGGTGAAAGTGTGGAGGGCTTCAGCTCCGCGGACATTAAAGAATTGAAAAATGAATACGGCGATGAAGGCATGAGCGGGATTGATCCACGATATGTAATCAACCGGATTTCATCAACAATCATTCGCAAGGACATCACAACGATCAATGCTTTAGATGTGCTTCGTTCCTTGAAGGACGGCTTGGATCAGCATTCATCAATTACGAATGAATTGCGTGAAAAGTACTTGAACTGCATCTCCCTTGCCCGCAAGGAATATGATGAAATCGCGAAAAAAGAAGTACAAAAGGCGTTTGTTTACTCTTATGAGGAATCAGCTAAAACGCTTATGGATAATTACTTGGATAATGTGGAGGCATATTGCAACAAGAATAAACTTCGTGATCCGCTTACAGGGGAAGAAATCAATCCTGATGAAAAACTAATGCGTTCAATTGAGGAACAAATCGGGATCTCTGAAAATGCGAAAAAATCATTCCGTGAAGAAATTCTTATCCGCATTTCTGCATATGCCCGCAAAGGGAAAAGATTTGACTATAATTCTCATGACCGTTTGAGAGAAGCAATTCAAAAGAAATTATTTGCTGACTTGAAGGATGTCGTTAAAATTACGACTTCCACTAAAACACCTGATGAGCAGCAGCTGAAAAAAGTGAATGAAGTTATTGCACGCCTGATTGATGAGCATGGCTACAATTCTACATCTGCTAATGATTTGCTGCGCTATGTCGGAAGTCTATTAAATCGCTGATGATGATGAAGGAGAAGGAACGGGCAATGGACTTGTCTGTTCCTTCTTTTATCCATATAGAAAAAAGTTATATTGTCATTCGACCAAATTAGCGAATTATCTAAATTATTAGTAAATTATTTAAGCGTCATGCATAGGATAGAGTAATCACTAATTTTTTGGAAGATGGTGCCCGAATTAGTTTATGCATGAAACCAGAAAATGGTGCTGAAAAAATTTATTTTTAGGAGGGGTAAGGATGACAAAACATGAAAATAATCACCAGTTTGTAATTTCCCAAGAAGATTGGTCCCTCCATCGTAAAGGCCATGACGACCAGCAAAGACACCAGGAAAAAGTGCAGGAGGCTATCAAAAATAATCTGCCCGACTTAATTACGGAAGAAAACATCGTGATGTCTAATGGAAGAGAAGTAGTGAAAATACCAATACGTTCTTTAGATGAATATAAAATCCGCTATAATTATGATAAAAATAAACATGTTGGGCAAGGAAACGGAGACAGCCAAGTTGGCGATGTTGTGGCTCGCGATGGAAATGGCGGCCAAAAGGGACCTGGCAAAGGCCAAGGAGCCGGCGATCAGGCAGGAGAAGATTACTTTGAAGCTGAAGTGTCCTTAATGGAGCTTGAGGAAGCACTCTTTAAGCAATTAGAGCTGCCTAACCTAAAGCGAAAAGAGCAGGATCAGATTGTTGTCGAAAACATTGAATTTAACGATATTAGGAAAACAGGGCTGATGGGGAATATTGATAAAAAACGGACGATGATGTCTGCCTTTAAACGGAATGCAATGAACAACAAGCCAGGCTTTTATCCAATATACCCTGAAGACTTAAAGTTTAAGACATGGAATGAAGTTACAAAGCCAGAATCAAAGGCAGTTGTCCTTGCAATGATGGATACGAGCGGCTCGATGGGACTTTGGGAAAAATATATGGCGAGAAGCTTTTTCTTCTGGATGACAAGATTTCTCCGCACAAAATATGAGACGGTGGAAATTGAATTTATCGCCCATCATACAGAAGCAAAAGTTGTAACAGAAGAGGACTTCTTCTCTAAAGGAGAAAGCGGTGGTACTATTTGTTCTTCTGTATACAGGAAGGCCCTTGAATTGATTAATGATAAGTATGATCCAGGCAGATTTAACATTTATCCATTCCACTTCTCAGACGGCGACAACCTCACATCCGACAATGCCCGCTGTGTCAAGCTTGTCGAAGAATTGATGGAAGTCTCCAATATGTTTGGATATGGAGAGGTGAATCAATACAATCGCCACAGCACGTTGATGTCCGCCTACAAAAATATCTCAAACGAGAAGTTTCGTCATTACTTGCTGCGACAAAAGGCAGATGTCTTCAATGCGATGA
This sequence comes from Niallia sp. Man26, assembly GCF_022049065.2. Taxonomy (NCBI): domain Bacteria; kingdom Bacillati; phylum Bacillota; class Bacilli; order Caryophanales; family Bacillaceae; genus Niallia; species Niallia sp. Man26. Next base: position 659,572 of record NZ_CP095743.1, read on the forward strand.
CGAGCTTTTTCCGCAAAGAAGAATCTGGAAAGATGTATGCGTAATGGATTAACACAGCTCTTTTTGGGAGCTGTGTTTTTTGCTGTAAATGTAGCAGAAATAAAAAATCTGCAACCATACCTTTTCAGCATCGTCTAAAGTTTGAAAGGGTGTAAAGAATGTTAGAGAAAAATAATAAAGATAATCTGGATGGGAAACATTCCAGCAGGGGGGAAATAATCGAGTGGTTAATGAACGAATATGGTCAAAGTGTCGTTAGGTTAGCATTCACCTTTGTGAAAAAGCAACAAATCGCTGAGGATATCGCACAGGAGGTATTCATTAAATGCTATCAGAACCTGGATACTTTTCGAAAGGAATCTTCCTATAAAACTTGGATTTATCGTATTACAGTGAATTTATGCAAGGACCGGTTACGAAGTTGGAGTTTCAGAAACATAGTGTTAACAGAACTGCTTTCAAAAAGTTCGATCACTAATCATACTCCAGAATCAGAAATACTGCATGTGGAAAACAGGCAGGAATTATCAACGAAGGTATTATCACTGCCAATTAAGTACCGTGAAGTTATTATTCTATATTATTATGAAGAGTTTTCCTACAATCAAATATCAGAATTGCTTGGTATTAGCATACAGACAATAAAATCGCGATTACATAGGGGACGGCTTTCTTTAAAGAAAATGATAGGTGAAGGAGGAAAAATCGATGGATAAAATGTTAAAGGATTTAAAAGAAACGATGGATAACACAGTCTTGAAAGAATTAGACTTTA